>NZ_JBHFPE020000071.1:0-503 GCF_043355935.2 Roseovarius roseus | reverse complement strand
GGGAGTGTCATGAACTTTGTGTATCTGGCCCGGTCCATGCGGTTTCAGATATTCAAGCGTCGAAGCGCTCGCTAAACATTATGGCGAACTGGTTGCGGGCTGCAAACCATTCCCTGACATTTCTGCCATCCTTTTCAAAGTTGCGGATGGCGAGATAGATCAGCTTGGTTGCAGCCTCGTCGGTCGGGAAAGAGCCGCGCGTCTTGATCGATTTTCGGATCACCCGGTTCAGACTTTCTATGGCATTCGTCGTGTAGATGATCTTGCGGATCGCCGGATCGAAGGCAAAGAACGGGATTACCTCCTGCCATGCCCGGCGCCAGGCCGGGGCGATGGAGGCATATTTCCCGGCCCATTTTTCCTCGAAGGTATCAAGTTCGGCCTCGGCAATATCGGAGGTCGGGGCACTGTAAATCCGGCGCAGATCGGCGGCCACGGCCTTGCGATCCTTCCAAGAGCAGAAGTTCAGAGAATGGCGCACCAGATGCACGATGCAAGTCTGG
>NZ_JBHFPE020000070.1:0-510 GCF_043355935.2 Roseovarius roseus | reverse complement strand
CGGGCAGGACGGCTTGCGCCGCAATGTGCAGCGACGTGAGGTTCGCATCCGAAATGCGCCGCCAATCCGCGCCGCTTATCTGCCCGGACGGGCCGCTTTTGCCGAGGCCGACATTGCAATGGAGGATGTCAATCTGGCCGTGCCGGTTGTGGGTCTCGGCGATCAGCGCCTCGATGCTGGCATCATCCAGCACGTCGACCTGCGCCGCTTCGCTCTGGCCCTCGGGCAACATGGCCACCGTGGCCTCGGCCGCTGCGATATCGCGGTCCGCGACCACCACATGCGCGCCCTCTCTTGCATAGGCGAGGCAGAGCGCCCGTCCGATCCCGATGCCCGGCGCGATGGCCCCGCCGCCCAGCACGACGGCGATCCGGCCTTGCAACAGCCCGCTCATGTCGCGCTCCGCCCCGCGCCGTGGCGGGCGCGGATCGCCCGCCATTCGCGCCGAATGCCTACAAAAAGGGAAAAGAGCGTAAGGGCGATGAAGATCCAGCAGATCGGGCTGCGAAA
>NZ_JBHFPE020000069.1:0-528 GCF_043355935.2 Roseovarius roseus | reverse complement strand
ATCACCTACCTGCCAATGCGGCGCGGGTTCCTCTACCTCGTGGCAATCATGGACTGGCGCACCCGCAAGGTTCTGTCCTGGCGGATCTCGAACACCCTGGAGGCCAACTTCTGCGTCGAGGCGCTGAACGAGGCCATTCAAAAGTTCGGCCCGCCCGAGATCATGAACACGGATCAGGGAAGCCAGTTCACGTCCTTCGCCTGGACGGATCGGCTGCGCCGATCTGGCGTCCGGATCTCGATGGATGGGAAAGGTCGGTTCCTCGACAACATCTTCATCGAGCGGCTATGGCGAACCCTGAAATACGAGTGCGTCTACCTGCATGCCTGGGAGACCGGATCGGAGACGAAAGCGGCCATCCGGAAATGGATGGCATTCTATAACCACCAGCGCCCGCATTCAGCCCTGGGCGGCCAACCTCCGGCGCTGGTCTATTGGCAGAGAAATGATATCAACCAACCCGATCAGCAGGTGCAACGAGTAGCTTAAATTACGCCAGATCCTGTCCAAGAGATGGGGAGTAGCTCA
>NZ_JBHFPE020000068.1:0-598 GCF_043355935.2 Roseovarius roseus | reverse complement strand
GTCCGCCAACTTCATCGATGCGAGTTCATGGACGCGGCTGAGAATGTGGTGCTGATCGGAGGCCCTGGAACCGGGAAATCGCATGTCGCCACCGCCCTCGGCATTCAGGCCATTGAGCATCACCGAAAGCGTGTTCGCTTCTTCTCGACGGTTGAACTGGTCAACGCGCTGGAGCAGGAAAAGGCCCAAGGCAAGGCGGGGAAGATCGCAGAAGTGCTGGTGAAAACCGACTTGGTGATCCTGGATGAGCTGGGATACCTGCCGTTCAGCGCCTCTGGCGGCGCGTTGCTCTTCCATCTTCTCAGTAAGCTATATGAACGCACCAGCGTCATCATCACCACCAACCTGAGCTTCAGCGAATGGGCCAGCGTCTTTGGCGATGCCAAAATGATCACAGCACTGCTCGATCGTCTCACCCATCGCTGCCACATCCTGGAGACCGGCAATGACAGCTACCGCTTCAAGGCCAGCTCCGAAACAGCCAAGAAAAAGCGAAAGGAGGCAACAGCATTGACGCCATCGTGATCAGCAGATCATAACAACTGGGTGGGTCAGATCTCGGTGACAATGCCGGGTCAGTTCTCAGTGACAATCAACA
>NZ_JBHFPE020000067.1:0-695 GCF_043355935.2 Roseovarius roseus | reverse complement strand
TGGTCGACAAGGCCATCCCGTTCGAGAAGTGAGCCGATGAGTGATCTGGCCCTAGTCACCGGAGGTGCAGCCGGCATTGGCGCAGCCATCGCGCAGCGTTTGACTGAGGATGGTCTGCGCGTGATCGTGCTGGACCGCGCACCGGTGACGCATGACTTTGCGCATGAAGAGATCACCGTCGATCTGGCCGATGTCGCGGCAACGCAAGCCGAACTTGCGCGCGTGATCGGGGATCGCCGCGTGACGCGCCTCGTCAACAACGCGGGCGTCGTCATGCCCGCCACGCTGGAAGACACGAAGCCCACCGATCTCGATGCCGTTGCGGCCGTCAATCTGCGCGCGCCCATCATCTGCATGCAGGCAGTCCTGCCCGGCATGAAGGCGGCGCGCATGGGCCGCGTCGTCAATCGGGTCTATGGCTTGCAGCGCTTCATCTTCGGCAATTTCAACCTGATGGCCGGGGTCAGTCACATTCCCCTGCTGGCCTTGGGCATCCCGGGCGATGTCGTGACCGCCGTCATCCTTGGCGCCTTCATGCTGCAGGGGCTGACGCCCGGACCGCTGATGTTTCAGGACAATATCAGCCTGATCTACGCCATCTTCATCGGTATCATGCTTAGCTCCATCGTGCTCTTCGGCGCGGGCAAATTCGCGATCCGCTATTTCGCGCGTATCGCCGATGTGCCGCGCCATAT
>NZ_JBHFPE020000066.1:0-777 GCF_043355935.2 Roseovarius roseus | reverse complement strand
CTGCGCCTACACCTAACGGCTTAAGCTTGCTAGATAGACCAAGTCGATGACCCATTATACAAAAGGTACGCCGTCACAAGACTGGACACTGATGACAATCATTTCATTGGAATGGAGACGCGGAAATGAACCGTTTCAACGCCCGGGTTGTCGCTGTAGATGCCGGCGTTCGACCTGTGGTCGGCGCCCAGCCCTATGCGAACTCCTTCGCGGTTCTGATAACCAAATTCGATCCCTGTCCGAAACTCGATGGGACCGCCAAGGTCCACATCTCCGCCACTGGCATATAACCCGGGCATTGCGTGGAACTGTGCATACCACCGATCATTCGGCGTCGAATAAGTTGTCGTGTTACCCATTCCCACCCAAAGGCCACCTTCATCGGTGACGGAAACACCGTAGGTGAATTGGAAGGGTCCACGGGCAAGCCTTGTTTGTTTCCGGATGAAGATCTCTTCACCGACGTTGTTTTCCTGAAACACAAGCTCACCGACGGAGAGGCCAAGATACGGCGTGCGCTCGTTCTTTGCAAAGCAACCTTCGTAGGGGCAATGATTCACGCCCATGTTGATCAGCCCCAATACGAGGCCCACAACAGCAAAGGTTCCATCCGTAACAACGGCCAAATCCGACATTTTCGTTTCCTTGTCGCTAATATAAGCATCATTGGTGATGCAGATTGTCATTAGAGTCCAGTCAAGCTCCGACTGATTGTAGGCGTTCGGTTTCAGGTACTGTTTCACTCCCCTCGTCGGGGTGCTTTTCACCTTTCCCTCA
>NZ_JBHFPE020000065.1:0-781 GCF_043355935.2 Roseovarius roseus | reverse complement strand
GTGATCAGCAGATCATAACAACTGGGTGGGTCAGATCTCGGTGACAATGCCGGGTCAGTTCTCAGTGACAATCAACAAAGTAGATATTTAGCGCCGCTAATCGGTTGCAGATCAGTCCTATATTTCTCAATCACTGACTTCTTTATTTGAGCTCTAAAGTTGTCTGGGAGGGGCTTCCCAAGCTCGGCTGTAAGAGCCGCATCGACAGCTTCATCGGGCATGCCTGCAAATCGCCTCGAGACTTCCTCTGTCGTGATTGCGTATCCTAGCAGCGTGTAGGCCTCAGCATCAGCTCGACAGGCGATTATTTCACTATCGAGAAGCACCCCGTCACAATCAAAGATCACAAGATCAAATATGCTCATCGTGGCGAAGCCTTCTGTAAGTTCGAACTGTTGGGGCAGAGGTAGCTTGTTAACTGAAGGTCGGCAAAGTCCCGCACTGCCGACGGTCACCTTCTTGGGATGCTTCACAAGGCATGAATGGCCGGTTCCGGAAAGCTGCGCTGCGGCGTCGGCACGATCTTGGAATGGCCTCTGTGGGTGGCTCCCGCATTGCAAGAGTTTTTTGGCGATTTCTGCGGTCATTTTGTCAGTACTGTCGTCTGTCCGGCCTGTTTGTGTGGTGGTGTTCCACTGGCCCTGATGAATTCCGCAAGCGAGGTTCCAATCGGCTTATCGGCCTCAAAGGGCCGCTGCCATTCCCGGAGAGTGTCCGATCTTTTGTGTATGACTGATCCGGTTCATGCTTCACCAAAAGGAAGCATGAATGACCATCTCGA
>NZ_JBHFPE020000064.1:0-782 GCF_043355935.2 Roseovarius roseus | reverse complement strand
GCGGGATGGAGCAGCCCGGTAGCTCGTCAGGCTCATAACCTGAAGGTCGTAGGTTCAAATCCTACTCCCGCAACCAATGCCTCGCACTCATCTGGGTTAAACTCAGACAAACCAACAGTGAGTGCAGGCTTGTCGCGACCGGAAGCGACAGACAGAATACCCGCCAAATCGCCAACAAGATCAATAATAGGCATACCACGCTCCTCCGAGGGCGTCAGAACGATTGCCTCAATCATTGATCGAATGAGCTCAGATGCTTCCTCGCGGTGCTCTGAGCTGTTCAGAGACTCGATGAGCCTCTTGACCTCGCGCTTGTAGCGCGCGGCAATACCCGGCTCAAAAAGAGACGGGCGTTCAATTTTTCCATCCAGCAGCTTTTCGAGCTGCCCCATGCGCTTCTCGATTCGCGCAGCATCATCTTTCAAGAATACAGCCGACACGCCGTCCAAGATGGACTGCACAACCTTCTTCTTTTCGCGGTGCAGCGTTTGCAGCTCTGCCTCGTACTGATATAGCGATGCGTTGTGACGCTTGGTCAGCTCTCCCATGTGCCGTGCGTACTCTTCGCAGAACACGTCGCAGAGCTCTTCGTTCATTAGATGATCGCGCAGCGACCCCAGCACTGATTCTTCAAGTTCGTCCCGAGGGATCGTTTGTTTATTGTCACAGGTAGCCTTGTTCCGGGCGTTCGAGCAGCCGATCCGACTGTTGATTGTCACTGAGAACTGACCCGGCATTGTCACCGAGATCTGACCCACCCAGTTGTTATGATCTGCTGATCA
>NZ_JBHFPE020000063.1:0-797 GCF_043355935.2 Roseovarius roseus | reverse complement strand
TTTAGCGAGCGCTTCGACGCTTGAATATCTGAAACCGCATGGACCGGGCCAGATACACAAAGTTCATGACACTCCCCTATGCTCCCGAAAATTGCGTTGCGATTGATGCGATGGTACGCATTGCGAGAATTTCATTTGCCATTCTGAGGTCCTCCGAACGGATGTTTTGCAAAAAGCCGGCGCCAGCACGTCGGCGGGTAACCGGTTCGTTTTCGGAATGTGCTTTCATTGTTCTCACGCCGGAAACGGCTTGACGCCACGTCATTCTGCTTTCTGTCGTCGAGTGCGCCAAGGTGCTGGCACAGTCACGGTCCAATTGAAGAGTATCGCAATTCATTCAGTCGCTTGCGGACTTCCCGCCTCCAACTTCAGGGTGCGGTCAATATTTGGACGATTGCGATTATTTCTGAGTCCCGCAGCAGCCAAGCACCTGTCTTCCGACTTCAACGAGAAGATTGGCCATTTTTCCGTGAGGCGAAGTAAAAACTGGATGGCCGGGCGATTTTTTTCTCACAGCAAGCATGCCGGCGAGAAGACTCGGCCTGTCTGTTGCCTTCGCGAACAATCCGGAAATTGCGACCAAAGGCATGAGTACGGCTCGCATCACCACCTACGAAGGTTGGTGAAGAGCAATTTTTGGGCTTTGAAAGAGCTACAGTGGCTATAGACTCAAGATGACATTAGATTTCCGGATCGCCTTCCATGATGGAGCGGCTTTCATGGTCGTGTCGCGAAGGTGGTGGAAATTTGAAGGTGGCGTAATCTCCGGGTGAACTTGAACCCACCCAACCGGCGGC
>NZ_JBHFPE020000062.1:0-801 GCF_043355935.2 Roseovarius roseus | reverse complement strand
GGGCAAGGTTGCACATGGGTCAATTCTCGATGACAATTTCTGCAGTTGCCGGGTCAGTTCTCAGTGACAATCAACAGAGATTACGTCCGGCGGTTACACTCCATCGCTGCGCGCCAGTCAAGACGCTCGTTGCGGATGAGCGTCTCCAGTTCTTCGAATGATAGATCAACATCGTCAAACCCTGGGAAGGTACGCCCTGAATAGGGCTCGCTCAGGATTTCGCGCACTTCAAATGCTGCATGGTGGCGCTCCATGACCGCGCGCGTTGTGCGGTCGCGATAGGGGTAGAACAGCTTCAGCCGACCGATCATGTTTGCACCGATGTCTGTCAGCTCGACGTCATAGCGATCCGCATGGCGCTCAAGAACCCGGTAAACGCCGCCGAACAGCCAAGTGTCCTGCTCATGGTAAAATTGCATGAGCGAGAAGATGAGCGGACGGTTGAAGTCATCCCTGCCAGGTCTGTATTCTTGCCACTCCTGCCACTCGCGGCGATCCCGCGCGAACACCTCCAGCGGTTGGCTGTGCTGGTTCCAGCGGGCGAAGTGAATTTTGTACTCGCCGAGGTTCTCAATCGGCCAGATGTCTTGAAGCAAAATTGGCATGGATCGATGTTGCCCCATTCGCAAGGCGAAAGCTACCAAGAGCTTGAATGATTGATCTTTTTTTGTGGGAAAGGGTATGGCGCGACCCTACGGGCCGGGCTGTCGTGAACCGAGCCTGTGGTAGTGCCCCGGGAAGTGGTGTAGGAACTGGCGTCCACCTGCTTTTTCATAGCCGGTGTTGCTCGTTCACTGAGCG
>NZ_JBHFPE020000061.1:0-827 GCF_043355935.2 Roseovarius roseus | reverse complement strand
CCGGGAGGGTGAAGACCACGTGGAAATATTCCACGGGCAGAAGGTCCTCGGCCCGCGCCTCCATCCAGTCGCGCGCCGCCGGTCCCTGGCACTTCGGGCAATGCCGGTTCTTGCAGGAATTGTAGGCGATGTGATGGTGGCCGCATTTGATGCAACCGGCCACATGCCCGCCGAGCGCTTCGGTCCGGCAGGCCTCGATCGCGGACATCACCTTGAGCTGTGAGAGGCTGACATGCCCCACATTGGCCTGCCGCCACGCAGAGCCATGGGCGCGGAAGATGTCAGCAATCTCCAGCTTCGGCCGGGACACCCCGGCATCCGGTCACTCCAGGCTTCGCTTCACGGTCTGGTCCTGCAACCTGGCCAGCATCTCGTAGGGGCTGACCGTGTCGCGGATCGTCTTGGTGGCGACATGAGTGTATCGCGCCGTGGTCGTAAGCTTGGCATGGCCGAGAAGCACCTGGATCACCCGCACGTCGGTATTGGCCTCCAGCAGATGCGTCGCGAAACTGTGGCGCAACGTGTGCAGCGTCGCGACCTTCTTGACGCCGGCCATGTGCTTGGCCGAGGTGAAGGCCCGGTTCAGCTGCCTTGGCGAGATCGGGTTGATCTTGGGCTTGCCGGGAAACAGCCAGCCCTCCGGGCGCGCCTCGCGCCACCAGGCACGCAGCAACTCCAGCAATCCGGGCGACAGCATCACCTTGCGGTCCTTCTGGCCCTTGCCCTGCTCGACGTGGATCAGCATCCGGTCGCTGTCGATGTCGCCGATCTTGAGGTTGCAGACCTCGGCCGCGCGCAGCCCGGCACCATAGCTGATGTGTCAACGC
>NZ_JBHFPE020000060.1:0-849 GCF_043355935.2 Roseovarius roseus | reverse complement strand
TTTCGAGATGGTCATTCATGCTTCCTTTTGGTGAAGCATGAACCGGATCAGTCATACACAAAAGATCGGACACTCTCTGGGTTTTTGGTAGATCGGCATCAGCCCCATAAGACGCATCAGCCGCCTGATACGCTTCTCGTTCACCGCATGGCCGTCGTTGCGAAGGTGCCAGGTCATTTGCCGAACACCGAAGAATGGCGTTTCCAAGAACTGCCCGTCGATCTGCCGCATCAGGCCAAGGTTCTGCTCGGTCTCCCCCTTCGGCGTATAGTAAAAGGACGAGCGCGAGATCGACAGCAGAGCACACTGCTGGCCGATCGATAGCTGTGGATGATCAGGCTCCACCATGCCGCGCCTCACTTCCCGGCCCACGGCTTGAGCTTTCTTTCCAAAAAAGAGTTGGCCACCGCCAGCTCCCCGATCTTGGCGTGCAAGTCCCGGACCTGATCTTCATCTATTACCGGCGCTTTGCGGCTGCCCCGTTCAAACACACCGGATGCGCTATCCAACAGTGCGCGTTTCCATTGGTTGATCATCGTTGGATGCACGCCGAACCGGCTCGCCAGTTCCGACACGGTCGCCTCGCCTTTCAGCGATTCCAGCGCCACCTTCGCCTTGAACTCAGGGGCATGCTGCTTTCGTTTCGACATCTTCGATCTCCTTCGTGGTGAAGATCAGCAGACAGCAAATCAGAGCTTACGTCATTGTCCAGTTTCCGGGGAGCACATCAAGTGTCCAGAGGGCGCCAGAGCGTTGTTATTGTGTGGTATTTTTGGTTGCGGGAGTAGGATTTGAACCTACGACCTTCAGGTTATGAGCCTGACGAGCTACCGGGCTGCTCCATCCCGC
>NZ_JBHFPE020000059.1:0-883 GCF_043355935.2 Roseovarius roseus | reverse complement strand
AAGATCAGACATGAGATCGCTCCTTTTCGGAGCCGTGAATCACGCAGAGAACCTGAAATCAATGGGTCCAGAGCCTACGCCAGCGCGGCATCGGATGCCATACGTGATTTTGGATATTGGCGCGGGAACAACTGACGTCGCGGGCTGTGTCTGCATTAACAATCCCTCAAAGGATCGCGTTACCGTGGCAGAGGTGCGGGCCGCCGCGAGGGCAATCCCACTGGCGGGCAACATAGTCGACAATGCCCTGCTAAAGCTGATTATGGAAAAGAGCGGTCTGGCCGACGGGACCGCTGAGCACAGGCGCGTCCATGCAGCCGTAAAACGCGATGTTCGCAGGGAAAAAGAAGTGCTTTTCACCGATGGAGCCATCAGCATCGGACTAGTTACTGGAGACGTGGTTGAAATCGGGCTCGACGAGTTTTTAAGACAGCAGACTATCCAGAATCTCTTCAAGAAAATTTCCGATCTCGTTACGGAAGCTGCAATCTGCATTGCAGGCGACGAAAATTTCATCAACGTGACAGCGACGGGTGGTGGCGCGGCGCTGCCGGTAGTCAAGGCGCTCGATGGCAAAATGGTAGAGTTCGAAGGCAAGCATTTCCAACTGAACCTGGCCAACGCGATGCCTAGAGAATTGGAAGAGAGTTATCCTCAGCTCGCCGTCTCATACCCACAGCTAGCGGTCGCGGTGGGTGGAGCTTTGCCGAACCTACCTGCGCAGGTGAATAGCATACAAGAGGGCATATCAGATCCAGGAAAGAAATATCTTGCGCCGATGTATAAGTCCTAGGAGCAAGGCCAAGGGGGAGTGTCATGAACTTTGTGTATCTGGCCCGGTCCATGCGGTTTCAGATATTCAAGCGTCGAAGCGCTCGCTAAA
>NZ_JBHFPE020000058.1:0-919 GCF_043355935.2 Roseovarius roseus | reverse complement strand
ACCTCGCGCCAGCGGGCATGGGCCTGGTCGCGGTCCTTCTCGGCGAAGACGGTCTTCACCACCGCGCTGACCACGGGCTTGTTGGTTTTACTCACGCGGGCCAGGAGGTTGCGCTGGAAATGCACCCGGCAGCGTTGCCATCCTGCGCCAAGGACCTTGCGCGCGGCGGCCTTCAGGCCCTCATGGGCGTCGCTGATCACCAGTTGCACGCCCCGCAACCCGCGCCGGGTCAAAGAGCGCAGAAACTCGGCCCAGAACGTCTCGGCCTCCGAGGGCAGGACCGTGATCCCCAAGATCTCGCGGCGCCCGTCAGTATTGACTGCGACGGCCACTATCACCGCCATCGAGACGATGCGTCCGCCCTCACGCAGCTTCACGTAGGTGGCGTCGAGCCAGAGGAAGGGCCAATCGCCTTCCAGCGGGCGGTTCAGGAACGCCTGCACCCGCTCATCGATCTCCTCGCACAGCCGTGAGACCTGGCTCTTCGAGGTGCCCGTCAGCCCCATCGCGCGCACCAGGTCGTCGACAGCCCGCGTGGAGACGCCGTGGATGTAGGCTTCCTGTATTACCGCCATCAGGGCCTTCTCGGCGGTCCGGCGCGGCTCCAGGAACGTGGGGAAATAGCTGCCCTTGCGCAGCTTCGGGATGTTCAACCCAATGGTGCCTGCCCGAGTATCCCACTGACGCGGCCGGTAGCCGTTGCGCTGGTTCTCACGGTCTGGGCTGCGCTCGCCATGCCCCGCGCCGCAGACAGCGGCCACCTCAATATCCATCAGCCGCTGCGCGGCGTCCTGGATCAGTTCCCGCAGGAAATCCGTGTCATCGCTCTTGGCGATCACGCCCGGAAGGTCGATCATGGTCTCGGTCATCGTGCTCTCCTTCGTTGTCATCGGTCTTTGAACAACCTCAGACTACGAAG
>NZ_JBHFPE020000057.1:0-1009 GCF_043355935.2 Roseovarius roseus | reverse complement strand
CGGGTCGCGGCGGCACGTTGCGCACTGGCGCGACCACGACCCGCGTTGGAAAACCTCCCAAGGTGGAAGCCGCGGGGAGCTGGGCAGTGACTATGGGGAAAGTGTGCTGCGGCCCGTGGCGGGAGTGAGAACCGGATGTCGATCTGGGTGGCCATGGCGATCACCGCAGGCGGCGCGGTCGTCCGAGATCACGATATCCAGGCGTCTTCGGGAACTTCGACGCGTTGTTCGCGCGCCGACCGGATCACCGGGCACAACAGGAACGGCCCGGTCTGCGGGCACGCAGCGAGGCAATGTTCGCGACGAGGACGGGCGTTTCGTCATGCCGCCTGCTCCCTCGGTGGTGCGCGGGATCGGGGCTTCCGCCCGCGTCGGAAAATCTCGATGATGCGCATTGGCCCGCCACAGCACGGGCATGGCTCGCGGAGGGTGAGCGGGATGGCTTCGGCAACCTCTGGTGGCTCTGGAGCCGGGCTTTTTGCCCCGAGCAAGGCACGGCATCGGGCGATGTTGGTCTTGCGCTGCGCTGAGGCGAGCAGGCCGTAGTGGCGGATGCGATGAAAGCCGTCAGGGAGGACGTGGATCAGGAAGCGGCGGATGAACTCGCCGGTGGCCAACCGCAGGACCTTGTGGCGGTGGCCGGACTTGATGCGATAGTCCTTCCAGCGGAAGGCGACGGTTTCGGCGTCCGCACTGACCAGGCGATTGTTCGAGATCGCCACCCGGTGGGTATAGCGGCTCAGGTAGGCCAGCACGGCTTCCGGTCCGCCGAAGGGTGGTTTGGCATGGACCACCCATTCGGATTTGCGAAACGAGGCGAGCCAGGCGGTGAAGGTGTCCGCGTTGGCCAGCCCGGCCAGATCGCCGAAGAAGGTCAATTGGCCAGCCCGGTGCAGGTCCATCAGCCCCTCCAGAAACAGGCGCCGGAACAGCCGCGACAGCACCCGCACATGGAGGAAGAATCCAGGGCGGCAGCCGACCCACCTTGTCCCGTCGGGCGACAGGCCGC
>NZ_JBHFPE020000056.1:0-1069 GCF_043355935.2 Roseovarius roseus | reverse complement strand
GCAATTTGGGGGCTGCGCGCATGGCCATAACCTCTCACCAGCCCTACTTCCTGACGTGCTATGGCGCAGAGTTTATCGCCAAGAAGGTGCGCGCCTGGATCGGTGCCGTGGGCGCAAAAACCGCATTCATCACCCCCGGCTCACCGTGGGAGAACGGCTACTGCGAAAGCTTTAACGCCCGCTTCCGGGATGAGCTGCTCAACGGCGAGGTCTTCACCACGTTGCGCGAGGCCCAGATCCTGATCGAACGCTGGCGTCGTCACTACAACACGGTCAGGCCACACAGCGCTTTGGGGTACCGGCCGCCGGCGCCCAAGAGCATCGTTCCGATAGACCAAAGACCGACCATGCACTAACAATCAAACTGGACCACTCGATGGGGGCAGACCAAAATCCTGGGCGACATGAAGTACAACTACGACTTCTGGTACCAGCCACGCCACAACATGATGATTTCGACCGAATGGGCCTCGCCCAACACCTTCATGCCGGGCTTCGATCTTGAGGATGTGGCAAGGGGCAAATACGGGCAGCACATCCATTTCTGGGACTTCAAGAACCGCAAGGTGGAGCAATCTATCGACCTTGGCGAGGAGGGGATGATCCCGCTGGAGGCCCGGTTCCACCACGATCCCGACAGCACCCATGGCTTTGTCGGCGCGGCGCTGGCATCGAACATCTTTCATTACCACAAAGACAACGGCAAGATCGAGGTCAACAAGATCATTGATGTGCCCCCGGTGGATGTCGAGGGATTTCCGGTCCCGATGCCGAGCCTGATCACCGATATTCTGGTGTCGATGGATGACAGGTATCTCTACTTCTCGAACTGGCTGCACGGGGATCTGAGGCAGTACGACATCTCCGATCCGTTCAATCCCAAGCTGACCGGTCAGGTCTGGATCGGCGGGCTGCTGGGCAAGGCGCATGAGGTGAACGGCCGCACCGTCGACGGCGCGCCGCAGATGATCCAGCTGTCGCTTGATGGCAAGCGGCTCTACGTCACGACGTCGCTCTTCTCGACCTGGGACAACCAGTTCTACCCGTCGATGAAGGACAAGGGCGGTAT
>NZ_JBHFPE020000055.1:0-1085 GCF_043355935.2 Roseovarius roseus | reverse complement strand
TCGGGGATCTCCAGCCCCTCCTGCAGGCGGCGGCGCAGCTCGGTGCCCGAGATGTTGAGGATCGTCACGTCGTCCTTGTCGGCGATCTCGTCCATCGGCTCGTACTGGGCGCGCTCCTGCACATAGACCATGTGCTTGAAATCGATCATTTCGACACCGATCTCGGACTGGTGCGCGCGGAAAAGGTCCTGCGCATCGTAGGGCCCGTAGAAATCCTCGCCCTGCGAGTTCTTGCCGGGGCCGGCATGATCGCGCCCGACGATGAAATGCGTGCAGCCGTGATTGGCGCGGATGAGCCCGTGCCAGACCGCCTCGCGCGGGCCGCCCATGCGCATGGCGAGGTTCAGCAGGCTCATCGCCGTGGTCGAGCCGGGGTATTTGTCGAGGACAGCTTCGTAGCAGCGCACGCGGGTGAAATGATCGACATCGCCCGGTTTGGTCATGCCGACGACGGGATGGATCAGAAGGTTCGCCTGCGCCTCCTTGGCGGCGCGGAAGGTCAGCTCCTGATGCGCGCGGTGCAGCGGGTTGCGCGTCTGGAAGGCGACGACCTTGCGCCAGCCCACCTTGCGGAAATAGGCGCGCAATTCGTTGGGCGTGTCGCGGCGGGCGCGGAAATCGTAATGCACGGGCTGCTGGATGCCCGTGACCGGCCCGCCCAGATAGACGGTGCCGGCGGTGTTGTGCAGGTAGTTGACGGCCGGATGGGCGCTGTCATCGGCGCCGAAGACCATTTCGGCCTCGCGCGATTTGTCAGGGGTCCAGCGGTCGGTCACGGTCATCGTGGCGAGGATCACGCCCTCCTGGTCGCGCAGCGCGATGTCCTGGCCCAGCTCCAGCGCTTCGGCGAAGGCCTCGCTGACATCCAGCGTGATCGGCATCGGCCAGAGCGCGCCCGAGGCGAGGCGCATATCCTCGACCACGCCGTTGTAATCCGCCTCGCCCAGAAACCCCTTGAGCGGGTTGAAGCCCCCGTTCATCAAAAGCTCCAGATCACAGATCTGCCGCGGCGTCAGATCATGGCTGACCAGATTGCCCGCCTCCACCTTCAGCTTCTGCGCAGACTCGTGACTGACGTATAGTTC
>NZ_JBHFPE020000054.1:0-1113 GCF_043355935.2 Roseovarius roseus | reverse complement strand
TGTTGATTGTCACTGAGAACTGACCCGGCAACTGCAGAAATTGTCATCGAGAATTGACCCATGTGCAACCTTGCCCCTGCTTGATTCAGCTGGGGGCTATTGGAGTGGTAGACATGGGATTTTTGAGGGTTATTCGGAAATGGGCGCTGCGAGACAAGATGCCCATTCGCGAGATTGCGCGGCGAACAGGCGTGTCTCGCAACACGATCAAGAAGTATCTGCGGGCCGGGATTGTCGAGCCCGAGTTCCAGAGACCGGACCGGCCGAGCAAGCTGGATCCGTATGCCGAGAGGCTGACAGCTTGGTTGCTGTCTGAACAGCGCAAATCACGCAAGGAGCGGCGGACCGCTAAGCAGATGCATGCCGATCTGGTGCAGCTTGGCTTTGATGGTTCATATGAGCGTGTCGCGGCCTTTGTGCGGGACTGGAAGGGTGAACGTCAACGCGCGTCTCATACGACTGACCGCGGGGTTTTCGTTCCGCTGGTGTTCCAGCCTGGCGAGGCGTTTCAATTCGATTGGAGTGAGGACTGGGCCTATGTCGGCGGCGAGCGCATCAAGCTTCAGGTCGCCCATATCAAGCTGTCGCACAGCCGCGCCTTCTTGGTGCGGGCCTATCTGCTTCAAACGCATGAGATGCTGTTCGATGCCCACTGGCATGGCTTCCGGGTGTTTGAGGGTGTTCCGGGGCGCGGCATCTACGACAACATGAAGACAGCCGTCGACCGGATTGGCGTCGGAAAGAAGCGCGATGTAAACGCACGGTTCCTGGCGATGACCAGCCATTATGTCTTTGATCCCGAGTTCTGCAATCCAGCGGCAGGGTGGGAGAAAGGTCAGGTCGAGAAGAATGTGCGCGATGCCCGCCACCGGCTCTGGCAACTCATGCCTGCCTTTCCGGATATGGATGCGCTGAACATCTGGTTGGAAGATCGCTGCAAGCTCCTGTGGGCCGAGACTGCGCATGGCACCCTGCTTGGCAGCATTGCCGATGTCTGGGAGGCCGAAAAGCCAGCGCTGATGCCACTGCCCACAGTGTTTGACGGCTTTGTCGAGCAGAGCAAGCGGGTATCGCCCACCTGCCTGATCACATTCGATCGCAATCGCTACTCAG
>NZ_JBHFPE020000053.1:0-1197 GCF_043355935.2 Roseovarius roseus | reverse complement strand
TTCCTGGCATCCGACCGCGCCTCCTACATCACCGGCGCCGAATTGGTCGTCGATGGCGGACTGAGCGCATCGATCCGCCAAGTTGTTGACGGTTAGCGCCCTTGGAGGTCGGCTCGACAGATTTACGCTGCGGTTTGCCTAGACTTCTTGGCAATACGTATCGGTGTCATTAGATGCGCTGGGCTTTGTTGCGTAAAGGCCGGGTGAGGGATTCTCCTCGTGAATCCAGCGTGGTAGCTGGTCTGCATGACCAGACACTACCCCGCCGTGCTACAAGACGAAGAACTGGCTGGCCTATAACGAAGCGCTGAAGCAGCGCGGCTCCCTGACGATCTGGTTCGACCCGGACATGGTGTGGGTGCCCCCCGCCAACGGGCAAGCGAGGCAGGCAGCCGCGGTATAGCGATGCCGCTATCCAGACATGCCTGACGATGAAGTTGCTCTTCGGCATGGCTCTTCAGCAGACGACCGGGTTCGTGGAGAGCCTGCTGCGTCTGGCCGGCCTCGACTGGGCGGTGCCGGATTTCAGCACGCTGAGCCGACGCCAGAAGACCCTGACCGTGTCTGTTCCCTACCGCGGCTCGCAGGGGCCGTTGAACCTGTTGATCGACAGCATCGGCATTAAGGCCGAGGGCGAAGGCAACGGGCACGCTCGAAAGCATGGCGGCGCGAAACGCCGTCTATGGCGCAAGATCCACATCGGTGTCGACGAACAAACACTGGATATCCGAGCCATTGAGATCACCGGAAGCACCGTCGGGGACGCGCCGAGACAAAGATGCATTGCGTGAAGCTGCTGGGGCAGAGCCTCACGGCACGCGACTTCGGCCGCCAGGTCGCCGAACTCCAGATCCGCGCCGCCGTCCTTAACGGCTACACCGCGCTCGGCATACCTCTCACAAAGTCCGTGGGATAAGTGCGTCTGGGGAAAGGGATGGTCCGGGCTTCACGCGCTTTGCGCAACAGAGCCATCCAGAAGGGGAGTTGCAATGGACTAGAGCGGACTTGCCGCAGAGCAGAGTGCAGCCACTAGTTCATGCTGGCAAATGTCGGCTTTCAGCAACCCGGCCTGATTGGTTGGCGGCTGCAGAGAATGTCCGGTTTCCGCCGATTCTGTAAAAAAAACAGCGTGTTTCTGGCGCAGAAAGTGGCGGCTTGAATGGAGCGCGAGCGCCTTTCTCATTAGGCTTTTTGCGT
>NZ_JBHFPE020000052.1:0-1245 GCF_043355935.2 Roseovarius roseus | reverse complement strand
TCGAACTTGTCCCGGAAGCTGTTGGTTCTCTTGAGAACGGCGGTTTGGCCGGCCATCCAGAGAGTGCGCCGCAACCGGGCGTTGCCATACTTCGAGATGCGGCTCTGGCCACGGAACATGCCGGATTGCATTGTCGCGAGGTCCATGCCGCAGAACTTCAGGAACTGTCGATGATGCCGGAATCGTCGCAGATCACCGGCCTCGGCCAGGATGGTCATGGCGTTGATCGGGCCGATCCCAGGAATGGTCGTCAGCAACTGATAATCGGGGAGATCCGACAGCAACTCGACGGCCCGCGCCTCGATCTCATCGCGCTGTTGGATCAGGCCGCGGCCCTCGGCCAACACGAGACGGAACATGCGGACCGCGTCGGAGTCCGGGTGAATCGGCAGCCCTACAGATTCAACAGCCGTGGTGTAAATATCTGAAAGTAGACGTTCTTTGGAGACCTTGCGACCGACAACCTGCCAAGCATCGGCGACGAAGGCTTCCCGGTCCATGGCCGTGATCATGTGCGGTGTGGGATACTTCTCCAGGAATGCCAGGAACCAGTCGGTGCGGGAGCTGCGGTGAAACCGCTCGGCCTCGGGAAAGTAAAGGGGTAGGTAATGCGTCAGGATGCGGTGCCACAACTCGGTCTTCGAGCGCGAAACGATCTCGTGGGTCTTCGAGAGTTCCTGGATGTCCGCGATCCCGGTCACGAGTGGATCATGGAAGAATTGTACAGCCCCGATCTCCATCATGTGCAGAATGACTTGGGCGTCCTTGGGATCATTCTTGTCCCAGCTGTTGTGTAGAGCCTCGCGCGTTCTGGCCAAGCCAACGGAAGAGACCAGCTTGAGGTCGAACCCGGCCAGGCCGAGGTGGTGGGCCAAGGCACGGTGATAATTACCGGTCGCCTCAAACCCAATCCGCACCGGCAGGTCATAGCTGGCGAGAGCTGCTGACAAGCGCTGAAAATCCTCCAGCGTGTTCGTAATTGTCATGCGGCGGCGGCGCTTTTTGCCGGGAATGCCAATCAGCACTTCGTGCCGATGCTTGGAAATGTCGATGGCGACCAACACGGTCGAAAGGGTAGAATGGGTGGCGGTCATAGCCGGTCTCCTCAGCAGTGTGGTTGTGCAAAACCACTGTTGAGACCTGAGACCCGGTTATGGCCACCCGCTGCGCAATTTGGGGGCTGCGCGCATGGCCATAACCTCTCACCAGCCCTACTTCCTGACGTGCTATGGCGCAGAGTTTATC
>NZ_JBHFPE020000051.1:0-1333 GCF_043355935.2 Roseovarius roseus | reverse complement strand
GAGAGTGTCCTGTCTTCTGTGTAACTGGGAACTGGTCCATGCTTCCTGAGAGGAGCAAGGACGATGACGATTTCCAAGGAACTGCTGGACGAACTACTGAAGGGCTGCGAGCGGCCTGAAGATCTGCTTGGCGATGCCGGGCTGATGAAAGAGCTCAAGATCAAGCTGATGGAGCGGATGCTGGGTGCCGAGCTGACCGCGCACCTGGGCTATGAAGATGGCAAAGATGCTCCGGCCGATCAGTCCAACCGGCGCAACGGCACATCCTCCAAGCGGCTGAAGGGGCAGGACGGCGAGGTGCCGATTGCCGTGCCGCGCGACCGCGACGGCAGCTTCGAGCCTGAGCTGGTGAAGAAGGGCCAGACCCGGATCGACGGGATGGATGACAAGATCATCGGTCTCTATGCCGCCGGCCTGACGGTGCGTGACATCCGCGCCCACCTTGAGGATGTCTATGGCCTGCAAGTGTCGCCCGACCTGATCAGCCGCGTCACAGATGCCGTTCTGGACGAGGTCCGGGACTGGCAGAGCCGCGCGCTGGACCGGATGTATCCCATCGTCATTTTCGACGCTCTGCGGGTCAAGATCCGCGACGCTGACAGCCGCATGGTCAAGAACAAGGCTGTCTACGTCGCTCTTGGCGTCAACAGGGATGGCATGCGCGAAGTTCTTGGTCTTTGGATCGCCGACAACGAGGGTGCCAAATTCTGGCTCTCGGTGATGACGGAACTGAAGAACCGCGGGGTGCAGGACATCCTGATCGCGGTCGTGGACGGTCTCAAGGGCTTCCCTGACGCAATTACCGCAGCCTTCCCGGACACGGCCGTGCAAACCTGCATTGTCCACCTCGTGCGCCACTCGCTGAACTTCTGCGCCTGGAAGGATCGCAAGGAGGTGGCCGCTGACCTGAGGCGGATTTACAGCGCCCCGACTGCCGATCAGGCAGCCGCCGAACTGGATGCCTTCGAAGAAAAATGGGCCGGCAAATATGCATCAATCGCCCCTGCTTGGCGCAGGGCTTGGCAGGAGGTGATCCCGTTCTTCGCCTTCGATCCGGCCATCCGCAAGATCATCTACACCACGAATGCCATCGAGAGCCTGAACCGGGTGATCCGCAAGTCCATCAAGACGCGCGGATCGTTCCCGACCGAGGACGCCGCCACAAAGCTGATCTATCTGGCAATCCGCAACTTCGAGAAAGGAGGCAGAAATGTTCGAGAATGGTTTGCCGCACGCAACCATTTCGCCATAATGTTCGAAGATCGATTCAATGCGTGACCGTATCTGAAACCCGCATGGGCCAGACCCGATACACAGAGTTCATGACACTCCC
>NZ_JBHFPE020000050.1:0-1387 GCF_043355935.2 Roseovarius roseus | reverse complement strand
GGTCGTGTCGCGAAGGTGGTGGAAATTTGAAGGTGGCGTAATCTCCGGGTGAACTTGAACCCACCCAACCGGCGGCAGCAACCGCCAGGGAGATCACGCCATGAAGAACAATACCGATACTGCCGCGCTTTCGCTACTGGCCAATGAAGCGGGCTACGATCCGATCGAGGATCGGCTACGAGAGAATATCCGCGCCACGATCGAAGCGGTCTTCGAAGAGGAGCTGGACGCGTTTCTTGGGCGCTGCCGTTATGATCGGGGCTCCAATAAACCTACGGGCTACCGACACGGTCATCGCGCGCGTCAGCTTGTCGGCACCTTCGGCGCGGAAACGGTGAGCGTGCCACGCGCCCGCGCCATCGATGAGACCGGCAAGATCACCGAATGGCGCTCGAAGGCGCTGCCGCGCTATCAGCGGCTGACCAAGAAGGCTGAGGCCCTGATTGCTTCGGTCTATCTGGCCGGGACAAACACGCGGCGCGTGAAACGGGCGCTGTATGGGCTGTTTGAAGGAGCGGTGAGCAAGGATGTGGTCAGCCGGGCCTGGCGCAAGGTGAAGGTCGACTGGGACGCCTGGGTGGTGCGCGACCTGGCCAATGAGGACATCGTCCGGCTGATCCTTGACGGGACGGTGATCAAGACACGCATCGATAAAAAGGCCACGAACATTTCGGTGCTGGCGGCCATAGGCGTGCGCCGGGACGGACAGAAAGTGCTGCTTTCCATCAAGAATATGGGCGGCGAGAGCAAAGCAGCCTGGGGGCAGTTTCTCGGCGATCTCGATGCGCGAGGCCTGAAACGCCCGGAATTTGTCATTGTCGATGGCGCCCCTGGGTTGGAGGCGGCACTCGTCGCGCTCTGGGGCGAGGAGCTGCCGATCCAGCGCTGCACGGTTCACAAGCACCGCAATCTTCTCGGCCACGCCCCGAAACGCATGCAGGACGAACTCACCGAGGATTACCGCGACATGATCTATGCCGACACCGCAGCCGAAATCGAAAACCGTCGCAAGGCCTTCCTGCGCAAATGGCGGCTGAAATGCCGCGCGGTTGCGGACAGCTTGGAAGAGGCCGGGGACCGGCTGTTTACCTTTACGCGGCTCAACCCATCACAGTGGAAGTCGGCGCGGACGACAAACGCCATCGAGCGCCTGAACGAGGAGTTCCGCCGCCGCATCAAGACCCAGACCGTGCTGCCCTGCGCCGAAACCGTGCCGATGCTTCTCTGGGCGCTGATGGCATCGGGCCAGATCCAGATGCGGAAAGTGGACGGTTGGGAAACCTTGGCTCAGCCCATCGCACCGATCAGTCTTGACCTCGCGGCCTGATCAGGCCCAAATCCGCATGCTCGGAGAACGCCGCTGGAGAATTTCCACCAGAATCGAGAC
>NZ_JBHFPE020000049.1:0-1440 GCF_043355935.2 Roseovarius roseus | reverse complement strand
TGTAACCGCCGGACGTAATCTCCCCAAAACCGCCGTTTGAAAATTCCCCAAAACGCGAGCGGCGTTGGCGATTTCCGGACCTTTTATATCCGGAAATTGGCGACGCCGCGGGATGCTGGCCTGATGCTCCAAACAAAGGAACGGGGGCGTGCAGGTGCAGGGACTGAGGGAGATCGTCATGATCCACGATTTGAAGAAACAAGGACTGAGCCTCACGGCGATTGCGCGGAAGGTCGGATGCGACCGCAAGACCGTGCGCAAGTATCTCGAGCGCGGCCTGGAGGGGCCGGTGTATGGCCCGCGCCAGCCGCGCGACCGGTTGCTCGATCCTTACGAGACCTATCTGCGCGAGCGTGTCCTGACCTTTCCCGATCTCAGCGGTGCGCGGCTGCTGCGGGATATCCGGGATATGGGTTACGAAGGCGGCTACACGGCGGTCACCGATTTCCTTCGGGACGTCCGTCCGTCGGCGCGCACGCAGTTCGAGCGCCGGTTCGAGACCCCGCCGGGTCGCCAGGCGCAGGTCGATTTCGCGGAGTTCACGGTCGCCTTCACCGACGAGCCCGGCGTTACGCGCAAGGTCTGGCTATTCTCGATCATTCTGGGCCACAGCCGCTGGCTTTGGGGTCGGTTCGTCTCGAGCCAGAACCTGCAATCCGTCATGCGCTGCCACATCGCGGCCTTTGCGGCCATGGACGGGGTTCCGGAGGAAATCCTCTATGATCGCATGAAGACTGCGGTGATCGGCGAGGACGAGGCTGGTGTGGTCACCTACAACGCCTCTCTCGTGGCGCTGCTGAACCATTACGGCGCAGTGCCACGTGCCTGTCGGCCGTATCGGGCCAAGACGAAAGGCAAGGTCGAGCGCCCGTTCCGCTACATCCGGCAGGACTTCTTTCTCGCACGAACGTTCAGGAACCTCGACGATCTGAATGTCCAGTTCGACGGCTGGCGGACGGGCGTCGCAAATCCGCGGGTCCATGCGACGACACGGCGCGTCGTGAACGCAGCCTTTGCCGAGGAACAACCGAGCCTGACGGGACTGCCGGCAATCCCCTACAATGCGGTGCTGACCGTGGAGCGGCGGGTCAGCCACGAGGGCATGGTCTCGGTCGGCGGAAATTACTACAGCGTTCCGGATACGACCCGCAAGCGCGTCGTCGAGGTCCAGAACCACATGCACGAGGTTCGGATCTTCGAGGAAGGCGTGCTGATCGCCGCGCACCCGGTTCTGGAAGGCAAGAACCAGCGCCGTGTCGATCCCGCGCATCGCAAGACGCCACCGGCGCGGCGGCCCGTCCCTCAAGCGGCGGGCGTCCCGCAAAGACCTTTGTCTTTTTACGACGCCGTGGGCAAACGCCTCGCGACCGGAGGAGCGTACTCATGACCGAGCTTCTCGACAGAATCCGTGGCGCGCTGGTCGGGCTGAAGATGCCCCGC
>NZ_JBHFPE020000048.1:0-1525 GCF_043355935.2 Roseovarius roseus | reverse complement strand
AAAAACAGCGTGTTTCTGGCGCAGAAAGTGGCGGCTTGAATGGAGCGCGAGCGCCTTTCTCATTAGGCTTTTTGCGTTTGCTGCGGTGCAGGAAAGATCTTCGCCAGTTTGCGAAGGTTCTGGGCGGTTGCGGCGAGGAGGAATTCGTCATTTGCGCCGCATGGACCACGTAATCGGAGCCGCCCCAGGCCAAGGATGCGCTTGAGGTGGGCGAAGAGCATCTCGACCTTCTTCCGGAGCTTCATCGAGATGTCGTATTGGCGGGTCTTCGCGATGTCGCGGGCGACCTGGCGGGCATCCTCATGTTCCTCGCGGGTGATGGACCGGAAGTCCATGTTGGGGCAGCAGCGCGGCTTTGAGGGGCAGGCCTGGCAGGTGAGCTTCAGGCCGCGGTATTTGGCTATACCCTTGCCGGTCGGTCCTCTGTTCGGGTCGGAATAGTTCCGGCGGAACTGCTTCAGTGGCTGGCCCTCAGGGCAGATGTATTGGTCGTTCTCGGCGTCCCACTCGAAGTCGGCGCGGCTCCAGGTGCCGTCGGTGCGCCCGGACTTGTCCAAAACCGGGATGTATGGTGCGATCTTGCGGTCGACCAGCCAACCCAGCATCGGCCCTGTGCCGTAGGCGGTGTCGGCGATCAGCCGCTCGGGATGCAGGTCGAACCGGACCTTCACACGATCCAGCATGGTCTTGGTCGAGCCGACCTCTGCCTGTCGGATTGATCGGGTCGCTTCGACGTCGACGATCACTCCGTGATCGGTGTCGATCAGGTAATTGTCGGAATAGCTGAAGAAAGCAGGCCCCTTGCGTGCTGCGGTCCACTGGCTGGCTGGGTCGGAATGCGAGGTGAACTTAGGCCGAACCTCGCTGGCGGCGCCGAATGCGGCCTCGTCCAGCGTGTCGAGATATTCGCGCACTGCGCGGGTCGCGTCGGCTGGATCAATCTGCGAGATGTCCCAATCCTCCTTTGGCGTCGAGTTCTGCTTGTTGGCATCCGCCTCGATCAGGCTGGCATCGATCGCCATGCGCTGGCCGCTGACAAGGCCTTCGGCGATGCACCGTGCGACGGTCGACTCGAACAGATGCCGCAGCAACTCGCTGTCACGAAACCGGCCGTGGCGGTTCTTGGAGAAGGTCGAGTGATCCGGCACCCTGTCGGAAAGATCGAGGCGACAGAACCAGCGATACGCTAGGTTCAGATGCACCTCTTCGCAGAGCCGCCGCTCTGAGCGGATGCCGAAGCAATAGCCGACCAGAAGCATCCGGATCAGCAGCTCGGGATCGACGGAGGGACGGCCCGTGTGGCTATAGAAATCCGCCAGATGGGCAGGGATACTGCTCAGATCGACAAACCGATCAATGGATCGAAGCAGGTGATCCTGGGGAACATGTTCCTCGAGCGAGAACTCGTAGAACAGCGCCCGTTGCGCCTCCTGCCTCGGTCCCATCATCGCCGATCCTCCCCTCAATTACAGAAATTGAATCAGCAGTTCACGTCTCGATCAAGGAAGAGTTTTTCAACGGAATA
>NZ_JBHFPE020000047.1:0-1794 GCF_043355935.2 Roseovarius roseus | reverse complement strand
GATCAGCTTGCGCCGGTCCATCCGGTCGGAAAGCCATCCGATAGGGTATTGCAGCACCAGCGCCCCAGCGAACAGCATCGCGACGAAGAGCGCGATCTGCCCGGCTGAGAGCCCGATTTGCGACCCGAAAACCGCCCCCATGCCAGATTGTGTCGCGTAGACGCTGCCCAGCAGGAAGATGCCCACCGTGCCCAACGGAGAGCCCTTGAAGAGAGCACCAAGACCCATAGGGCGCGCGACTTCGACGGGCGGCACCGGCGCGGCGGATAAAAGGATTGGTGCGAAAGAGATGGACACGAGGATAGACGCCCCGATGAACAGCACCGAGGTCGCGGCATCCCCCAGAGACAACAATCCCTGCGCGCCGATGATGCCCAATGTCTGCGCAATCATGTAGGCCGAGAGGACCTTGCCCCGGGTCTCGTTCGTGGCTGAGGCATTCAACCAGCTCTCAGCCGCAACATAGATACCTGACATGCAAAATCCGATGAGCACGCGGAGCAATGTCCAGGCCCAGGGCTCTGTCAGCAGCGGTAATGCAATAAGGCCTGCCGACATGAAACTGCCAAGCGCCGCGAAGACGCGGACATGGCCGACCCGCTGGATCATCACGGGCGTGAGGCGCGCGCCCGAAAGGAACCCCAGGAAATAGCCGGATGTCACAACGGCAAGCTCAGTGGCCGAAAATCCCTCGATCCCGCCGCGCAGGCCAATCAGGGTAAAATGCATGCCGTTGCCCAACATGATGAGCACGATCCCAAGCAGAAGAGCCCAGATTCCGGACAGGACTTTGATCATGATATCTACCCTTCAAGCTTGGTGCGCGTCGCTACACCGTTCTTGGCATCAGCAATCGCGCCGCCATTGCATTTGACTAATTCATCATAGCGGCAATGGCGCGGCAACGTTTTGAGATGGCATTCCCATAAGCATCTTCGACACGGCGCTCAAAACTGACTAAAAATTATGCAGGCGCGAGAGAACGGTTTACCAGCAACAAGCGTGGATTACTTTGTTCCAATCATTTGAAATGCTGCCCTTTGTACGAATGGCGGGAATGCGAAAGCTGCATCGGAGCGAACCGACCCGGCAGATGTCCGGTTCGGGCCATCCGTGAATGCTTGCCCTACCCGCCGTCTGCGCCGAGGCTGACGTCATTTCTTGCGCGCTCGCGCCAGTTGCCCGGCGGCGGCGGCGCTGGCAAAGGGGTTGACGTACAGCTTGTCGTGGCTTTCGACACCCACGTCGAAGACACAGTCCTCGTTCGGGCGAGCCACGCAGAGCAGGACGTAACCTTCTTCGGACTGACGCTTGTTCAGCGCCGTACCCTTTGGTTGGCGGACCGAGCCCGAAATCATCCTCGCCGCGCATGTGATGCAGCCGCCGTACCGGCAGGCGATCGGCAAGACATGTCCCGCCGCCTCGACAACGTCGATGATCGGCTCGTCCTCGCCGACCTCGAAAGACACGCTGCCGCGATTTCGAAGCGTCACTGTGTGCTTGCGCATGCCTCCTCCTTGCGGATGGGTCCCGGCCCCGAGGGACCGGGAAAGCGGGGGAGATGGATCAGACCCAGATGTCGGATGAACAATCGCCGCCGGGATAGCGTGTCTCATGCGCCCGCGCGGGCCCGTGCGGCTCATCGTTGAAATCGATGATGAAGTCGTCGCGGATTTTCATGCCGCCGTTTTCATTATCGCAATCCACGATCAGCATGATACCGCCCTTGTCCTTCATCGACGGGTAGAACTGGTTGTCCCAGGTCGAGAAGAGCGACGTCGTGACGTAGAGCCG
>NZ_JBHFPE020000046.1:0-1809 GCF_043355935.2 Roseovarius roseus | reverse complement strand
CGGCTGATTACCGGACCCGCCAGAGTGGGGAATTTTACTTCGGCACTTCTGGGGAAAGTTCAGTCGGCGTTGACAATCGATCACACCATCTTCAAGTTTCCTGCAAGTTCACGCATCAGCTCAGCACGGTAGCGTCTTTCTCCTGCTCACCGTGACTGGCCGATCTCGTCACGCCGCGCAAGCCATGGCCGGTCGCGCAGCAATGTTTTTATAGGCCTCGCCCGACATCATTATTTTCCACGCGATCCTGGCGGTTTTGTTTGCCAGCGCGACGGCCACGAGTTTCGGCGGCTTGCGCTTGAGCATCTCGGTGAGCCAGGACGAGGCGTTCCTGCCTCTGCCCGCTCTCACCTGTCGAAGCAACGAAGTCGCGCCCACGACCAGTGTCTTGCGCAAGGCCTCATCGCCCGCTCGCGTAATAACACCAGGCCTGGCCTTGCCAGCTGTCGAGTGATCCCTGGGCGTCAGGCCCATCCAGGCAGCAAACTGTCTTCCGGATACAAACTGCTCCGGTGCTGGCGCTTTCATCACCAGCAAAACCGCACCGATTGGACCGACACCGGGGATCCTTGCAAGGCGACGACAACATTCGTTGCTGCGGAACCAGGTCATCAGCCTCGCCTCTATCTCTTTCAGGCGTTCCCTCAATTGCGCAAATTCATCTGCAAGTGACGCAAACAGATCGCGCGCCAAGGCGGGGACATTTTCATCAGCCATGATGCGTTCCAGAAGGCCCGGAATATGAGATACTCCTTTGGCCGCGGTCAGTCCGAACTCGGCCGCATAGCCACGGATCGAATTGGCAAGCTGCGTCCGGGCGGCGACAGCACGCTCGCGCATCCCCACCAGCATAAGTGCGGCTTGTTGCTCGGCGCTCTTTATCGGAACGAACCGCATCGTCGGGCGGCTCATCGCCTCACATAGCGCTTCAGCATCGGCCGCATCATTCTTGCCGCGCTTGACGTAGGGCTTCGCAAGCTGCGGCGCAATTAGCTTGACCTCATGACCGAGCCCGGTCAGTAACCGCGCCCAGTGATGCGAGGCACCACAGGCCTCGATCGCAATGATGGTCGGCGGGCACTTCGCAAAAAAATCCACCATCTCCTTGCGGCGCATCTTCTTGCGAAGAACCGGTTGTTCGGCGGCGTTCACGCCATGCAGTTGAAAGACGTGCTTTGACGTATCCATGCCAATACGGATAATCTGATCCACGGACGGCTCCTTTGTTTGAGTTCTTCAACGACTCACTTTGGCACATTTCGATGCCGTTCAGGGGCCGTCCACTCCAACAAGGTGGGTCTGCGATGATCCACAAAGGAGGACGGTCACATCATCAGAGTCGGTTTTGACCCTAGGTGTTCAGTCCCGGCATCTGGTGGATGAGAGTCTTCAGGCGGCGAGCGAAGTTGTAGGCGGCCATGAAATCTGCGAGGTGCGCGCCATTCTCAGTGCTCGGAATGCGATCCAGCAGAACATGATCGCGCTGGAGATGTCACTGCGCGGACTCTTGCGTAACTTTGGTTTGAAAGTCGGGGCGATCTCCCGAGGAAAGTTTGAACATCGCATTCGAGAGCTCGCTGAGGGCAATGTCATGCTCGAGACAGCAACAGCTCCCATGTTGCGTGCAAGGGCATCGCTGCGCCAGGAACTTGCGGATCTCGAAAAACTGGTTCGGCAGATGGCTCACGACGACCCGGCTTGTGTGCGACTGATGACGATGCCAGGGGTTGGGGCAGTTGTCGCCCTGACTTACCGGTCCGCCGTCGACGACCCTGCGCGCTTCACCTCTTCGAAGAATGTTGGCCCTTG
>NZ_JBHFPE020000045.1:0-2587 GCF_043355935.2 Roseovarius roseus | reverse complement strand
CCGGCTGATTACCGGACCCGCCAGAGTGGGGAATTTTACTTCGGCACTTCTGGGGAAAGTTCAGTCGGCGTTGACAAGCAGTTCCTTGATCGACTTAACCTTGCGCAGATAGGGCGGCAGGATGGATGATGTGAACCCAACCTTCTCGGCCCCGGGGCCCCGGTCGCGAACCCTGGGCACCTTCACCGGCACCGGGCCGATCCCGGTCATCACCTCGCGCTCCGGCAGGTAGCCATGGCGAACGACGCGCGAGCAGCCGTCTTCGGTCGTGTCATCAGCATGGGCGGCAAGAAGAGCCGCCAGCTCCGCTTCCACGGCCTGTGCGATCAGCCGCCATGCGCCGGAACGCAGGATATCCGTCAGCGGATCGGCCGAAAATCCCGATGGATCAGGCAATGGCGTGATGGTAGTCTTCGGCATGTGGCATATCCCTTTCTCTCCAGAGAATTGACGGCGCGTGAACACCGCCATGATATGCCGCCCCTCAGGGGCCATCACCAACTTTCAGCTATATCTCTCTAGAGTGCTCTTATAGAGACTAGGCGTGTCCCGTCGGTGGTCTGACCCTTCTTAGATCAGGAAGCTGAACTGATGCGTCGGGTGCGGGCATCCACCGCATCAGTTCAAGCCCAACTGGCACGCAATCCCTGACAACGGACAGCCCAGACCCTAGAATCTCTGTCCTACCGATATATAGAGCAGACTGTCTCCTTCGTCACTAATGGAGCCATCCACTGCAAAGTCTACAGGAAATTTCTTGGACACTCTGTATCTCAAACCGAGACCTACTGCGGATCCGACATCATCAAGCGTGTCAAATCCGCCGCCGACGGCTCCTACGCCGCCAAAGGCGACGACACCTATCCGCTTTCCCAAGCGTTTGCGATACTCGACCTGCGAGGACAGGAGGGCGTTATCCAAAAACTCAGTGATATTGAAACCGCGGAACGAGTCTGTGCCGCCGAGGGAGCATAGATCGTAAAATGGGACACGACCCGGGGCTGAACATCCGGCCAGCCTGAGCGCAAGAACACCGTCATTGCCTGCAGTGATGTATTTGTCGTAGGTCAGAATGGATTTGAAGTATTCATCCCCAAACCGGTTGGAAGGCTCGTTAAAGGTGCTGGAAAACGCAAGATTGAATCCGGATGTCGGATAAATCTTGTCGTCCAGCCGCGCGTAATCCACGACAAGACCAAAACCAACCGTGCTGAAGCCATTGGGTAGTCGGATATTCGTCGGGAGGTTTGGAAAAATCGGATCCGATGATCTGATGCTGGATTCAAGATAGCGAGCACTTATCCCGACATGAAATTCTGGGGTGACGCCATACAAGAGCTTCAGCTTGTACAACTCACCTGTCTGTTCAATGGGTAGCGTTCCGAGTCGAGATATCAAATCATAGTCGATATCGGCATCGATGTAGGTTCCTCCAATGGACCAACGATTGTCCATGAAGTTTAGATTGAACGAGAGTCCGTAGCCTGTAGATCCGTTTTGGGAGCCCAAGTAGCCGATACCAAACATAGAAGGATCGGATCCTTCATCGACTTTGAACAGGTATCCCGCGCCGATGGCGAGCCCGCTGTCGATCATCGGGTCGCTGAACGGGACCGGCGCGACGATCAATGACCCACTTCTAAGCCCGAATTCGGGCTTGGAGGACGCATTGCTCAGGGGCGCAAGCTTGTGATCCAGATTGCTCTCAGCGCCCCTCACCTGCGCGGGGTGTCCCATCAAGATACACAGACACATGACCCAGAACGCCGACGCTCGCAGGGACAGTGCAGATCGTAATATCGAATGTCCGCCACGTCCATTCGCCTGTGGTCGGCGACTGAATGGCGGGACGAATGTAGAGACAATACTTCGCGACCAGCATGCGCAATGGGGACCACTGTTGCTCTGCAAGTATGCCTTTTCTGACAAGGTAGAGCTGAGACTATTCATGCAACAATTCCTCAATGGCGATGGATTTCAGAAAACTCAGAGATGTGAAATAGCTCGAAGTGACTTCGTCAATTGCAGGCTCGTCTACATCCTGTCGAAGCATATCATCCAGCCTCACGACCTTAGAACAACAGAAGCTTGCGCAGGACTTGAAAAAGATCTTTGAGTGGCAGTAGTGTTGCGCCGGCCGCAAACACGGGCAGAACCGCCGCGGCCGAAATGGGCAGAAGCGATGTGCGCTGGATCAGCACCGTCGAAAGATTTCGGGCAGCCTTGAATATGACCTTGGGGTCCGGAACGGACTCCGCCTGTGTTATCTCCTCCTCGGACGCGCAGCAGATGCTCTCTTCAAGCACGCTATGCTCCTGGGCGATCTGATGGCGCGTTGCCTGGGCCTGGGCGACATCCTGCGTTCTTTGCTGCAGGTCTCGCAGTGGTTTGGTGAAAAACAGTGCCGGCAATGCAAGCAAGCCATTCGTGATCAACACCCAAGTGACCATGACCGCAGTATAGGTGGTTGCGCTGATGGTCTCTGCAGTCAGATGTCCTGCGATCGCCGCCGGTCGTGTCGCGAAGGTGGTGGAAATTTGAAGGTGGCGTAATCTCCGGGTGAACTTGAACCCACCCAACCGGCGGC
>NZ_JBHFPE020000044.1:0-3588 GCF_043355935.2 Roseovarius roseus | reverse complement strand
GTGATCAGCAGATCATAACAACTGGGTGGGTCAGATCTCGGTGACAATGCCGGGTCAGTTCTCAGTGACAATCAACAGATGAGGGTATACATGAAGGCAGCCCTGTCACCGCCACGTTCGGACCCTGCAAAAAGCCATGACTTTCTGCCCAATGCGATACCTCTAAGGGCCCGCTCGGCGGCATTGTTGGTTAGGCAGAGGCGCCCGTCATCAAGGAAGGCGGTGAAGGCCTCCCAGCGGCCCTCTTCGTCCAGCATGTAATTGATCGCCTTGGCGACAGGATTGTGCTTTGACATCCGGGCCCGCTCGGCCCGCATCCATTCATGTAGATCATTGACCAGCGGTGCGACCCGTTGCTGCCGGACTTCATGACGCGCTGCTGCTGACAAGCCAGTGATTTCGCGCTCGACAGCAAAGATAGCGTCGATCCGCGTCACGGCGTCCAACGCGATGGGCGAGATCTCCTCTGCCACCTTTTTGCCCTTGCGGGCGATGGCCTTGATATCAGCCAGCTCAAAGAACTTGCGCCTGGCATGGCTCCAACACAGCGCTGAGCGCACCGGCCCCGGGCTGCGATCTGCCAGATACAGATCATTGTAACCGCCATAGACGTCTGACTGCAGCACACCATGCCACCCGGCCAGGTGCCGTGTCGGGTGTTCTTTCCGACGATCTGTTGAGAAGTGAAAGAGCGCGGCAGGTGGCGCACCCCCATTCCAGGGACGATCATCGCGCACATAGGTCCAGAGCCGCGCTGTTTTTGTGCCCCCACGCGCCAGGAGCGGCACGGTCGTGTCATCACCATGCAGACGCTCGCCGTCCAGCACATGGCGTTCGATCAGCGCATGGATCGGGGCAAGCGCCACACAGGCATGACCAATCAGATCGGCAAGCGTAGACAGGCTGAGGTCAATGCCTTCTCGTGCAATGCGCTCGGCTTGGCGGTTCAGTGGTTGGTGCTGGCCATATTTGTCAAAGGTGATCATGGCGATCAGGCTGGGCCCGGCCCATCCACGTGGGATCGCATGGAAGGGTGCTGGTGGCTGGCTGATCTTCTCACAGGCCCGGCAGGTGAACTTCTCGCGGACCGTCTGGATTACCTTCCACTGGCGGGGGATCACTTCCAGCGTCTCGGTGACATCCTCGCCCATCTTCACGATGCGGTCTGAACCACAGCAGGTGCAGTTGGTCGGCGCCTCTACCACAACACGTTCGCGTGGCAGATGATCTGGAAAGGGTTTACGCACTGGCTTGCGCCGCGTGAAGGCCCGCACGGTGCTGGCTTTATCTGCAGCAGCGTATTCCGCCGCCAGCGCATCCTCCGTGGCGGCGGCTTCCAATTCCTCAAGCTGCAATTCCAGTTGATCAATCAGTCGTGCGCGACGTTCGGAAGAGATCCCGTATTTGTCGCGCCGCAGCTTGGCGATCTCCAGCTTCAATTCCTGGATCATTGCTTCCGTGCAGGAGGCAAGGGCGCGGGCCTGCGCCAATTCGGCCTCTGCCGCCTCGGCGCGAGCTTGTGCGGCCTCAGCAGAGGCGGTCTGCGCAGCAAGTGCAGCGCGTAATTCGGCGATTTCCAAGGCGGTATCTGACATGGCAAGTATTTACCATGTACGCCATGAAAGACCAATAAAAACAGGTGTTTCACCGGAGATTACCCCGCCGTTCTGGGCCTTTGCGTCCAACGCGGATTTCTCCAATCGATCCCTTCGAGAAGATAACCCAACTGTGCCGCTGATATCGCCACCGCCGTCCCGTCCTGGCTCACAGGCCAGATGAACTTCCCCGCCTCGAGGCGTTTCAAATACAGCGACATGCCGACCCCGTCATGCCAAAGCAATTTCACCAGATCACCTTTGCGGCCACGAAAGCAGAAGATTTCACCAGCATGCGGGTCTCGCCCGAGGCCCTGTTGCACCGACAACGCCAAGGTGTTCATCCCACGCCGCATGTCCGTCACACCACCTGCAATCCACACCTTCGTGCCCGCCGGAAACGCGATCATGACGGGTCCAGCACTTGCACGAGGCGCAACAACAATCCCGGATCAACGGAGGCGGCAACAGACAGGCGCCTGCCATTCACGAGCGTGACTTCAACCAAGCCAGCTGAGACCGGCGCGACATCAGCTTCCGGCGTGGCCCGCTCCGATGGTATCCCACAGACGTCTTGTTCTGAAGTGGTCAAAGGCGCAAACCGGGGCAGCTGGGAACCAACCGCCAATTCACCATCACGATATTGCCGACGCCAGCGCACCAACAAAGATCGTCCCAGATCATGCCGTCGCGCAGTCTCGGTAACGCGGCCCGGGGCCCCAAAGCTTTCTTCAACAATCCGAACTTTCTCCGCATCCGTCCAGCGCCGGCGGCGCCCGGTATCGGTTACAGATAAGATCTCTACGGCGGGTCTGAATCTATGGTCAGTCATAGCGCCGGATCTACGACAACCTCACAAAACCAAAAAGACGGCCCTCGGCGTAGGTTTACAACGCATCTCCCGGCTCAACCCCGAAGCAGACTGGGTCATTACAGAAGTGCCCGGGTTGAGGATCATCGATCAGGACCTGTGGGACGCAGTGCGCGCGCGGCAAGGCGCAATGAAAGTAAAGGATAGCAGCACCCCCATCTGGGATCGTCGCCGGCCGAGGACGCTCTTTTCCGGGCTGATGACCTGCGGAACCTGCGGTGGCGGCTTTTCAAAGGTCTCCCAGACGGCTTTCGGCTGTTCCACTGCGCGTAACAAGGGCAAAGCTGTGTGCGACAACATGGCCACGATCGGTCAGGCGGAGCTTGAGCGGCTCGTTCTCGATGCTTTACAGAATAACCTGATGGATCAGGAGGCGCTCGCAGTTTTCTGCGAAGAATACGCCAGGGAACGCAATCGACTGCAGTCGCAAGCCTCCGTCAACCGCACGTCTCTGGAGAAGGATCTGGCGACGGTAAAGAAAGACCACGCCAAACTCATCGATGCGATCATTGCAGGCGTGCCGGCGGAGCAAGTCAAAGACCGGATGCTGGTGCTTGATGCGCGCCGGATCGAACTGGAGAACAAGCTGACCCATGAAGCCGCCCCTTCCCCCATCCGCATTCACCCGAGAATGGCGGATAGTTATCGCGAAAAGATCGCCACGCTAATCGCAGACCTTCAAAACCCCGATGGGATGCTGGAGGCGAAGGAAGCGCTGCGTAGCCTGATCGACCGGATCGTGCTTCAGCCGTCACCGGCCACCGGCAAGCTGGACATTCATCTGGAAGGCGCCTTGGCAGCGCTGCTTATGCTCAGCCTAGGTGCAAAAAGCCAAAAAGACCTGAGCGGTAAAACTCAAGCCTTTGAAGATATTGAAGAATTAGTGTTGGTTGCGGGAGGGCGCAACCGCCGTTGCTTACCTAAACTGCATTGCATGGTTTAGTGAGCAGGCGGGAATCGAACTCCGGACATAGCGGTCGATTTTCTCTAACTACTGCCTCCAAGCCGACCTCAATCAATGACAAATGCTAGGTGACTATGGGCGTATTCCGTTGAAAAACTCTTCCTTGATCGAGACGTGAACTGCTGATTCAATTTCTGTAATTGAGGGGAGGATCGGCG
>NZ_JBHFPE020000043.1:0-3591 GCF_043355935.2 Roseovarius roseus | reverse complement strand
TGGTCGACAAGGCCATCCCGTTCGAGAAGTGAGCCGATGAGTGATCTGGCCCTAGTCACCGGAGGTGCAGCCGGCATCGGCGCAGCCATCGCACAGCGCTTGACCGAGGACGGCCTGCGCGTGATCGTGCTGGACCGCGCGCCGGTGACGCATGACTTTGCGCATGAAGAGATCACCGTCGATCTGGCCGATGTCGCGGCAACGCAATCCGAACTTGCGCGCGTGATCGGGGATCGCCGCATCACGCGCCTCGTCAACAACGCGGGCGTCGTCATGCCCGCCACGCTGGAAGACACGAAGCCCACCGATCTGGATGCCGTTGCGGCCGTCAACTTGCGTGCGCCCATCATCTGCATGCAGGCAGTCCTGCCGGGCATGAAGGCGGCGCGCATGGGCCGCGTCGTCAATATCTCGAGCCGCGTTGCGTTGGGCAAGGAACTGCGCACGGCCTATTCGGCGACCAAGGCAGGCCTGCACGGTATGACCAAGACCTGGGCGCTGGAGCTGGGCCAGCACGGCGTGACGGTCAACGCCGTCGGACCCGGTCCGATCCAGACAACGCTCTTCGATCGGGTCAACCCGCCTGGCGATCCGCGCACCGAGGCGATCATCGCCAAGGTGCCGGTGCGCCGCCTGGGCCAGCCCGAGGATATCGCCGACGCCGTCTCGTTTCTCTGCTCGGAGCGAGCCGGGTTCGTCACGGGGCAGGTTCTCTACGTTTGCGGGGGGATGACCATCGGATCCGTATGATCAAAGGCGGCATCGCGCGCGAGGAGGACGCGCGCGGCGCCAAAGACCAACACAAAGTTCACCAAGGAGGAGAAAACCATGAATATTCTGAAAAAGACAGCTGCGGCCATTGCCGTTGCCGCAGGTCTGGCGACCGCCGGTTTTGCACAGGACGATTACCCGACCAAGCGCATCACCATCATCGTCCCCTATAGTGCGGGCGGCGCGACGGACGTGCTGGCGCGGCAAGTCGCGGACAAGCTGGCGATGCAGTTCGACGAGACCGTAACCGTCGAGAACCGCCCCGGCGCGGGCGCCACCCTGGGCACCACCCAGGCGGCTGCGGCGCGGCCCGACGGCTATACGCTTTTCATGGGGCAGGTGTCGTCTCATGGTATCGCGCCTGCGGTCTACAAGAACCTGCAATATGATCCGGTCGAGGATTTCAAGCCGGTCACGCTGCTGATCTCAATCCCCAATGTGATGGTGGTCGACAAGGACAGCCCGTGGCAGAGCGCAGAAGAGTTTCTTGAGGCAACGCGCAGCGAGGGGCGCACCTTCGGCTCGTCCGGCGTCGGCAGCTCGATCCACCTCTCGGGCGAGATGTTCAAATCGCGCACCGATGCCGACATGACGCATGTGCCGTATCGCGGCAGCGGCGAGGCCGTTCCGGCCCTGATGTCGGGTGATGTGGACGTGATGTTCGACAACCTGCCCTCGGCCCTGCCCCATATCCAGTCGGGCGAGCTGCGCGCGCTGGCCGTCACCACGCCCGAGCGCGCTGAGGCGCTGCCAGATGTGCCAACATTGTCGGAGACAGGTATCGACGGGCTGGACGGTTTTGCCGCGCGGTCCTGGTTCGGCATCCTCGTGCCCGCCGAGACCGATGACACGGTGGTCGAAAAGCTGTCGGCGGCGCTGAACGGCGTCCTGGAAGACGAGGATTTCGTGAAATTCGCCGATGGCCGCGGTGCGCAGATCGAGGGCGGCAGCCCCGACGACTTCGCGGCGTATATTGCAGATGAGCTGACCCAGTGGAAGGTCGTCGTGGACGAGGCCGGCGTCACCGTCGAGTGATCCGGTCCCAGTGATGCGATGGGCCGCGCCCTGTTTCGGCGCGGCCCGTTTTAGGTCCCTAAAGCCGCCCCTCTCAGTCCGACAAGGTGATCGCCGCATGACCCGAGGCTCTTCGAAAAAATGGCGCAACGCCGCACGCAAGCGCGAGATGTTGATCGCGGGCGCGCTGATTGCGGCTGCCGCCATCTTTGCACTGGTGATCATCCCGCAGGGCGTTGTGCGCCCAAGCTCGGTCAAACATCTGCCGTTGTCGCCGGTCTTTCTGCCCTATGTCCTCTCGGTGCTGATAGTGCTCTTTGCGGCCCTGCATCTGATCGAGGCATGGATCGCCCCCGATGCCGTCGCCGGACCGCCTAGCGAGGACGAGGCGACACATCCCCGGTGGAAGCTGCGCGTCTCGGTCCTTTTTGCCTGCCTTCTGGGTTACCTTCTCTTGCCGGACGTGCTGGGCATGTTGGCGACCGCGATCATGATCACCATCGGCCTCATGTTCCTAGCGGGTGAGCGCAGGCCCCTCATTCTGACCGGCGTCGGCATCCTGATGCCCGTTCTGGTTTGGCTTTTTTTCACTCAGGTCGCGCAGGTGCCTCTGCCCGGCGGTTTTTTCGAGGCCTGGAGATAGACGATGCTGGAAAACCTCTCCATCGGCTTCGAGATGTTCTTTCAGCTCGAGAATTTCATCGCCATCGCGATCGGCGTCATCGTGGGTGTCGTCGTCGGCTCGATCCCCGGCCTGACAGCCACGATGGCCGTCGCGCTGGCCCTGCCCTTCACGTTCAACCTCGATCCCGTGACCGGCATTCTCTTGCTGGTCGGCATCTACAAGGGCGGCGTCTTCGGCGGCTCGATCACTGCGATCCTCATCCGCGCGCCCGGCACGCCTGCGGCGGCCTGCACCGTGCTGGATGGCTACCCGATGGCGCGCAAGGGCGAGGCAGGCAAGGCGCTCAAGATGGCGCTCTATTCCTCCTGCATCGCCGATTTCCTGTCCAATATCTCGCTCATCTTCTTCGCCAGCATGATCGCCTCACTGGCGCTGGCCTTCGGCGCACCGGAATACTTCTGGCTGATCTGCTTCTCGCTGACCGTGGTCATCTCGATCTCGGGCGAGTCGCTGACCAAGGGGCTCATCTCGGGCGTTCTGGGCCTTCTGGTTTCGACCGTGGGCCTCGATCTGGTCTATGGCACACAGCGTTTCACCTTCGGCAATTTCAACCTGATGGGCGGGGTCAGCTATATCCCGCTTCTGATCGGCCTTTTCGCGCTGCCCGAAGTGATCGACTTCTACGTGAAAAAGGTGGCCCCTGTCGCGGTCAAGGCCGCCGATGGCAGCCGCGTGACCTGGGCCGAGATGAAACGCTGCCTCGTGTCGATCTTTCGCGGCAGTTTCATTGGCGTGATCATCGGCACCATTCCGGGGGCCGGCGCGACCGCCGCCGCGTTCCTCTCCTACGGCGAGGCACGCCGCTCATCGAAACACCCCGAAACCTTCGGCCATGGCGAAATCGAGGGCGTGGCTGCCTCAGAGGCGGGCAATAATGGCGTAGCGGGCGCGACGCTGATCCCGCTATTGGCACTGGGTATTCCGGGTGATGTGGTCACCGCCGTCATCCTTGGCGCCTTCATGCTGCAGGGGCTGACCCCCGGACCGCTGATGTTTCAGGACAATATCAGCCTGATCTACGCCATTTTCATCGGTATCATGCTCAGCTCCATCGTGCTCTTCGGCGCGGGCAAATTCGCGATCCGCTATTTCGCGCGTATCGCCGATGTGCCGCGCCATAT
>NZ_JBHFPE020000042.1:0-4649 GCF_043355935.2 Roseovarius roseus | reverse complement strand
GCCGCCGGTTGGGTGGGTTCAAGTTCACCCGGAGATTACGCCACCTTCAAATTTCCACCACCTTCGCGACACGACCGCACTGGTATTGACCAAGATCAATGAATTATCAGAATCTTAGAATTTTAGGTGGCGGGTTGTTTTCAAGCACCTATGCGCGCGATCCACTCAAGGAACCCGGCAGAGGGAAATGGTTGTTTACCGGCAACGAAACAGGATACGCACAGCGTGGATGCGAGACGAGGCCCTGATATGACAACACCCGAACTGATCGAGGGCCCCAGCCTGAGCCTGCGACTGGTGACGCCAGAGGACGCCGATTATATCCATGCACTGCGCCTCAATCCGGATTTCAACGTGCACCTTTCCCAAGTCACCGGCACGGTCGAGGATCAGCGAAACTGGATCGATAGCTACAAGCGCCGCGAAGCTGAAGGGCGCGAATACTACTACGTGATCCAGCGGCGGGGCGGGGGGCGATGCGGCGTGGTCCGGCTCTATGATATTCAGGGCGACCGCTTTACCTGGGGGAGCTGGATCCTCGATGGTAACAAGCCGCCGAAGGCCGCGCTGGAAAGTGCTGTTTTGTCCCTCGGTGTGGGTTTTGACATCCTTGGATGTCAAATGGCGCTCATTGACGTGCGCAAGGAAAACCATCGAGCGCTGTCGTTTTACAGGAGGTTCGGCATGACCGAGATCGACGAAGATGCCGATAACTACTATTTCGAGCTTTCCGCGAAGCGTTTCGAAGATCAACGGATTGGATTTCGGGAAATTCTGCGCAAGGATGCGCCATGAGTGATGACGCAAACCAGGGCTCGGTTCACCTGATCGACCTGCCACAGATTCACGATCCTCGCGGCGATCTGACCTTCGTCGAAGGGGGCACCCATGTGCCGTTCAACATTGCGCGGGTCTACTACCTCTACAACGTGCCAACGGATTCCGAGCGTGGCGGGCATGCGCATCGTGAACTGCAACAGGTGGTTTTCGCCCTTTCAGGCAGCTTTCGCATGAAGATCGACGATGGACGCAAAAAGTCGGAGTACTGGCTGCGTGATCCGCGAAAGGGGCTCTACATCAATCGACTGATTTGGCGGGAGATGGACGCCTTCAGTCAGGGTGCTGTCTGCATGGTCCTGGCATCGCATCCTTATGATGAGTCAGACTACTATCGCGACTATGAAGATTTTCTGGCGGCGGTGAAATGACCGCAGAGGTGCACCTTCGCGCTGCCGAGTTGCCCGCCCTACATAGTCACGCCATGATAGATCTTTGAGGTCGAAATATGCGACGCAAGATCAAGAGAAAAGTGGCCGAAGCTCTCTTCCGATGGGCATGCCGCCGACCGACGGGCAGGTTGGGCTCATCAATACTCGAAGCATTCGGAATGCGATCCGTGCGGGTCGCCAACTTCAGCGATGTGGCCGCGCCATTCGCAACCGTCGCTGGCCAGTCGACCTCCCGCGTCGAGGCGCCGCGCTGGAATGAAGGGGAACCGCGCGTCAGAACGGGAGACTTCCCGCCAATCAGGGCACGGATCGTTCAGCAGCCAGTGTTTACGATAAGTTCCTCGGCGTTTCTTCAGGATGACTTGCTCTATCTGCCCAACCCGGTGCTCAGCGATAGAGGGCGAACGGCGACCGCTGACGAAAACTTGTTCCATCTTAGCAAAAACACAGCCGTTGGCGCCATCTCCGCAGAAGACGAAGTCGATAGCGGTATATTCATCGGTGGGGCCGGATCGTCCAACTGGTACCATTTCGTCATCGAGTGTCTGCCCAAGGCTTACCTGGCGCAAAGATTGCCGTCCGAGTTTGACCATCTGCCGCTTCTCGTTCCTGAGGAGTGCCGGCGCATCCCGTCCTTCGCCGATGCTCTTGCTCTGTTTTCAGGAAAACGGGAGGTGCGTTTCCTGAAATACAACGCACGGAATTTCGCAAATGAACTGGTCGTTTTCGACGATGTCAGTATCGGCCCTTTCAATATGGCCCCGGGGGAGTGGCCGAGTATCGACGACTATGCTCAGCACGATGCCGAATTGCAGAGCTTCATCGAAGCCTTTCGGTCAAATCTGTTTGCAGACAAACGTCCAGCCGCAGCGGAGCGGCGGATTTTCCTCCAGCGACCGCCACAGCAACGCGCCTATAATCAGGACGAAATCCGTGCCATTGCTGAGCGCTATGGTTTTGAGCCGGTCAGCCCTGAAACTCTGTCTCTAAGGGAGCAGGCCGAGCTATTTGCCTCAGCCAGTTCAGTGATCGGCGCGTCGGGAGCGGCCTGGGTCGGCATGATATTTCGCGAGTGCCCCATGAAAGCGCTCAGCTGGTTGCCATCGGAGTATTCCGAATTCTGCAGCTATTCCAGCCTCGCGCGGCTTCTGGGGCATCAACTCGACTTCATCGAGGCCAAGCCTGACAAGAAGCTGCAGACGACGGGAGACGCGTTTGTAACCGGCTACACGGTTTGCCCGGCGGAGTTTGAGGCCGCAACCCAGCGATTGGTCAGAAGCCTGGAGGCGTAGTCTACTCCCATTGCTCTGGCGCCCATCACTTGGCTCGGATGTTTCGCCTGAAAGTCTTTAATCTATCCGCATAGAGAGATGCTCTCGATAGATAGTTCAGCCACAAACGCGATCGAAGAGCGAACAGGTAGGATACCTTGCGCCCGCGCCCAACTCTCTGCTTGCTTACCGTTTTCAACGATGCTTTGAACTCGGTCGTTTTGAGATCTTGAAATTGACTGTCGATCTTATGGCGATGTTCTCTCAAGTCCGGCGCGCTGAATAAAAGGGCCTGCGCCTTGATCAACGAGCGTAGCGTTTCCAGTGCATAAGGACCATGAATGTCGGCGCCGAAACCGCTATCCACGATCAACTTCCATATCATGAAGTGGTTGTGAGGTGCGTCCAGCAATTTCGCACTTGGAGTCTTGGTAATGGCGTTCGGGTTGTCTTGCCGATAGAAAAAAACAGCATCGCAGAATGCTACGGCCTCGCAGCGAAGAAAGAAATAGCGCACGGTAAACTCGTCTGCAAACGTTCCAAAATCAAAATAACCGATATCTTTCAGCAGCTTCATGCGCCACAATGCGTTACCCGAGATCTCCCACTTCAGCGAAGACAAAAAAGCGTCGCGACCTGATATTACGACCTCGGTATCCCCATGATAACCCACCAGTTTTCTATTTTCTGATCCGCCCTCGTGGGAAAATTCGACATTCGGCAATACCGCGTCAGCGCCTGTATCCAACGCCCGCTGATGCATCTTTTCCAGCCAGTCCGCTGAAAAAAGATCGTCCTGCGAGCTATATACAAAGTAGTCGCCGACAGCATAGGGGGCGGCAAAATTCATTACCTTGGGTGCGATCCCCAGATTCTGTTCTGTCCTGAGATAACGGACTCTAGGATCGCACTCTGCAAATTCCTGTATGATATCACTGCTGGAATCCGGCGAGCAGTCGTCAACGCAGAGAACTTCAAAATCCGTAAAGCTTTGGGCGCCGAGTGACGTGAGCGTTTGGCGAAGGTAGTCTTCACCCTTGTAAACTGGAATTACAACGGAAATTCTCGTCATTTTCGAGAGACGGTTTGTTTGCTGCTCAAGTCTGATCTCGCTTTTGCCTTGCTAATCTTCGCATAATCTTTCGTTTGCGGCGCCGCTCGGAATATATCGTGTTCAGTGCCAGAAAGGGATGTATGACCGCCTCTCGGCGAAACTCCGCCCTGTCCTCATAATAGTAGTGACCGAGTTTGGATTTGATGAGGACATGTTCGAGCATGCGCCAAACGGGTGAAGCCGGATCGAGCCCGTAGGTGCTGGCATCCTCTAGACGCTGTTGAAAACACGCCTGAATAACCACAAACCCCCTAACCCTATTCGCAATGAAAGTGGGTATGTCAGACGGAGTCAGGGTAGAGCTGGTTATGCCGAAACCTAGTCGATATTTCACCAGTTTTTCTTCGATTACGACAACCCTTCCCTCCAGCGCCGCCCGAAAGCCAAAAACGATATCCTCATAAGATAATGGGTTGATTTTCCCATATTTGCGGTAAAGGTCGCGGTGCCACGCGCCACTTGCGCCTATGTAAAGGGATTTGGATTTTGCGACTTTCTTCAGATCTGTGGTGGCGTAAAACGTCGCTTCGTGAAACTCTCCATCAATTCGATTTCCGCTTGCATCAATAACCTCGGCCAAGGAGCAAACTAGAAGTGGATTGGATTCTTCGAAAGCCTGGATGATGCGTCGACTACGGTTCGGCAAGGAAATATCATCACCCGCAGCAGCAATGATGATGTCGCCTGTGCTGAGATCGTGAATACGGTCAATGTGCCCCGCAAGGCCTAGATTACGTTCATTCCGGTTCAAAATGATCGTATGTGGTCCCTTATAGGACGAAACCGTTTCTTGAATGATTTGAAACGTATTGTCTTTCGAGCAGTCATCGGAGACTATGATTTCTATGGGCTGGCACTCTTGTGCAAGTGCGCTTTGTAGCGCCTCGTATACCGTTTCCTCCTGATTATACGTAAGAAGGACGTAAGAGCATGTCATTGGATTCTCAGACATGATTTCGGGTAGTGCCCCGGGAAGTGGTGTAGGAACTGGCGTCCACCTGCTTTTTCATAGCCGGTGTTGCTCGTTCACTGAGC
>NZ_JBHFPE020000041.1:0-4910 GCF_043355935.2 Roseovarius roseus | reverse complement strand
CGCGGCCTGATCAGGCCCAAATCCGCATGCTCGGAGAACGCCGCTGGAGAATTTCCACCAGAATCGAGACACAACCCGTTTGAACCCAAAAAGGCCATTGCTTCGCACCTTCAGCTCGCTAAAATTAGGTGCGCCGAAAAGGGCGAAAGGTAGAGTTGTGAGCATGACGATGGATGAGAGCGCAAAGCGAACGCGTGAGATGATGATGCTTGAGGCCGCAGAGTTCTCAAAATAAAGCGCATCGAGGTTGGTTAGGAGCAGCCATTTAGGTTTGACGCAGTACTCGCAGCTAGCCGACAGCGCCCAGGCGTCGCAATCCTGCGCCAGCCCGATGCCGTCTTCGGCTCGATACTCCAGTCGGGTCGGGAACTGCATCGCGCCCTCGTCCAAATAGGCGCCCACACCGACAAGGCCAGGCGATAGACATTGCCCTGTACAATATCACGGACTTCGCCCAGCCCGATCGAGCCAAAGAAGGCTCAGTACGCAATCGGCGTATAATTTACGCCGTATGTGCGCGCCATCACGCGGCGGCCACCAAAGAGGCCCCAATTATGTTCGCTGATTGTCGACAGCTCTTTCGAGCAGCGGAAGTTTGCGCCATCGACCAGCTTCCAGTCACCCTTCTTGAACAGACCGTATCCGCCGCTCGCGCGGGTGAGAGCGAGTGTATAGCCAAGGTCGATCTCGTTGTCGCAATTCCTTGAAACTGGCAAGTGCCCCTTTTCCGGCGACACGGCTCAGCAATCAACGTCGCCAGAAGAGCCTCCCATGCTTATGCTCTTTGATGACGCATTTCTTAAGACGACGGACACCAGTTGGAGATCAGCAGACTGCAAATTTTTAGCGTATGTCAGTGTCTGAATTTGGGGGGGCAGATCACAATACTCTGCATATCCTTTCTCGTATGTCATGAATTTTCCCAATGAGTAAAGTTTACATTTCATAGAATGGGATCAGATCAAGAGAGCTTTGATTTCAGTATGCGAAGACTACAACCTATACTTGCACATGTGGCTTGAAGGATATATACAGATTCCGCTAATAGGATATTTTTCGCAAACTCAGCCAACTTTTTGAACGGCAGTTTACGTGAGATCAGCCTAAATTACTTCCAACAGAAGGTGGTCTGTGCCGCTCGCCAAGATAAACAATCGTCTGTTATATTTTGCTCACATTCCCAAGACGGGGGGGGCTAGCATAACTGACTACATGAGGAAAAAGGGAATAGTGGCTCTCTATTCCAGAGAGCGGCTTGATTGGGCTCAGTCAACTCCGCAGCATCTCGAGTTTGATATCAGCAGGGCTCTCATTCCTGACGGTTTTGCCGATGTATCATTTGCGGTAATTCGTGATCCACTTGAACGGGTGTTGAGCGAGTATCGTTATAGAGCCACGAGGCATCATGATCAGAACACTGTTTTTGAGTATTTAACCACAGCCAAAACAATGAAGGTTGAACTGGACTGGGATGAAGAATTTCAAGGAACCTTCGATGAATGGCTCGATATGGTGTTTTATAGATACTCCAAGGACCCACATACCTGTGACAATCACATTAGACCGCAGATTGACTTCATTGGGGAAAATATGAAGATCTTCCTTTTCGAGCGAGGGCTACAGACGGTATATCGATGGATTGACGCTGTCACCAATACTCGGAGTATACTGGTTCCTTTGGATCAAAACAAAAGCAGAAAGTTCGATATAGAAATATCTACCAAAACAAAAGACAAGATTAGCGCTTTCTACAAGCGTGACTACTCTTTGATCACCGCTCTTGAGAAAACTTCAGGCGACAATCATGATATCTACGGCATTACTGACCCGGTGGATCCAAACACCTCCAGATGGAGTGGGCGCATCGTATAACAAAGCACCGATTCCTTCGGAGGTTCAAACTCATTGTGGTCACTAAAGCATTTTCAATTTGCAGCATTGGGGATCGGCAAGGTAAACCAAAAGGTTGAACCCTCACCCTCAACTGATTTTACTCCTACCGTTCCGCCATGCAATTCTACAATGTTCTTAGTAATACTTAGGCCCAGGCCGCTGCTCTTGCGGGCGCCGGTTGTCCCCGGGCTAATCTGATGAAACCGTGAGAAAAGATTTTTTTGGTCTGATTGAGATATACCTTTCCCGCGATCAGCAATCTCCACCCTTATCCAATCGCCCGCTCTGTGGGCGCTTATATCAACAGTCTCTCCAGTCCGGCTGAACTTAGCCGCATTCGAGAGAAGGTTGCTCATAACCTGGGAAATACGATCTTTGTCAGCATTCACGTAAATTTCAGTTTCTGGATGTTTAAACGCGAAGTCGACACCGAGCTCAGCTGCATACACTTCGCAATCCTCAGTTGTTGCGGATATAACAGAACCCAAGTTAATACGTTCTTTTTGGAGACTCACCTTCCCTTCACTCAGAGATTGCGCATCTAAAATATCATTCACCAAGCCTAGTAGTCGCGCAGAGTTACGGTGAGCGATATCGATCAGCCTAGTCGCACCCACGTCTAAGGTTCCTCCGTATTTTGCTCTGAAAAGATTGAGCCCCCCTATGATTGATGTCAGGGGCGTGCGCAATTCGTGACTAACCACCACCATAAAGTTATCTTTCATTCTCGACGCAGCCTCAACTTCTACCACAAGCTCCTGAAGCTCCCGGGATTTTCGTCTGTCCGACCGTGCGTCCATTATAAGTATCCCCGCGATACTACCCGCGAGCACCAAAATTACGATACTCAAATATGCAATTGCCCGAGACAGTGATAGGAGACCATTCCGAAATTCGAATAGAACCTGCGATCTTACCTGCGCCATCGACAAGGACAGTTCTTTGAATTTCAAATTGTAAGGATTAATTTCCGATAGTATTCTCTTGGCGATTATTTGGCGTTGTTGGCTAACAGGTTCGGCATCGGGAAGCGCCTGCACAGGAGGATCAACTTTCTCGAGCACACGCTTAAATTCCGCAAGGGCAGTTCTGTCAACACCCGCCTCACGTATCAACTCAGCCATTTTCCCTTCTTGCATTACACTTAACCGACTCCATACAATATCGAATTGAACCAGCACTTCCTCGGCCGACTTTGAGCCAATAGCGAACTCTCCAAGTTCAGCGCTAAAGTTCAAAAGTTCTAATTGGAGTTTTGATGCAATCCAAAGTGGGTCACTTTGTTCGGCCGTCCTGATCTGGTTGACGCGGTCACTGAGCTTCCAGATGACCGTGCCACCCAAAATGACGGCGGCCAAACACAATATGGAAAGAGCGATCCGAAGCGTGTTTCCCTTGGTTCTCATTCGACAGTGATGCTTGTGAGCTGCCAAATTATTCGGCTGTTATAGCTATCGTCGCGGAGCTCTTCGTGATCACTCATCGGATAGATGACCCAAATCGGACCCTTATCCCGCCTTGTTAACTTTTTCCCGTCGCTGAAGAGGGCAAGAATTACGTTGTACTGATACGCATCAATTGCGGGGACGCTTACAGAGAAATCATTTATAGCACGCATTAACAGCGTTTCGTTCGGACCTATGTTGTACTTTTCAAGCAAGTCTTTTAGCGCTGGACCAGAAAACTCAGTGATATCGTCTATGTAGTCATTCTTGGTGATGACTGTGGACTGTGGCATTGCGAGCAAGTCTTCGAAGCTCAGGACATCGGAGACGCCGTCACCGGTGACTGCAAGCAGATCCTCTGCGTAGCTGCCGGTAGGAAACGCGAGGAAGATTACAGCCAATCCGCCAAGGACGATTCGATGAATTTTTTTGCTCATGATTTTGCCTTTATGGATTGATTGTTAGACGCTCGGGCATGTTAGCCTAGGGGTGCGGGACGTTCAACTGGGAGTTGTAATGACGGATGCTCGGTGGAATCGGGTTCGTCGCGGATAGTTTGTCCGCAAATTAACAACGCAGCAGGTTGGGTGCTGCTTGAATATTAGTTTTGCGAAAGCCACGCCGCGGCGCCAGATGCGGCGGAGTGAGGCAACTCGCGACTGCCTCCGCGTTGGGCCGAAAGCCATCACGCCACTGGAGGATAGCAAGCGGCCTTTCGCTGCTACCTTCATCAAGGTCGGCTGTGCGCAGGAAGTTACTTTGCCAAAATGTGGGAAATTAACAATGTGCGCGAAAGCCGCCGCCCCCGCCCTATGCTATTATTTGCCCTACGTGACCACCTAAAGAACAGACCTGATCTCGGACGATCTGTGGTCGCGCATTTCCACACGGCTTATCGCGGCTTTGGAAGCCCGATGAAAGTTCAGCTTAAGCGTGGTTTTTAAACGGAACGGCTCCCCCACGGAAACCTGTAGAGAGATCAACTTGCGGCAGACATCGGGAACGCTTACGACCCTCAACCTCGCTTCAAGCGCCTGCTCCGTTGCACTCACGTCTTGAACTGCGGAGTGTTTGCACGCGCATAGCAGGACGCCGTTGCCCACATGGGCGACGAAAACCTTCTGCGGCGCTAATTCCGCGTGAACTGCGCCTGCGGCAGCCTCGAGCAGCCTGAGGAACTCCACCGCTGTGCTGTTTGCGAAGATCTCGCCCATCCGGTGTAGCTTGATTGCAAACAGGGCCGTATCGCAGGAGGCAGCACTGGTCACCTGATCGAGATAATTTTGGAAAACGCCTAGGGACAGAAACTTGTCATTGCTGATCTTGGCCTCGGTCAATTCACGGGCGGCATCGTCAATGGGATCGCACGGCACAAGAGAGAGGTGCGTGTCGCCCTCATCGAGCTTTCGCACAGAAAGGTAGCCATCCAAGGCCGCCTGACGCTCCTGCACCAGCCTTTCCGCAACCTTGATGCGCGTCAGTACCTCGAAGAAGCTAGGCTCTGGACCCATTGATTTCAGGTTCTCTGCGTGATTCACGGCTCCGAAAAGGAGCGATCTCATGTCTGATCTT
>NZ_JBHFPE020000040.1:0-5873 GCF_043355935.2 Roseovarius roseus | reverse complement strand
GCCGCCGGTTGGGTGGGTTCAAGTTCACCCGGAGATTACGCCACCTTCAAATTTCCACCACCTTCGCGACACGACCTTCAAACGTGCCGTACTCCGAGCAAGGTTTCAAGGTCCGCTCAGGGCCGTCTAAGTCGCCGAGATACGGGCCAGATTTCAAGGTGCTGCGATTGCTCCGATGTCGGCACCGAGCCCAATTTGACGAACGCTGCAGCCTGAATGAATGGCAGGGCTTCTTTTCAGAGTAGTCGTTCGGCGAAAGTCATTCCGCTTCCACTGCTTCGAGTCACTGGACTTCGTAGTTTCGGGACCCGGTTAACGGGTGGCGAATTGACGGTTAGGCAACCTTGTGGCCGGTTCGCACGAGATCCACAATTATGGTAGTCCTCGATTTGGTCGCTAACACAAGGCGACGTTTCACTTGGACTGATCGAAAGCAACAATGGACAAGCTCTCTGTGATGAACGCCTTCCGCCGCATTGTCGAGCGTGGCAGCTTCGCGCGAGCGGCGGAGGATCTTGGGGTCTCGCCCGCACTGCTCAGCCGCGAGATCAAGCTTTTGGAGGAGAGCCTAGGCACGGTATTGCTGACCCGCACGACACGTTCGATGTCCCTCACTGATGCGGGCCAGCTCTTCTATGACGAAGCGTCAGGTATTCTTGAAGCCGTGTCTCAGGTCGAGACCCGCATTCGTGACGGCGCCGGGGCGATACGCGGCCATCTCAAGGTGAACGCCTCCAGTTCCTTCGGTCAGACCGTTATTGCGCCGATCCTGGCAGGGTTTTTCGACGCCTATCCTGACCTGCGCCTGACGCTGTCGATGGATGACCGGGTGATCGACATGGTGGAGGGTGGCTTCGATGTTTCGATCCGGATCCGGGCGGCGATGCCTGACTCCGCGCTCGTGGCGCGCAAGCTGGGCACGGCGCGGCAACAGGTCTTTGCCGCGCCGTCCTACCTGGACAGCGTCGGTGCGCCGCAGACGCCGCAGGACATTGCCAATCACCGTGTCGTCGGGTTTTTGCTTGCCGATCATCTCACAGCCTGGACTCTTCATGGTCCGTCAGAAACAGTGACCGTGGATCTTGATCCACCCATCCGTGTCGGCAACAGCCTCGTCCTGCGCGACCTCCTGATCGCGGGTCAGGGTATCGGCACCTTGCCCGATTTCGTCTCGAACGAGGCCGAGGCGCGGGGCCTATTGGTCCGAGTCCTGCCCGACTGGGAGCTTCCGGCGCCCGAGATCTTCGCCGTGACGGCCTCGAGGCTGGGCATGGACGCGAAGGTCACGGCCTTCCTTGACCACCTGCGTGCTGCGCTCCAGCCCTGACATTCTTCAACCGGCGTAAAGAATGAAATGACAGCGGGCTGGTTATTCCACTGCGCCGCATCCCCCATCCTCTCAGGCAACGAAACCAAGCCCCTGAGAGGATCCCATGACCCGCATTCTTGTTCTCTACTATTCCAGCTATGGCCATGTCCGCGCACTCGCCGAGGCCGAGGCCGAAGGCGCGTGCAGCGTCCCCGGCACCCATGTCGATCTGCGGCGCGTGCCCGAGACTGTCCCCGAGGCGGTCCGGCAGAAGGCTGGCTTCGCCGCCGATGACATGCCCGTGGCGGCAGCTGACGATCTCGAAGCCTACGACGCCATCATCTTCGGCACGCCGACGCTGTTCGGCATGATGGCCGGGCAGATGAAATCCTTCCTCGACCAGGCGGGCGGGCTCTGGGCGCGCAACGCGCTGGTCGGCAAGGTCGCCGCCGTCTTCGCCTCCACCGGCTCGCAGCACGGCGGGCACGAGGCGACGCTGCTCTCCACCCAGATCCCGCTCCAGCATTTCGGCATGCTGATCGTCGGCATGCCCTACACCTTCGCAGGCCAGACCACGGCCGAGGGCATCGTCGGCGGTGCGCCCTATGGCGCGGGCACGATCGCGGGGGCCGACGGATCGCGGGCACCCACCGAGACCGACCTCGCCGGAGCGCGCTTCCAAGGCGCCCATGTCGCGCGGATCGCCTCGCGGCTGGCCGGGGCCGCCTCCGTCGAGGAGGCCGCGTGATGTCCTCACTCACCATCGACTTCTACCATGACGTGGTCTGCTGCTGGTGCTTCAACATCTCGTCGCGGATGCGGGCGCTTGCCGCCGAGTTCGACCTCGACATCCAGCACCGCACCTTCGTTCTGCAGGCGAGCCGCGCCGAGATGGCAGCTCGCTGGGGCACGCCCGAGGACGCCCGCGAGATCATCCTCGGGCACTGGGCGGTCTGCCGCCAAGTCAGCGACCGGCAGGAGCTCGTCGATATCGACGCCATGCGAGCCGCGCCCTTCGACTATCCCCACGGCATGACCGCTGCGCTGGGGTGCAAGGCGGCGGAGCGGCTCGGCGGACAGGCCGGCCATTGGGACATGTTCGACCGCCTGCAGCGCGCGCATCTGACCGAGGCGCGGAACGTGGCCGACCCGGCAACGGTGCTACACGCCGCCCGGGACCTAGGTTTTGAGAGTGCTGCCTTCGCCGATGTTTTCGAAGACCCGGAAACCCTTCGTGCCGTCGAGACCGACCGGCAACACGCCCGCGCCCTCCAAGTCCGGTCCATTCCAACCCTCATCGTCCGCGAGACCGGCGCCCGCCTCGTCAACGGACCGCGCGAGGATCTGGCCGCACAACTGCGCGCCGCCCTCCGCCTTGTCGCCTGAAAGGAAATGCCATGACCCTCTCGTTCATCCGCACTGCAGTCCGGCACCGCCACCGCATCCTGCGGGGCGTGCCGCGCGATCTGCCGCCCCACCTGATGCGCGACATCGGCCTCGATCCCTGGCCGGACCACCCGCGCTTGTCTATCCACCCGCTCTGGTGAGCCAAAGCATCCGAGGTGCATCATGCCCGATAAGTCACCTAACCTTCATATGCTGTGCGGAAAGATCGCCGCCGGGAAATCCACCTTGGCAGCCGATCTTGCTGGCTCGCCCGAAACCGTCCTGATCGCCGAGGATGACTGGCTTAACGCGCTCTTCGCCGACGAGCTGGTTTCATTGCCTGACTATGTCCGATGTTCCTCGAAGCTGCGGCGGATTATGGCGCCCCATGTCGCCGCATTGCTGAACGCCGGGGTTTCGGTCGTTCTCGATTTTCCTGCAAATACCTTCGAGCAGCGCCGGTGGATGCGTCGCATCCTCGAGCAAACGACTGCCGCGCACCAGCTTCACCTACTGGATGTGTCCGACAAGGTCTGCCTCGCAAGGCTACGCGAGCGCAACAGCCGAGGTGACCACCCGTTCGCGGTGACCGACGCCCAGTTTCACCAGTTTAACAATCACTTCGCCGCGCCAACGCCGGACGAAGGCTTCAACGTCGTCAGGCATGAAGACGGCGGCTAACGCCGCCTGACCCAGCCGATGCCGGCCCGCAATGCGCGCTCGCTTTTTCTCTTTATCCAGCCCCCTGAAACGGAGACACACCCATGTCCCGCACCACCGATATCCTTCTCACCGCGCTCGCCCCGGCGATCTGGGGCAGCACTTATCTCGTCACGACCGAAGCGCTGCCTGCGGGATATCCCGTGACCCTTGCAGCGCTTAGGGCCTTGCCAGCCGGACTGCTGCTGCTTGCTGTCACGCGTTGCCTGCCATCCCGTGCCTGGCTCGGGCGCGTTTTCCTGCTTGGCAGCTTCAACTTCGCGCTGTTCTGGGCGCTGCTGTTCGTGGCCGCCTACAGGCTTCCCGGCGGGGTCGCCGCGACGCTCGGCGCTTTGCAGGCCATGATTGTGATCCTGATGGCGCGCGGGTGGCTTGGTACGCCAATCCGGGCGGGTGCGGTCGCTGCAGCCGCAACCGGCGTTCTTGGCGTGGCGCTGCTGCTGATCGGTCTCGACGCCGCGCTGGACCCGATTGGTGTCGCCGCGGGCCTCGGTGGCGCCGCGTCCATGGCCGCCGGAACCGTCCTCAGCCGCAAATGGCAGCCGCCGGTATCCGCCCTCAGCTTCACTGCGTGGCAGCTGACTGCCGGGGGTTTGATCCTGTTACCGCTGGCGCTGATCATTGAACCCGCGCTTCCGCCGCTCACGACGACGAACCTGGCCGGGCTGGTCTGGCTCGGCCTCATCGGAGCGGCGGCAACCTATGCGCTGTGGTTCCGGGGCGTCGCCCGGATCGAGCCCGGCGCGGTTTCGCTGCTCGGCATGATGAGCCCGCTCACCGCCGTGCTGCTCGGATGGGTCGTCCTCGGTCAATCCCTGTCGCCTTTGCAGGGGATCGGCGCTGTCATCATCATTGGCTCCGTCTGGGCAGGACAAAGGGCCAACCGCCCAGCACTCGGCGTCGTTAAGCTGCGCCCGGTCAAGGCCCGGGCGGAGGCCGCCTGAAAGCCGTTCAAGAAAGGATTTTTCGAATGACTGCCATGACACTCACCCAAGACTTCGGGCGCAAGGCGCGATTCGCCGGGTTGCTTTACCTCGTCATCATCGTGACCGGGCTGGGGGCCGAGATTGGCCTTAGGGCACCATTGATCGACCTCGGCGATGGCGACGCCACGGCCGCCGCGATCCTCGTGGCACCCGGTCAGTTCCGCTTCGCCATCGCCGCCGACCTGGTGATGGCGCTCAGCGATGCGGGGGTCGCCATCCTGCTCTACCTCATCTTCCGCGCCATGGCACCGGGCCTCGCTTTGTCGGCGACGGTGTTCCGCCTGATACAGACCGTACTGATCGCGGCCAGCCTCATGGCGCTGCTTACCGCCTGGCTGGTGCTGTCCCGCGCGGAGGGGCTGACCGACGCACCGACACTCGCGCTCGTGTTCCTGGACCTGCACGCACATGGCTACGACCTCGCGCTCGTATTCTTTGGCGTCAACAGCCTGATCATGGGCGTGCTCGTCTGGCACTCGGGCCTATTCGCGAAGGCGTTCGGTGTCGGGCTCGCACTCGCCGGCCTAGTCTATCTGATCGGCAGCGGTCTGCGTTTCTTCGCGCCAGAGATCTCATCGGTCTTCATGCCGGCTTATGGGCTGACAATCTTCGCCGAAACGGCGTTCTGCCTGCGCCTGCTCCTGCAACGGAGCCAGAGCTGACATGAAGCGCTTTCCGATTCCATCCCATCCGCAGCAACTTGGAGATGTCCCATGGCCAAAAGAGGTTTCACTGTCCGCGCCCTTGGCGAAATCGCCATCCGATGCGTCGATCACGGCGCCATGGTCGCGTTCTATCGCGACGTGATCGGGCTGGAGCCGATGCGCGATCCGCAAGACGCGCCTATCGTGTTCTTCCGGATCGCAGACGGTTACGAAGGCCATACTGCGGTGCTGGCCCTGTTTCGCCACGACATCGAGGGTGCGGGCCAGACACGAGCTGGCGAGCGGTCACCGGCGACGGGGCCGGGGTCGTCGCTGCACCACTTCGCGCTGAGCCTGCCCTGGAACGAACAGGAAGCCGTCATCGCGTGGTACGACAGGCTTGGGCTGCAATACCATGTCGAGACCTTCGACTGGGTCGGCTGGCGCGGGGTCTTCACCTTCGATCCCGACGGCAACTCCGTTGAGCTCGTCGCAAAGGAACCGTGATATGACGGCCCTATCTGGCAGAGTCACAAACGTTCGAGTTTTTTGTAGATCCTGCCCTGCTATGAAGTTCTAGAGTGATCCCAACCCGCTCATTCGTTTGGGGCGCAGCGAAGGCTAGCTTTCTCCGCCTTCCTTACCTTCGCCCCTGCTCGGATGCTGCAAGGTGTACGAATGGCCGCTCTTGTGAAGCTGCGTTGCGGCGTCGGCACGACCTGTGAATGGCCGATCTGGGCCGATTCTGTGGAAAAACAGCGTGTTTCTGGCGCAGAAAGTGGCGGCTTGAATGGAGCGCGAGCGCCTTTCTCATTAGGCTTTTTGCGT
>NZ_JBHFPE020000039.1:2739-5992 GCF_043355935.2 Roseovarius roseus | reverse complement strand
CCCCCTTCACCGGCGGCGCTGAGGCGCTGTTGGGATGCGGGACGGACGGACGAGGCGGTGCCTTGGAGGTCTTGACGGCGGAAGATTACAGGGATAGATGACGCGGGCTGCGCCGGGAGATTTGGCGCTGTTTGTTGATTTTGTTTCGGGCTTTCGGGTCCTGGGGCTTTGGCTCCGACGCTCTTTGACATTGATGATATCTGAAGAGATATGTGGGCGGTTTGGTTCATTCGATGAACAGACAACTGCACATATATCGCGCTACTAGGGGCAACCCGATGATGTAGTGTCAGCTTCACTGTTTGGACGGCTTTCGGTTTCTGATGAAACCAGAAGCACAGACAAACAGTCGGTCTTGGCCTTAGCCGGTCAAGACTAATATGTGCAGAGGTTCGAACGTCAAGGATAAGCTGGCAACAGCTTTTCAACTTGAGAGTTTGATCCTGGCTCAGAACGAACGCTGGCGGCAGGCTTAACACATGCAAGTCGAGCGAGGTCTTCGGACCTAGCGGCGGACGGGTTAGTAACGCGTGGGAACGTGCCCTTCTCTAAGGAATAGCCACTGGAAACGGTGAGTAATACCTTATACGCCCTTCGGGGGAAAGATTTATCGGAGAAGGATCGGCCCGCGTTAGATTAGATAGTTGGTGGGGTAATGGCCTACCAAGTCTACGATCTATAGCTGGTTTTAGAGGATGATCAGCAACACTGGGACTGAGACACGGCCCAGACTCCTACGGGAGGCAGCAGTGGGGAATCTTAGACAATGGGCGCAAGCCTGATCTAGCCATGCCGCGTGAGTGATGAAGGTCTTAGGATCGTAAAGCTCTTTCGCCAGGGATGATAATGACAGTACCTGGTAAAGAAACCCCGGCTAACTCCGTGCCAGCAGCCGCGGTAATACGGAGGGGGTTAGCGTTGTTCGGAATTACTGGGCGTAAAGCGCGCGTAGGCGGATCAGAAAGTTGGGGGTGAAATCCCAGGGCTCAACCCTGGAACTGCCTCCAAAACTACTGGTCTAGAGTTCGAGAGAGGTGAGTGGAATTGTGAGTGTAGAGGTGAAATTCGTAGATATTCACAGGAACACCAGTGGCGAAGGCGGCTCACTGGCTCGATACTGACGCTGAGGTGCGAAAGTGTGGGGAGCAAACAGGATTAGATACCCTGGTAGTCCACACCGTAAACGATGAATGCCAGTCGTCGGGCAGTATACTGTTCGGTGACACACCTAACGGATTAAGCATTCCGCCTGGGGAGTACGGTCGCAAGATTAAAACTCAAAGGAATTGACGGGGGCCCGCACAAGCGGTGGAGCATGTGGTTTAATTCGAAGCAACGCGCAGAACCTTACCAACCCTTGACATGGACATCATACTTTCGAGAGATCGATCGGTCAGTTCGGCTGGATGTCACACAGGTGCTGCATGGCTGTCGTCAGCTCGTGTCGTGAGATGTTCGGTTAAGTCCGGCAACGAGCGCAACCCACATCCCTAGTTGCCAGCAGGTCAAGCTGGGCACTCTATGGAAACTGCCCGTGATAAGCGGGAGGAAGGTGTGGATGACGTCAAGTCCTCATGGCCCTTACGGGTTGGGCTACACACGTGCTACAATGGTAGTGACAATGGGTTAATCCCCAAAAGCTATCTCAGTTCGGATTGGGGTCTGCAACTCGACCCCATGAAGTCGGAATCGCTAGTAATCGCGTAACAGCATGACGCGGTGAATACGTTCCCGGGCCTTGTACACACCGCCCGTCACACCATGGGAGTTGGGTTCACCCGAAGGCCGTGCGCCAACCTGTTTACAGGGGGCAGCGGACCACGGTGAGCTCAGCGACTGGGGTGAAGTCGTAACAAGGTAGCCGTAGGGGAACCTGCGGCTGGATCACCTCCTTTCTAAGGATTTTCCTAGCATCTCGAGCTTGCTCTTGATCGTGGAAAACTTAGCACGATCAGCAAACAAAGCTGATCACATCAGTCAGTGTCGCTTGCGATGCTGATTTGGGCCAATCCGTCCTCATATCTCTTCAGACAGTTTTCAGGCCTACCGGCCTGTCTGGGTCGGTAGCTCAGGTGGTTAGAGCGCACGCCTGATAAGCGTGAGGTCGGAGGTTCAAGTCCTCCTCGACCCACCACGTCATTTTGCGCAGCAAAATTGACTAACTGGGGCCTTAGCTCAGCTGGGAGAGCGCCTGATTTGCATTCAGGAGGTCAGGAGTTCGATCCTCCTAGGCTCCACCATATCCAACACATACCGATTGTACCGTTAAGCACTGTCCGCAGTTCTTAACCGTCCAATCGGACGAATTGACATCGTAAAGAGAGATACAGTTACTTTGAGAGCAATCTCACAGTAACATAACGACACTGTCGGTGTCCGCGCGTTAGCGGCTCACCTCGGTTCGGTTCCACTTCGGTGGAAGGTATATGACGCGGCTGCTTCCTCAACCGCCCATGTATATCCCGGCTGAAACCGCAGTGTTGTCCAAGTCAAGTACACTAACCCGGACTGAGATCTGCACGGATCGAAGTCCTGACTTGCTGACGCAAGTCATTGTCTGGTCACGACAGTGGCCAGGCGGGAAAAGTATGACTTTTGTTCCAGGATAAAGGCCCCCTTTAGTTACCAGCTGGGGGTGCCGCGTCAGGCACGGCCGTTCGTCGGTCAAGTCTGTCTTTTTCTGGATCAAATCAAGCGCGAAAAGGGCGTTTGGTGAATGCCTTGGCAGTAAGAGGCGATGAAGGACGTGATACTCTGCGATAAGTCATGGGGAGCTGAGAATAAGCTTTGATCCATGAATTTCCGAATGGGGCAACCCACCTGATACTGTGTTATTACTGACCGCAAGGTCAGCTAATAATGCGGTAAAACAGGTACTTATAGACTGAATACATAGGTTTATAAGAGCAAACCCGGAGAACTGAAACATCTAAGTACCCGGAGGAAAGGACATCAATTGATACTCCCCTAGTAGCGGCGAGCGAACGGGGACCAGCCGAGCCTTGAGTGTGAATAGAACGTGTTGGGAAGCACGGCCATAGAGGGTGATAGCCCCGTATATGAAGCATGATAGGACGTATTAAGTAGGGCGGAACACGTGAAATTCTGTCTGAAGATCGGAGGACCACCTTCGAAGGCTAAGTACTCCTTACTGACCGATAGTGAACCAGTACCGTGAGGGAAAGGTGAAAAGCACCCCGACGAGGGGAGTGAAACAGTACCTGAAACCGAACGCCTACAATCAGTCGGAGCC
>NZ_JBHFPE020000039.1:0-2642 GCF_043355935.2 Roseovarius roseus | reverse complement strand
GGGTGACGGCGTACCTTTTGTATAATGGGTCATCGACTTGGTCTATCTAGCAAGCTTAAGCCGTTAGGTGTAGGCGCAGCGAAAGCGAGTCTTAATAGGGCGGATGAGTTAGATGGATCAGACCCGAAACCGAGTGATCTAGGCATGACCAGGATGAAGGTAAGGTAACACTTACTGGAGGTCCGAACCCACACCTGTTGAAAAAGGTCGGGATGAGTTGTGCCTAGGGGTGAAAGGCCAATCAAACTCGGAGATAGCTGGTTCTCTGCGAAATCTATTTAGGTAGAGCGTCATCCGAATACCCTCGGGGGTAGAGCACTGGATGGGTAATGGGGCCCCACAGGCTTACTGATCCTAACCAAACTCCGAATACCGAGGAGTACTGGATGGCAGACAGACAGCGGATGCTAACGTCCGTTGTCGAGAGGGAAACAACCCTGACCTACAGCTAAGGCCCCTAATTCATGGCTAAGTGGGAAAGCAGGTGGGACGACCATAACAACCAGGAGGTTGGCTTAGAAGCAGCCATCCTTTAAAGATAGCGTAACAGCTCACTGGTCTAAACAAGTTGTCCTGCGGCGAAGATGTAACGGGGCTCAAGCCATGAGCCGAAGCTTAGGATGTGCATTTATGCACGTGGTAGCAGAGCGTAGTGTGACATAGTTCCGTGTCTCTTTAGTGACTTCGGTCATTACGGAGACGTGGAGCTTTCGATGAAGCCGGGGCGTGAGCCATCCGGTGGAGAGATCACTAGTGAGAATGATGACATGAGTAGCGACAAACAGTGTGAGAGACACTGTCGCCGAAAGTCCAAGGGTTCCTGCTTAAAGCTAATCTGAGCAGGGTAAGCCGACCCCTAAGGCGAGGCCGAAAGGCGTAGTCGATGGGAACCAGGTTAATATTCCTGGGCCAGATGGAAGTGACGGATTGCGAGGGTTGTTCATCCTTATCGGATTGGATGGGCCGCTTAGCAGTTCCTGGAAATAGCTCCATCGCTAGATCGTACCCTAAACCAACACAGGTGGACTGGTAGAGAATACCAAGGCGCTTGAGAGAACCACATTTAAGGAACTCGGCAAAATACCTCCGTAAGTTCGCGAGAAGGAGGCCCGGTTTTTACGCAAGTAGAGGCCGGGGGCACAAACCAGGGGGTGGCGACTGTTTACTAAAAACACAGGGCTCTGCGAAGTCGCAAGACGACGTATAGGGTCTGACGCCTGCCCGGTGCCTGAAGGTTAAAAGGAGGGGTGAGAGCTCTGAATTGAAGCCCAGGTAAACGGCGGCCGTAACTATAACGGTCCTAAGGTAGCGAAATTCCTTGTCGGGTAAGTTCCGACCTGCACGAATGGCGTAACGACTTCCCCGCTGTCTCAAATGTGGACTCAGCGAAATTGAATTGCCTGTCAAGATGCAGGCTTCCCGCGGTTAGACGGAAAGACCCCGTGCACCTTTACTACAGCTTCGCACTGGCATCAGGATTGTGATGTGCAGGATAGGTGGTAGACTTTGAAGCAGGATCGCCAGATTCTGTGGAGTCATCCTTGAGATACCACTCTTCGCACTCTTGATGTCTAACCGCGGTCCGTTATCCGGATCCGGGACCCTGCGTGGCGGGTAGTTTGACTGGGGCGGTCGCCTCCTAAATCGTAACGGAGGCGCGCGAAGGTTGGCTCAGACCGGTCGGAAATCGGTCGTTGAGTGCAATGGCAGAAGCCAGCCTGACTGCGAGACTGACAAGTCGAGCAGAGACGAAAGTCGGTCATAGTGATCCGGTGGTCCCAAGTGGGAGGGCCATCGCTCAACGGATAAAAGGTACGCCGGGGATAACAGGCTGATACTGCCCAAGAGTCCATATCGACGGCAGTGTTTGGCACCTCGATGTCGGCTCATCTCATCCTGGGGCTGGAGCAGGTCCCAAGGGTATGGCTGTTCGCCATTTAAAGAGGTACGTGAGCTGGGTTTAGAACGTCGTGAGACAGTTCGGTCCCTATCTGCCGTGGGTGTAGGATACTTGAGAGGAGTTGCCCCTAGTACGAGAGGACCGGGGTGAACGTTCCACTGGTGGACCTGTTGTTGCGCCAGCAGCAGTGCAGGGTAGCTATGAACGGACAGGATAACCGCTGAAGGCATCTAAGCGGGAAGCCCCCCTCAAAACAAGGTATCCCTGAGAGCCGTGGTAGACCACCACGTCGATAGGCCGGAGATGTAAGCGCGGCAACGCGTTCAGTTGACCGGTACTAATTGCTCGATAGGCTTGATTTGATCCAGTAAAAGCCAGACTTCGCAACAGCGAAGCAGCTTCGAAAACATCAGTCATACTTACACCATAAACATCAGCGTACATGACTTGGACAGTTCAAGGTTTTTCTCGGTTTGGTGATCATAGCGCGAGCAAAACACCCGGTCCCATCCCGAACCCGGCAGTTAAGTGCCGTAGCGCCCATGGTACTGCGTCTCAAGACGTGGGAGAGTAGGTCGTCGCCAAACCTAGTAAAACCTTGAACCCCGTATCTCTCTTTCGATGAAGCCCTCACAACAGCAACCGCCAGGTGAGGCACAACGGCCGCGGGATGGAGCAGCCCGGTAGCTCGTCAGGCTCATAACCTGAAGGTCGTAGGTTCAAATCCTACTCCCGCAACCAA
>NZ_JBHFPE020000038.1:0-6086 GCF_043355935.2 Roseovarius roseus | reverse complement strand
TCAACCAACCCGATCAGCAGGTGCAACGAGTAGCTTAAATTACGCCAGATCCTGTCCAAGAGATGGGGAGTAGCTCACAGATCAGATAAAGCGCGACCGGCCTCTGCGCGCCGAACCAAGTTCGGACTAGGTGACCACACTGAAAACGAGGTCGCTTGGCGGCGCAACCAAGACGACCCAGAGCGCACTTCAAGTCATCTGCCAACGCTGCAGTGTAGCTTCTGCATTCCTGCCGTTCATGAACAGTGCAGAAGTTTAGGCTGCAACCGAGGGTCTGCGGAGTGAAAACTGCCGCTTTAAAACGGCGAGCAATACACTCAGTGCTGCCGCGCGCGGACCAGATATCCTTCGACTTTGTCTTCGCCGAGGGCGCGGAGGGCTTCTAAACGGTGATAGCCTCCAATAAGGACATAGCCGCCAGTTTTACCGATGCGCAGGCGTATGGGGGTGGTTTGGCCATTCTCCAGCATATCCTCGGCGATATCATCAACTTTTCCTGGATCCAGGGTCTTTTTGCGTTTGACCGGGATGCGGACGTCGGCGATGGCGAATATTTCTTTAACCGGCATGGGACCAATTTGCACCGGAGCACAGCATGTATGCAAGCCATTGTCACTATGGCAGTGAGGCGCGACCGGCCCTAAGCTGCCACTGGTCACCAGCGTCGATGCTGCCGTGCAGCTTCCCAAAAGCGACCGTATGACAAAGCGTAGCAATCATGTGACGCCAATGTTATTTAGCACCACTTCGCGGGGCCTCTCCTTTTCCCGATAGCAAGCTGAGCGTTGTCCATCCATATCAAAATACTGAAGTTCTAAGATGGAAGCCTCATGCACAACCTGCCGCCAACTGTGGCATCCATACTTGGCAGGTTGTTGCTCAGGGTATCGCTCGGCAATCCATCTGCCAGCCTCTGCCACAGGTGCCCACCCATCGACAGCCAATGCATCGAATGCTTCTCGCAAGGCGCTCACTATGCCTGCGAAAGGCCAAAAAACAGTGCCATCCGGGGCAATTCCGTTGACAATCAAGTCTTTGAACATTTCCGACTGCAGGACCTCTGAGGTGTTCCGGCGCATTTTCTCCATGTTTTCTGCCCATTCCCGAAGTTGTCCGACGTGTTGATCGATGCGACTGTATGCGGCGACCAAGGTTTCTTGAGCGCCACGGCATCCATCCAGGCTCCAGAGATCATGCTGGTCGATGAAGTGGTGAACCAGGTTGTTCCGCAGAAGTACCAATTCTCTGAGTTCATTCTCTGCCCGGGAAAAATCTGCGCCCGATAGGCCAATTTGCATCTGCATAGTGAACCAATTGACTCTCTCAGGAGAGTTGGCAGTCGATTCTTCGGGAGGATTAATCTCATCGGCAACAACATACGATCCAAGGAGATCGCCAACCAAGGCGCCGAGCGTCTTACGGGCCGTGCCGTCAATCTGCGCAGCCCGAGCTCTCTCCAAGTCGTGAGCCGGCCCAGCGAGCCTATGGTGTGCCACCATGGCCTTGATCAGGCGCTCATACTGTTGCAACCGCAACAGACATCGCCCCAGCAATCGCTGAACTTCATGCTGAAGCCTCTGCAGGTCTTTGTCATTTGTCGTCGTCATAGCGCAATTCGGTTTTGTCTCGCTCACATAAACCATATTTCGACCGGAAACGCGATGCTGCCTATCATTCTGCCAACCCCGAAATCATTCTGAAGCTGCAGTTTCACTGGCCCGTCCCTGCTGTTCACTGATCTACAGCATTTCGACAGGGCTGCCCGGCGTAAAAGACATTCGCCGCTACAGCATGAACCCGATCCGGAAGAACCCACATGCAGCGAAGTTAATGAAAATTCATGCAGATTGCTAAAGCGACTGCATTCAGGTGTACTAAGCGAACTATCAAGAATATGATCCAAAGTCATTCATGAGTCTTTTCGAACTGAAGATGATAGGGTTTCCGCAAATCGACGCCTATTCTCGGCCGGTTCTTGAGGTGTTGCGCGACCTTGGTGGTCCGGAAAAACCAAACGCAATCTTTGGAGACATGGCGAAGCACTACAAGGTTTTCACGCCTCGTGCGCCATATGAAGTCAGGCGACCGGAATGACATCAAGGCCACCTATACGCGGAATTATGATCAATCGTAGAAAATTCATTGCAGCAACTGGTTCTTGGGGTGCTCTTGGCATCGGTTCGCCATCATTTGCCCATAGCGACCCTGACAAGCTTCCGGGCAAGTTTCTTGTCACCGGATTCCGTGGAACACATCCTTCCGATCGCGAAGTCGTTCAACTCCGGCGCTACATTGAGAATGGCGAGGTTGCTGGCGTCATGTTGCTTCGACGCAACATCGAGTCACCAGAGCAGCTAAATCGTTTAAATGCGTCGTTGCAATCCGCTGCTACCGAGCACCCGGTCATAATCTGTATCGACCAGGAGGGCGGGCAGGTCACACGCCTTGGATCCTATAATGGGTTCATGCCTTGGATGTCAGCCGCTGACCTCGCAGGTTCGGGGCGTAACGATATGGATATTCTTGGATATTATGCACAGCGGGCCGATGAGTTATCGGCGGTTGGCGTCAATTTGAACCTCGCACCGGTGGTTGACCTGAATGTAAACCCGTTCAATCCCGTGATTGGGGCAAAGGGGCGCGCATACGGGCGCCACGTTGCGGATGTTGTCCGCTTTGCCGAACTGTTCATTCGCGCGCATCGCTCTGCGGGGGTAAGAACCTGTTTGAAGCATTTTCCGGGGCACGGATCGTCAATTGACGATAGCCATGTTGGAAGTGCCGACATCTCCGAAACATGGAGCCCCGAGGAGATTTCACCATTTGAACGCCTCGTGCGGGCGGGACTGGCCGACACGATCATGAATGCGCATGTTCTACACAGACATCTGTCCGACAGCCCGTGGATACCGACATCGCTTTCCGAAAGGTCAGTTGACGAGATCCGGTATGGTCTAAACTTCACTGGTCCGATTATTTCCGACGATATGCAGATGGGGGCGATAACAAATCTCATTTCGCCTATAGACGCCAGCGTTGCAGCCATCCGCGCGGGAAACTCGCTGTTGATCTATTCCAACTTCGAGAACATGTATTCGATACGGTCGATTGTTGAGGTCAACGAAAGGCTGATCCGTGCCATGAAGGATGAGGAGTTGAACATGGACGATGTTGTTGCCGGCGCGGAAAAGGCCGAGGCGTTTCGCGCGTCCCTGGTCAATCCGCTTTGACAATGCCCGAAACAATCCCAAGGCGGGATTCATAACGACCGACACCGTGTTTTGGAAAGCACCATGATTTTTTCGGCACGTAGCTCCATGCGACGCAGCTGCTGGTTGCTTGGCAGGCATGTCGGCATTGGTCCAGCGTCATGTTGCGCAAACCTTTCGGGTATAGGTCGTATCCGCGGATATCGAGGCCTGTTGCCTCAAGAAACGGACGACTGAATATTTCAGGGTTGATGCGACCCGGATCAGTTATTCCGCTCGTGACATTCGAGGACAAGCTGATATTCTCAACCCCCGACTTGGGCCAACACCAGCGTGTTGCATGCACATAGCTCCATGCCGCGCACGCGTCCGTGCGCCGACAGAAATTTTCGCACTCGTAAAGACTGACATTACGCAGGCCCCGTGGGCTTAGGTCCATTCCAAAGAAATCGGTGTTTTCAAACCTTTTCTCCGGATTTGGCCTGAGATCAGGCGATGATGGCTGCGCAGACGATGAAGGCGGTATTGTCTGTGCCGTCCCCGATGATTCCGGTTCTCGGTCTGTACGTTCCAACACACCGGGCGTTGACGACAGAAAGTCGTCAACTTCTGCGACCCGATCTACGAATGTCTCGTCACTGATTCCCAAGCCGATCCTTTGCTTTTCGGCACCGTCGAAATAGTAAATTTCTGTGGTTCTAAACATTTTCTCATAGACAAACGGAGGCGTGTCAAACTCGTTCAGAATGCCGATAATATCCGAAGTGGTGTACTGGGTTACGGTGGTTATTACATCCTTGCGCCCTTGGCTTCTGGCGTCTTCGGCGCCCGAATAGAATTGATGAACGCCCAATTCACCAATAACCATGCGTTTGCTGCCACCCAGAAAAACACTGGCACAAGAGGATTCGCAGCTGGCATTGTCGGGAATGTACGTCCCTACGTCCTTGTCGCGCAGAATGCTGGCCATCTGCAGGCCTTCGTAGACACTTCCACCTCGACTGGCTGCTACAACCAAGTCGATTTGATGGTCGCGCATGGCGCGACGAAGCTCAAAGGAATCACCATTATCAATTTCTCCCACCAGAAGCAGGACGTTGGGTAGCCCGTCATGGTGGCGATAACTGCCATAGGTGGTTTCCTCCCCCACAGCATCACTGGGGCCAAGTGCCAGAATTGCGCACACTGCTGACAGAACATATCGCATGTGACGTGGTGCTCCCAAGAACGTCTTCGCCGGATATGTTACCATGAAGTTTGTTGATGTTAAGGCAGCCTTTGGCAATGGAAGTGACCGGCCCTTACCGGACCTTCATCCCACGCGCGGCTAAGGTCCGGTTCGATCCCTTGTGACCGATGCGGTGGCACGTATATTTTGGCAGTAAGGGCGGAAAACGGGCTTTTGCGGCGATCCTGATCGAAGGATCGCGTCACAGCTACGATCCGGCCCGGCGTCACCGTGCCTTAGGGTACTGGCCGCCAGCGTCCAGGAGCATGGTCGCGATAGACCAAAGACCGACTATGAACTAGCATTCAAACTGGACCACCCGATGGGGGTATTCCAATCCAACTGTCCAACGTCGCGCAGACGCAAGAAACCGACACCACACTGCTGAAATCGATGGAAGAACGAGGAAGCCAGCCACCATAGAGGAGGAATGAGATGACCGAGAACAACGGAAGCTGCTGTGCAGGGCCGGGCTATGCGTCGCCCCAAGAGGCGATCAAGGCCCCGCGCGAGAAAGTTGTTTACACGATTTGCATCTATACCGGGACCGGGATCGAGAAACCTGATTACCTGGCTACCATCGACGTTGACGAAGAGAGTGAGACTTACGGCGAGGTGATCCACCGGACGGAAATGCCGGTCGTCGGTGATGAGCTGCACCACATGGGCTGGAACGCTTGTTCATCGTGCAACACCAACGGCAGCATGGAGCGCAAATACCTGATCATCCCGGGCGTGCGCACCACCAATTTCTATATCGTCGATACGGCCACCGATCCGCGCAAGCCGACGCTGTTCAAGACCATCGACGGGGACGAGATCAAGGCCAAGACCAATCTTTCCGCCCCGCACACCGTGCATTGTCTTGGCGCTGACATCATCGTGTCGATGCTGGGCGATGCCGAGGGGAACGGACCCGGCGGGTTCCTCCATCTGGACAAGGAGTTCAACGTCATTGGGCGCTGGGAAAATGACCTGGGCGACATGAAGTACAACTACGACTTCTGGTACCAGCCACGCCACAACATGATGATCTCGACCGAATGGGCCTCGCCCAACACGTTCATGCCGGGGTTTGATCTTGAGGATGTGGCAAGGGGCAAATACGGCCAGCACATCCATTTCTGGGACTTCAAGAACCGCAAGGTGGAGCAATCGATCGACCTGGGCGAGGAGGGGATGATCCCGTTGGAGGCCCGGTTCCACCACGATCCCGACAGCACCCATGGCTTTGTCGGCGCGGCGCTGGCGTCAAACATCTTTCACTATCACAAGGACAACGGCAAGATCGAGGTCAGCAAGATCATCGACGTGCCCGCTGTGGATGTAGAGGGGTTCCCGGTGCCGATGCCAAGTCTGATCACCGATATTCTGGTGTCGATGGACGACAAGTATCTTTACTTTTCGAACTGGCTGCACGGGGATCTGAGGCAGTACGACATTTCCGATCCGTTCAATCCGAAACTGACCGGTCAGGTCTGGATCGGCGGGCTGCTGGGCAAGGCGCACGAGGTGAACGGCCGCACCGTTGATGGCGCGCCGCAGATGATCCAGTTGTCGCTCGACGGAAAACGGCTCTACGTCACGACGTCGCTCTTCTCGACCTGGGACAACCAGTTCTACCCGTCGATGAAGGACAAGGGCGGTAT
>NZ_JBHFPE020000037.1:0-6616 GCF_043355935.2 Roseovarius roseus | reverse complement strand
GAGACGTTCGACCTGCGGACCCAACTCGGGGGGGGAGAGCACATTCGCCTGATGTGGCGGGAACATCTGTCCGGCGGCCCCTCAGCAGGCGCGGGCCCGCGGCTGATCCTCATCCCATTGCAGGATCCTGTATTTCTCGTGGCTGGCAAGGTCGATCAGGCCCTTGATCTTGAGATCGCTGAAGGCGCGGCTGACGGTCTCGACCGACAGGCCCAGGTGATCCGCGATATCGCGGCGCGGCATGGGCAGGGCGATATGGCCCGCGCTGGATCGGGTCGCTGCAAAGGCCTTGAGAAAGTCGAAGAGACGCTCATGCGCCTTGTTATTGAGAAGCGCGAGCAACTGTTGTTCGCGGCGGGCCAGCAGGATCCGCATGCGCTTGTGCATGTCCTGCCGCAGCGCGTCGCTGACGCCCAGCGCGTGCTCGATGGTTGTGCGGGGCAGGGCGCGCAGGGTCACGTGATCGACGGCCTCGGCAGTAAAGTGCCAGCGATCGACATAGGAAATCCCGACGAAATCGCCTTTGGTGGCAAAGGAGAATATCTGCCGGCGGCTTCGGGAGTCGATAGTGCAGCAGCGCACGATCCCGGATGTGACCATGTACATCGCTTCCGCAGGCTCGTCATGCAGCAGGATGGTGGCGTCGGGCTGAAACTGCTTGCGAAAGGATTTCCGCTCGAAGAGCGACACCAGCGGGCTGTAATCCGCCTCCGCTTCCGCCGGGAGACGGCGCGGGGCCGCTATGGCGTGGCTGCGCGCGCCCGGGGCAAGGATAATCGGCTTTGAAGGGGCGGGCCCGGCAATGCGCGCCAAGGCTATAGGCCGGGCACGCGCGATGGGCGTGCCGGGTCGTGCGGTGGTCTCTGCGGTGGATACTGTCATGGCGCTATCCCCGTTCATGTGGCATCGGCGGCATTCTGCGCATCGAAACCTGTTGGTGCGCGGGTGCGCAGCGTGGCTGCGGCCCTTGCCTTGATCCTGCTAGTGTCTCTTTGCGCGCTGCCTCGCGAGGGTGCGATAGGTCAGGATGGCCCTGCGCAGCGCATCCCAGTCGTCATAACCCTTGGCCGATTGCGCCTCGGCGCCGTGCGCCCGGTCGAAAGCCGCACTTTGAAACATCTGCAACGTGGTGCGGACCTGCGCGTTCAACTCGGCCAAAGGGGGCGCCATCCATGTGGTGTCCGGCGATTTTCCACCCTTCACAAGTTCGACCATATCCTCCAGTTCAGCACCGAATTTCTTCAGGCAGCTCATTGCCGATTTCAGACTTTCATCCTGTGCGTTCATCATGGCACCTTCAGGATATGCTTGGTATCGATGCCCAGAGTGGCATATGATCCCCCTACGTTTTTCAGTCTATGCCAATTTTTCAGTCTATGCCAAGAGGCCTGACATCTAAGCAGACATTCGGCATTGATGATTTGAACGCCCCCCGACGGCATCAATGTGCCAAGGTGGGGCTGCGATGATCCACAAAGGAGGACGGTCATGTCGGAGATTATCACTGTCGGGCTCGATCTGGTGAAGAATGTGTTTGAGGTTGACGGGGCAGATGGCTCTGGCAGAGCGGTGCTTCGCAAGAAGCTGCGACGGGATCAGGTCCTTGAGTTTTTCGGACGGCTACCGTGCTGCGCCGTTGCGATGGAAGCCTGTGGTGGCGCCAATTTCTGAGACCGGGAAATCGGCAAGCTTGGACATGAGGTGAGGCTCATCCCGCCTGCCTACGTGAAGCCCTTCGTGAAGCGTCAGAAAAACGATGCGGTCGATGCTGAGGCGATTTCAAGTTACTCACACATAGCACACACGAAACCCTTCAAGCCATTAACCAGAAATATTAATTTATCTAACCCATCACGGGACAGACGCAAAACTTCCGAATGGCCGCTTCTGATTAGTTTTCAGACCTTGGTATAAATTGCGGCATCCGACAATTGAGCTCATTCCTGCCGTTAGCTGCGAACATCATGGAGGTCAGGTATGTTCGAGATGAAAATCCTCACCGACGAGGGAACTCCGCCTTGCAATGAATGGGTGAAGCCGCGACAGTGCCGTACAAGGCGTAGAAGACGTCTCACGGATGCCTAACCGCGAGAATGAACGACACGAAAGCGAAATGTTGATGACACATCCGTGGAGCGGCGTTTTCTGTGCCGATGGACGGCCATTCGTCAAAATGCACGGGCTGCGCAATCATTTCGTCATCGTCGACGGGCGCGCAGATCCTTACATGCCCGAAAGAGGCGAGATCGCTCATATCTGCGACGTTCAGGTGGGTGTGGGCGGCGATCAGCTGCTGGTGGTCGAGACGTCCGGGCGGGCCGATGCCAGGCTCCGCATTCTCAACGTTGACGGGCGGGAGGTCGGTGCCTGCGGCAACGCCACGCGCTGTGTCGCCTGGCTGCTGCTGGAGGAGGCCGGATCGGACGAGGTGATGATCGAGACACAGGCCGCCGTTCTGCGCTGCACGCGCCGCGGTCTGAGCGAGGTCAGCGTCGAGATGGGGCGGGTCGAACATGACTGGCAGAGATTTCCGCTCGCGCACGCCGTGGATACGCTGGACCTGCCGCTGTCGCACGGGCCGCTGGAGCATGGTGTGGCATCCTGGGTCGGCAATCCGCATGTGACGTTCTTCGTTGACGATCTGCCATCCCTGGATGTGGCGGCGCTGGCACGGCCCGTGCTGATGGATCCTCTTTTTCCTGAGCAGGTGAATGTCGGGCTGGCCGAGATCCTTGGCCACGCACGCATGCGCTTGCAGGCCTATGAGCGTCCCGGCATTCTGACCGGCGCATGCGGCACCGGGGCCTGCGCCGCCGTGCGGGCCGCGCAACTTCGCGGACTGGTTGGCACCGGACCGATCAGGGTGGACATGGGCGCCGGTTCCGTGACAATCCGGATCGACACGGACGGCGGCGCCACGATGACCGGACCGGTCGCCTATGCATTCAGCGGACGCCTGCCACTTCATTCGGAAAGGACACCATGAGCGAGCCGATGATCGTCATCGAGGGGGTCAGCAAGACCTACCACATGAAAGGCCGACCGGACGTGCGTGCGCTCGACAACGTGAGCGCCACCATCGACCGCGGCGAGGTGGTGGTCATCATCGGCCCGTCCGGTTCTGGCAAGTCGACGCTTCTGCGTGCGCTCAATGGCCTGCAACCCGTGGATTCCGGCCGCATTGTCATCGACGGCGTCGAGGTGACCAGCAAGAAAACGAACATCAACCGCCTGCGCGCCGAGGTCGGCATGGTGTTCCAGCATTTCAATCTTTTTCAGCACAAGACCGCGCTGGAGAATATCGTTTTGCCGCAGATCATCGTCGCCAAGCGCAAACGCGCCGAGGCCGAACGAATTGCGCGCGATCTGCTCAAGAAGGTTGGGCTGCCCGATCAGGAGAACAGCTATCCGGTCATGTTGTCGGGCGGTCAGCAGCAGCGCGTCGCCATTGCACGCAGCCTCGCGATGAAACCAAAGGTGATGCTGTTTGACGAGGCGACCTCGGCGCTGGACCCCGAAACGGTGGGCGGCGTACTGGAACAGATGCGCGCCCTCGCCGCCGAGGGGATGACCATGGCGGTCGTCACACATGAGATGGGCTTTGCGCGCGAGGTGGCGGATCGCATGATTTTCATGGATGGTGGCGCCATCGTCGAGGAAAACACACCCGCTGCGTTCTTTGACAACCCTCGGACCGACCGCGCCCGAGATTTTCTGAGCCAGATACTATAACGTTACGATCATTCACCACGGAGGAGAGACAACGTGAAACTGAAAACACTGACCACCGCCCTGATTGGCGGCGCCGCAATGGCCGTGATGGCCACCGTGTCCTGGGCCGAGACGACGATGGAAAAGATCGTGCGCACCGGCGAGATGACCATCGCCGTTCAGACGCAAGGCCCTCCCGTCAGCTTCATCAACAAGGACGGTGAGCGTACGGGCCTGGCTGTGGAGCTGGCGCAGATGATGGCCGATGACATGGGCGTCAAGCTGGTCGTGCAGGATTACGACTGGAAGGGCCTCATTCCTGCGCTGACGTCGGGCAAGGCCGATTTCATCGCCGCCGACATGACGCCGACCGCGCAACGCAGCATGCAGATCATGTTCACCGAGCCGGTGTTCTTTGCCGAAACCGTCGCCTTCACCAAGGAAGGCACCGATTTCACCAGTTGGAAAGACCTAAACAAGGCCGACGTGTCCTTGGCCGCGACGCAGGCCTCGTCCTATGCTTCCGCCGCGCGCAAGTTCCTGCCCGAGGCCGAGCTGAAGGAATTTTCCGGCGGCACCGCGCAGGCGGTTCAGGCCGTCATGTCGGGCCGCGCAACGGCGGGTGTGACCGACAAGGCGACGCTGTCGGGCTTTCAGTCGTCCATCGACGGCATCGTATTGCTGGAGGGTGAGTTGAACAAGGAGCCGCTGGGCTTTGCCGTGCGTCCCGACTCGGTGCATCTGCTGAACAGCCTCGACAACTACATGCGCCTGCTCCGCATCGACGGACGCCTTGAGCAGAAGGTCGAATACTGGTGGAATTCCACCGACTGGGAAGCCGATCACAAGTGAGCTACCGGGGCCGGGGGCGCGGCGGTGCCCCCCGGCCCAAAACCCTCTGACATGACACGCAGGACTGCGGCCCGCCAATGATGTGGTTTCAGGATTTTTTCAATCTTCGGCTGGTGTCGGAGTATGCGGGTGTCTTTGCCGAAGGCATCTGGCAGACGCTGTGGATTTCCGCCGTCTGCCTTGCCTTGTCGCTGGTCCTGGGTACGGTGCTGGCGCTGGCGCGCATGTCGAAAAAACCGCTGCTCTGGCGGCCCGTCGCGGGCTACATCCAGTTCATCCGCTCGACGCCGCTGCTGGTGCAGATCTACCTAGTTTATTACGGCCTGCCGACGATCATGCCCTCGGGCCTGCTCTTTGACGAGGTGCAATCGGGGATCATCGCGCTGACGCTGCACACCTCGCCCTATATGGGCGAAATCATCCGTGCCGGGATCGGATCGGTCGCGCGCGGCCAGATCGAAGGCGCGCTGTCGGTGGGGATGACGCAGCGCGAAACGATGCGCTACATCACCTTGCCGCAGGCTATCGCCAACGTCATGCCGCCGCTGTTGGGCCAAACCGCCGTGCTGATAAAGGACACCTCGCTGCTCAGCATCATTGCGGTTTTCGAACTGCTGGGTGCGGGCCTTCTGATGTTTTCCGAAACGGTCGTGGCCACCGAAAGCTACATTACCGTCGCCGTTTGCTATCTGGGCATATACGCCATGATGCTGGTGCTTTCGGGCATCGTCCAGAACCGTCTAGGCGGCAGTGCATGGCAGGCGAATTGAGGGGAGGGGACAGGCATGGAATGGATCGCTGACAAATGGGACATCGTGGTTCAACTTTATCCCTTCATGCTGAAGGGACTGTGGCTGACGTTCCAGATTTCGATCATCGCTATCGCCATCGGCTCGACGATCGGGTTCATCCTGGGTGTTGCCAAGACGGCGGGATTCCGGCCGCTGGCCGCTATCATCAACCTCTACCTGCACCTGCTGCGCGGCTCGCCCTACCTTGTGCAGCTCTACATCGTTTACTTCGTGTTGCCTGCCACCGGCATCGCATGGCTGTCATTCGACAGCTACACTGCGGCCATCGTGTCGTTGTCGCTTTATACTTCCAGCTATGTGACAGAAATTGTAGCCGCCGCGATCAACGCCGTGCCCAGCGGGCAGGCCGAGGCGGCGCGTTCGGTCGGAATGTCGAAATTCAGGACCTATCAGCATATCGTGGTGCCGCAGGCGCTCAAGCTGACGATCCCGCCCATGGCCAGCATCTACGTCATCGTCATCAAGAGCACGGCGGTCCTGTCGGTAATCGGCATCTCCGAGCTGACCCGCCAGGGCGAAGTGGCGATCATGCGGATGCCGGCCGACATCATGTTCATCTACAGCCTGATCGCGGTATTCTATTTCATCTACTGCTATCCGATGCTGCGCCTGTCGAAATGGGCGGAAGGGCGGTTCGGCACATCCGCCGGTGGCGACAGGTAGGACGCCGCACGCTATCGGCTTGCGCCAACTTCTTCCAATAAGACGCCTCCTAAATTCGTAGATGGTGCGTCTTAATCACTTACGGTTTATAAAAGCTCTGGTTCGGTCAAGGTCAATGCGCCCTTCGAACGCGAGACAATCTCGTGGGTCTTGGAGAGCTCCTGAATGTCAGCGGTGCCGGTGACCAGTGGATCGTGGAAGAATTGCACCTCTCCGATCTCCAGCATGTGCAAGATGACCTGCGCGTCCTTCGGATCGTTTTTGTCCCAGCTGTTGTGAAGGGCTTCTCTTGTCCGGGCGAGATCGACGGAGGAGATGAGCTTCAGGTCAAACGCCGCCTGGCCAAGATGATGTGTCAGTGTCCGGTGATAGTTGCCGGTCGCCTCAAACCCGATCCGCACCGGCAGTCCGTAGATGGCAAGGGCGGTGACCAGGCGCTGGAAATCCTCCAGCGAGTTCGTGATCGTCATCCGTCGGCTCATGCGCCTGATGGCCACTACCATCCGAAACTTACCCATCCCCTCCACGACCACGGCGATGATCTGGAAGGTCAGGGTGTCGATCGAGTTGTAGCAGTG
>NZ_JBHFPE020000036.1:0-7691 GCF_043355935.2 Roseovarius roseus | reverse complement strand
GCGACAGCGCAGCGGTGATCTGGCAAGCGGTAATGGTGATGCGCAACGCAAGACCCGTTACGGCATCTCATAGCCAGTAGATGAGGGTTGCGGCGAGTGCGATTGCTGAGAGGAAGACCTTTGGACATCGGTCGTAGCGTGTTGCTATTCGTCGCCAGTCCTTCAGTCTTCCGAACATAATCTCGATCCGGTTGCGACGTTTGTATCGCCGCTTGTCGTATTTCACGGCCGCCTTGCGTTGCTTCCGGCCGGGGATGCAGGCGCGTATCCCTTTGTCTTCCAACCCTTCTCTGAACCAATCGGCGTCATAGCCGCGGTCCCCAAGCAGCCAGTCGACCCTGGGCAGACTGCTGAGCATGGCCCGCGCTCCGATGTAATCGCTCACCTGACCGGCAGTGATGAACAAGCTGAGAGGTCGGCCTTGGCTGTCGCAGACCGCGTGCAGCTTGGTTTTCATGCCGCCCTTGGTGCGCCCGATCAGGCGTCCGCGCCCCCCTTTTTCACGCCCATGCTGGTCGCGGTCCGGTGTGCCTTGAGGTAAGTCGCGTCGATCATAATCGTCTTCTTTTCGCGGTGTTCGGCGGCCAAGCCGGCCATTATCCGAGCAAAGACCCCCTTATCGCTCCATCGCTTCCATCGGTTGTAGAGCGTCTTGTGCGGACCGTATTCCGCAGGCGCATCGCGCCAGCGTAAGCCATTGCGATTTATGAATATGATCCCGCTCAGAACCCTGCGGTCATCAACGCGTGGCTTGCCGTGAGGCTTGGGGAAATAGGGCTCCAAACGAGCCATCTGCGCATCGCTCAACCAGAAAAGATCAGACATGACACCGCTCCGTTTTCGGAGCCGTGAATCACGCAGAGAGTCTGAAATCAATGGGTCCAGAGCCTAGGCGCCTCTCGAAAACCCGATCAGAATGATGCGGTCGCCGGGCTCATAGTTGGCGATTATCTTTTCATAGCAGTCAATGACATTCTCATCGATCCCGGTCCCAACAGCTGCCGAAAGCACGTTCCGAATGCGTTTCAATGTCAGACCTCCGACTTCACCGGCGCCGAGACCCGGATCATAGAAGCAGATCTGTTCTGCCGGGTTGATCGGGGACGACGGTCCCGGCCGCATGGCCCGATACATCTTGTACACGTTTGACAGACGCTGGTCGGGTCGCACACCCCCGATCTGACCGGTTCCGTCCGAGAAAATGAGGATGTTCTTGGGCACGCTCGATCGCCTTTGTTCAAGTTTTGTTCTGGTATCCCATTCCAACACTGCGCAGTCAATCAATTCCGATGACGCTGATGGTGGCGAGCATGCCGCCTTCCTCGAAAGTGTGGAATGAAAGCTGCCTCAGCAGAGATTGTTCAAATGGATACCGCCGCTTCTGACCAATCGGCTGATGAATACGCGGATGTGCTAAGTGTGGGGAAACCATCCTGCCGAACTCCGTGTGGGCTGGATAAGCGAACGGCTCGCGCTTCTTCCATCAGGCACCTGCATGGAAGAGGATAGAAATATTACTTAGTAGGTAAATCTTTCAGCGGTGGAAGGTAACAGAATTGTTGAATAGTGTAACGCTATTTGTTGAGGTATGTAACGGAATCTATTGAAAAACCGACTCAACATTTTTGTTACTCTTCTCAACAAACCGTATACCTTTCTATGTAGTAATGGGGACAGAAAGCCAAACCTAGGCATTAACAATTTCCAGTTTATAGAAGGTTCATTTTTGGGAACAGAGGGTGCCTGAATAAATTTGCAATTTTTTCGCGCAGAATGGTCTACTAACTCATCTGCATGAGGAGCACCGATTTGGCGATGCCCCTCACCAAAAATATGAAATCGCTTACATTAATCTATCGCGTCTTCCCATTACGATTTTTAGCAATCTCATTGCTGTTAGATCTTTTGGGTGACCTTATCCTCCATCTTTCGAGTTCTGCTCAAGCCAGTCGGCGATAATCCTGCGGATCATTTCAGGCCTCGTTGGAAGATCAGCTTCGCCTCGTCGGACATCATCAACGGCCTGCAGCATATCTGCATGAAGACGTAAGGTTACTGCCGACGTATCAGTTTTAGGGCGTCCAAACTTAGTCATTTAAAGAATTCCAGAATCAGGTATTGACTTTATGATGTCATAATGTCACAATACTGCGAGCAAGACAAGAGTTGCCGCTCCTGTCTCGCTCTAATCACAACGATCAGCTTAGGAGATCATCATGACTACAAACGATACTATCACTACGACATCGACTTCAAAAGCCGCAGGCTCAGCGCAGTCCTATATCTTTGATAATTTTTGCGAGCTTATGACCCGTGTATTCATGGCGCTCGAAGAGGAGGAGTGGGCTGAAAACGCGGGCTGGGATATCGCGTTCGGCCAATCCGTTTCGGACGCAGAGACCGCTTGGAAACTGGTTGCCGCCCAAGCTGACGCAGTGAGCGCTGTACAGCCGCTTTCTGGGAACGACTTGCTGCTGCACCGCATGGCCGGCCTGATCTCGCGCGCTGTTTCTGCACCTAGCATCGCCGCGCTGGAGTGGGTTCAGGCAAGGGCGATTCATAGCGTCGCACAAGCTCCGACCCATATTGCCATGGCAGTTTGTGATCTGGCACATGAGGCGCAGCTCAGCATCGATCAAATGGTCGAGAATGCTCACGCCAATGGACCCTATGAGCGCCGGGATTCCGGTATTTCGCTGGCCTCCTGATTTTCAACATTTTCAGAAGTACCCAATTTACCTGATCGGCGCAGTCGCGCCGGCGGGTCTCAAACATACGTCACAAGGAATTACACATGAAACAACCGCTTTTGAGCGGCTTCGAAACGCTGTTCGCGTCTCAAGCTGCATCCCACTCTTCAGATGATCTACGGCAGTTCCCGAAGCTTTCGCGAGACATGCTCACACGCCATGCAAAATGGTTTGGCCTGTCCGGCGAACATCTTGTCGACAGCATTTTGTTGCGGTTTGGGATCTATACATCCCAGCTGCCTGAAGTGCTGCCCGCAGATCGCATTGTCTATCACCCACACGGTGACCTTCGGCTGCAGATCAAAACGTGCTGCCGCCCGAGAAGTGGCTATTTCCATTTTAGCCTGACGAAGGGATACCACCGCTCCCCTACTGGCATCAAATCCTACGCATCGGATGACTTCGACCTTGTTGCACTGGTGGCCCTTGCCGAAAACGCAGTGAAGTTCACCGCAGGACGCCAGCAATCTCACCGGATCGCGCTGTCCGAAATCGATACTTTGCGCATGGACCCTTGCGCCAGTCTGGATCAAGCCATGGTAGATCTTGGGTTATCGACAGCAGGCGCTTTCCTGCCAGTCCCCGCACCCACCCTGCGTGAAGGGGACAGACATGATCAGTAGAACTTCTCAAAATGCCGCACTTCAGGAAAGCTTCGCGTCGAAACTGGCATGCGCAATGGCCCAAAGCCTGTTCAATCCAGAGGTAGACCGCATGGTCAGCATCCGCCACGCGCACGACGACATGGACGAAGACGAATTCATCGCCAACATGCCCGATGAGATGGTTCAGACTACGCCAAAACGACCTTGGGAAGCACCGGAATCAGCCCTTGCGGACACGATGACCGAAGCCGAAATTTGCGCAGCAACCAGCGCTGGAAGCGACCCTTTGGCACAATCATCAGACACGGGTGGAAGGACTTTGCGTAAAGGAGATCCTTCCCCCTCCTTGATCGCAACCGCCTTTGGGTTGGCAAAGCTCGTGGACAGCGAAGATCACTTGCAGGATCTTTTCCGTCCCGGCCGTGTGACACACTTTGCATGTCCTGCCGGCTCCTTCATCGAGGCATTAGAAGAGATCCTTCCGAAGGTGATCAGGCACTTGCAGGACCAACTGCCGTCCGGAGGCACGGTGGATCTCCATTATCATGTTAAGGAAGAAGACGGCGACAGACGGCTCAAAGGCCGTCACCGATCCCGCGACTTTATGGACTCACGGATCGAGCGCAGCCTTGCCGAAGGTGCGGCTGTCCTAGTTGTCGCGACTGGGCAGTTTCATCTATCAGATACCATGAATGCGCTCGTCGGGCGAAAAGCCACTTGGCCTGGCATCACACCCGAGATCATTCTCGAAACCCTCCGCATGACGCATAGCGCGACAGGGCGCATTGCAGAGGCTGAGATCCGCGCCCGGTTGCCGGATGCCGAAATGCTAAAGACTTTCGGGCCTGCGCAGATCGATGCAGCTTTCGCCGCTCCGACGACACTCGCGGTCGCAGACCAGCTCTCTAAAATTGCCGTTAAACTAAAGCGCTCATCACCGGTTTTGACACTGGATGCCCTGCACGGCATCGCTGGGGTTCGCGCGTCCCTGGATCGGATGCTGAACGATCTGAGGCTCTGGCAAGAAAACACGCTGCCTTGGTCCGAGGTCGCCTCTAGCGCCGTGTTTCATGGTCAGCCAGGAACCGGCAAGACCACGCTCGCCAGGGCCTTTGCTGGCTCTGCCGGCATCCCGATCATCGCCACGTCCTACTCCGACTGCCAAAAGCACGGTCATCAAGGCGACATGCTGGCTGCTCTGGACAAGGCTTTCGCAGAGGCTGCAGCGGCCGCTCCGGCTGTGCTGTTCATCGACGAATCGGACAGCTTTTCGCAACGAAATGAGCAATCCTCGAGCACTGGCTACATGCGCGGCATCGTGAATGGGCTGCTTGAACAGATCAACAGAGCGAAAGACGTCGATGGCTTGATTTTGCTTGGCGCAACCAATCACCTCGCAACGATCGATCCCGCCGTGATCCGCAGTGGCCGTTTCGATCTCAAGCTTGATGTGCCTTACCCGGACAAGTGCGGGTTGGAGGCAATCCTGTCTGCGAAGCTCGGCGCAGACAATGCCAAAGGATTGAATCTCGCACCTATCGCAGGTCAGCTCTTGGGGCAGTCCGGTGCGGTCGCGGAAGCCGTCGTGCGCGATGCATTGGGGCGCGCGCGAGCAGACAAGGCATCAGTTCAGCAAACGCATTTGCAGAACGCCGCCAACCAAATTGCGCCACGATTGGATGACGAGACAGAGCGCCGGGCTGCCATTCACGAAGCAGGCCATGTGCTCGTGATGATGCGGCTCGGCTGGCCTCTCCCAAAGCGGGTCTGCCTGACCTCTGAGGGAGGGCAGGTGGAGCATATATCCTTCAAGATGATGACCCCCAAAACAGCGCAAGAAAGGTTACAGGTTTTAATAGGAGGAAGAGCCGCGGAAATTTGCATGTTTGGCCATCCGAGCTCTGGCGCCGGTACGGGTGCAAGAAGTGATCTGGCACAAGCCACCAGCCTCGCTCTCGCAGTCGAGCGCCAGTGGGGCTTTGGTGAGAGTGGCCTCCTCTGGGATGCTGCGACGGCAGAAGAAATCTGGCGCGTTCCCGAGGAAATCAGGCACCGCGTCGAGCGCCATTTGCTTGATGCCGAGAAGAAAGCCCTTTCTTTTGTTGCGACCCACAAAGCCCATATCATGGCCTTGGCAGACGAGCTAATCCGCGTCAGGGAACTGAATGGGCAAGATATCGAGGATATTATCGCATCGCGTGATCTGAGAGGCTTCGCGCAGAGCCATCAGGCGTAGGACAGCGGGCGGCGGCTCCTAGCGGCCGCCGCGCTATTTCCTCGTTTTAGATTGAACTTGTCGCGCTTGGGCAAGATTCCGATCACATTGACGCGCTCCGTGGCTACGGAAAAAGTGTAAGATCGAAACACCTACAGAACAAATGAAAATATATCAAATCCCTTCTTTCGAAGGCTATACAATGACAATACTCAGTTCGCTAAATATTCTTCCGAACTACACTAAGCGTTTACTGGTTATGGCTTCCCATGATCCGACACACCTTCACGCATCATCGATATAATCACTAAAATGAGTTTCGATGGCCGAGAAATCTTCAATTTGCGCAAGCCACTCAAAAGCCTCCTCATCTGAGAGTGGGATGATATCTTCACCGGCGGCACTTTCACCCCGACCGAAGTGGACAGCATAGCGTGACAAAGGCCCACCCTCGCCAGCGAGAAACCAAGCTCCTTTGTTTGTGCGGTATAATGTTTCCTCATACCAGCGCCAGCCATTCATATCGTGATCGGCATCTGTGGCGACACTGATTGCTGTTTTCATATCGTAAATTTTGCGATCAATAATTTTTCTCATACTTTTTCCTTTTCTAATAATCTATGAGTTCGGGGATGCACGGCCCCCGGTATGCCGGTATCGAAATTGTTGTATTGACTGTCAGTTGTATTAGTATTAATTTTTTGAGGCCTCCTGTTTATCGTGTGTATAACCTATAGTGCATGGGTATAAATGAAATTAAAATTATAGAGATTTAGCTTTTTAGATAATGAAATAGCCCCTGCATTCAATATTACGCTGTTATTTTGCGCGCCGTATTGGGGTATTGAAGATATCTTGAATGTAGTACAGCCTGATCTGGTCCGTTCGTCTTCCTAATGATGACATTAACGTTCGACTTCACTGGATAGTGTCTGCCCGCATTATCGTAATTCAATCATGCCGAAATACGGTGGAACAAGTGATCTTCTCGAGTGCCGTCTAATATTTCTTGAAAAGGGGCTTTGCATATTTTGTAGGGCGGACATGCAAATGCTTTGGCGTGCCGCAGTCACACGGATCTGGGAGACGACACGGCGCGCTTCGAAGGCCGCCGTGCCAACCTAGATAAATGGGACCAGCACAAGCTTGCAGAGCGATTGGTCATTCAGTCCCGACGTCCCTTGTCGCCACTAATAATGACATAATAAACCTTATACGCAACACTCGTGTAGCCGCGGCACATTCTAAACTGGGTTGCGACAAATCCCCTATCTTGCTGGAAAGCAAGGAGAACGGAAGATGGCCCACACAGAGCTGGATTTGCGCGAACGGCGTAAGATCGAGGATATGCTGAATGCAGGAACCCCCGTCGACAAGATTGCCGTAGAGATTGGCAGGCACCGCTCGACCGTGTTTCGCGAGATCAGGCGCAACAGGTTTGTCGATGACGAGCTGCCACAGTTGAACGGCTATTATGGGATGACCGCGCAGAGGTCTGCCGTCCAGCGTCGTGCGCGGCGGCGCAAACTGGTGCGGCTCACCGATCTTCGAGCGCACGTGATCAAGCAACTGGAGACCGGATGGTCGCCTGAGCAGATCGCGGGTCGCTTGCAGTATGATGGTCAATCAGTGCGTGTCAGCCACGAGGCAATCTACGCTTACGTTTATAGCCCAGATGGCCAGTCCGAAGCATTGGCGCGGTATCTGCCGCAGCGCCGCAAAAAGCGCCAGCCAAGACGCAGACGCACACCGCGCGGCGTTGTCTTTCCATCGGAGCGGTCGATCCATGAACGTCCCGACTACGTCAAAACGCGCGAGGCATTCGGTGAATGGGAAGGTGATCTGATGATCTTTGAGCGCGCTCAGGGCAAGATGAACGTCGCCTCGCCGGTCGAACGCAAAACGCGCTTTGCCGTTCTGTTCCGTAACAACATCGCAGCACGACGCACCTGATGAACCGGCTGATGAGCGTGATGGAACCCCTGCCCCCACCTGCCCAGCATTCGATTACATTTGACCGCGGGATTGAGTTCCGCAACTGGCGCAGGTCGTGTCGCGAAGGTGGTGGAAATTTGAAGGTGGCGTAATCTCCGGGTGAACTTGAACCCACCCAACCGGCGG
>NZ_JBHFPE020000035.1:0-10375 GCF_043355935.2 Roseovarius roseus | reverse complement strand
ACCGGCTGATTACCGGACCCGCCAGAGTGGGGAATTTTACTTCGGCACTTCTGGGGAAAGTTCAGTCGGCGTTGACAGATCATCGCTGACAAACAGCGCGCTGTGGGGACTGATCACTCCCTCGATGCGATGATCTCCATGCCCAGCGGGCTGGAAGTCGAAATTCCAAGTGGAACCGAACCCGCTCAAATCCATCCCAGGAGACTGACCATGGCAGCCTCCGCCCCATCAACCGCCGGCGAGGCGTCCCGATTTACACACAGTAGAGGCCTTCGACGAAAAAGAGTGCGATGGAGACGCAGAAACCTCCGGAATCCCCTTACAACGCCGTCCGCGATGCGAACGGCGCCTCAAGTCAATGCCTTGGCGCAGGGTTAAGCATGCTGTCGGTGTCAAGTGACAGGGCCGATTGCCATAACGGAGTCTTGAAGCACATATGTGCTGCCCGCCCGTTTTCGGTTGCCTCATGAATGGACAACAAGCCGGACCATTCAAGAGGCTTCAGCACGCAATGGGAAAATGCAGCCATCTCCCGCCAGCCGTCATTGTCCCAATCAGAGTCCTCGCCATAAAATGCTTTGAAAAGGGCACGCTCGCTGGCCCCATTCTCGATCTCTACATTCAAGACATTCAGCCAGACGTCCCATTTACCGAATGGACGATCCTGAAAGCGCCCATATGATGCGTGATCGACGTCCAGAATGTAAAACGGGATAAGTTGCTGAAATAACGCGCCGGGTGCCTGTGCCATTTGCAGGCCCCGTTTCGTCAGCCGGAATTCCTCGCGATAATGTCGCCCGAGCTTTAATTCAATGAGCAGGAAGTGAAGAAGCTCCAGCGGCGGGAAATCATACTCGTTGAGCACCTTGTGATAGCGCATCAAGTCTTCGTAGCCCTGTCCGGGCCAGTCAAAATGCTCCGCCGCCCACCGCAAAAAATAGCGTTTGAATGCCTTGGTCTTCGTGATCCCAACGGGTCCGTTCTCAACCATATACGCCAACGTCAACCGCGCCGCGCGAAGCAGCGGGGAGTAGATGAAATCCGGATGGTCGTCGGGCAATTGGTGAAAACTGATCATATGATTTTATTGCTCATCCTGTTCACCGGTGCCAGATAGGCACCCCTCCGCAAGGCCGCCAGGTCGGCTGCGCAATTACCACTGTGCCAAACCTAAACGATGATGGCACCTGTTCGTTCTGTTTTATTCCGGCACTGCTACCGCCTGTCGACTGCGGGTATTGCCAATATTCCGCGGCGCATGCCGATGGGTCACACTGGGGAAACTCGTCTCACCAATGCATGCCACCGCACGTGATAGCCCGGGCCGCCACAAGATCCTTCGGCCAACAATAACCAACGTGGCAGCATGGTTGAGTTTGCCCTCTGGGAATTTGCTGACGTAACGAACGGAATTTAACGCGTGGGGAGGGAAAGGTATATCAACCGACATAGCCTCCCAGCGGCATGAAGGGGCCTAGCTGTCAGCGCTGGTGAGAGGGCGCACCTTCTGGATCCGGCGGATCGATACCGAGCTTATCGGGATATTTTCGTTGACCGGCCCCTCGAAGGCAATCTCCGATTTCAGAAGGTGCATCCAAGGTGAAGAGGACCATGTGAGGCGGATGCTAAGCGAGTAGTCGCCAGACCATCACTTTGGCATGAAGGGCGGAGAGCGGACCTTCGCTGCAGGTGTTTAGTGGCCGATCATTGAAAGGAAAGCCGACGTTCACTCCGATAGGTTCTCATATCATTTGCCGACATGACGGCCGGCGATTTGAATGGGTGTCGGGCAGATAGAAGGATTAAGTCCTTCGAGGGATTCGTTTCGGTGCTTCCGTTAGAACTTTTACCGCAATGGGCGCTCTGAGCTTTTCAGACTTACGGTCTCGCACCCGGCACTTCGCAACCGAGGAGATCAATTTTAATTTCCGGAAACGTTAAGCGTCTGTTTGCAGCGTAATATAAATCAAGATATTTTATCAATTCCAGAATAGGCGCCGCCCAATTCCAACGAGATTGATGCCTGAATATTGACTTTCAATACTTTTTGTAGCCGATAATATGTTTGCTGAGATATTCATGTCACCAAATTCATCAGCGTGGATGCCCCCAGAAATGAAATAGGCATCAAGCCCGCTGTCCGCGGCTCCCTTGATATCCGTTGGCATCCCATCACCTACGGCCAGCAATCGGCTCTTCGGGATTTTTCGATTGGCGAGGGCATTAACTCTATTGCGCGCTTCTTGATATATCGTAGCTTCAGGTTTGCCAGAGAAAATTACCGTACCGCCCATCTGTGAGTAGCGTTGAGCAATCGACCCGGCGCAAATGACCATTCGGTTCCCATCCCTTACAAGCAGATCAGGGTTCGCGCATATCATTCGGACCGCATTATCTCTCATTTCGACAAGCAGGTCGTGATACACGTCCACCGTTTCTATGGCGTCATCCAGCGGCCCGGTCAGCAGGCACAGTCTTGCGTCCGATATTCCCACGATCGGGTTCTTCGCCCCCTCAAGGATGGAATGATCGCGCGCCGGACCGAAGTGGAAGAGCGGAGTGTCTGGGTCACCCTGGATCAGGGTCCGCGTGACGTCCCCGGATGTAACGATGCAATCGAATGCTTCCCGGGGAACTCCCAAACGCTCCAGTTGCAGATAGACATCTTTTGCGGAACGCGGGGCGTTGGTGATCAAAACAACGTGGCGGCCGCTTGCGCGGTATCTGCACAGAGCATCGACGGCGTCGTCAAAGGGCGCGACCCCATTGTGGATTACGCCCCAGATATCACACAGTAAACTGTCGTATTGGCTCGCAAGTACGCTCAACGGGGTGAGCCGGGCTGACGAATTCGCAAGCTGTGGGGTGATTACCATGAGGCTGATGTGGCTACTCGTCGGCAGCACCAGTGTCAAGCTGGGCCGGGCGCCGCAGACCGTCGGCAGTCTGCTGTTGAGTTGCCAATGTCGTGCCTGAAAGTGAGCTGGCCCAATCATCTGAAACCTTCTACGCCTTGGCTCAGCGCACGGCTCGGCAGTAATGGTTGTAGCGCGAACGCATCCATCTCTTGCATTTTGGTAGCTTTGTTATTAAATACGATTTTCTGGCCCATGACTCCGTGGACGCCAATTTTTACGAAATCAGTCGCAGCATATCAGCCCTGCTGAAACACTGCCGAATGTTACCGGTCAAAGTCAGACGCCACTATATGGGCCGCTGCGAGCTGACCGTCTCTTGCGACCTCTGATCTTGCTCGACCTTTCCTGCACAGCGTCTCGGATGCTGTTTTCCAACGCATTATAGCCATCCCGTCTGCAACTTTTGTTGAGACAACGCTGTCTTTGGTTTCTTTTCGCAGGCGTTCAATTTCTGGTCGACGTACTGACAGCCATCTTTTGTGGCTGCGTTTTCGAATTCGATTTGTGCCCTCTCGACGTCCGTGTGCGATCCGCAAGCATGGACCATTCATGGGCGTGCCGACGGCCTGACCAGATAATCGGGGCGTTGAGGGAGCTTGACGTCTTTTGGATAAATATCTGCTTTTCACACCCGGCCCCGTAAATGTGGCCGCGACTCTGCGCGACGCGATCTGCCGCGAAGATATCTGCCATCGCGAATCCGATTTTGATGACCTTCTCGCCAGTATTGAACAAAAACTCTTGTCGCTCTTTCAGATCGCAGACCGCAGCCGCTATCGCGCGGTGATGATCACCGGGTCAGGCACGGCTGCCAATGAGGCCATCTTGTCGTCGGTTGTCGGCAAGGGCACGATCCTGGTCCTGTCGAATGGCGAATTTGGCGAGCGTCTGCACAAGACCTCGCAAATCCATAACGAGAAGACCCATCTGATCGAAGTGCCTTGGGGAACGCCGTTCGACCTGCCGCAGATCGACGCCTATCTGGCAGCCCACAAGATCGACGTGGTGGCCATGGTCCATCACGAAACCTGCTCGGGCATGCTGAATCCGCTGGGCCCGGTCGGCGCGATGGTCAAGGCGAACGGTGCGCTATTTGTCGTGGATGGAGTCAGCTCGGTCGGGGCAGAAGTAGTCGATATGGAGGGCTGCAACATCGCCTTCTGTTCCAGTTCCAGTTCAAAGGCGATCGGGTCGTATCCCGGCCTTTCCTTCGTCATCGGGCGCAAGAAGCACTTCAAGAAGCTGAAGGCCCACGCGGCCAACACCACCTATCTGAACCTTGCCACATTCTACGAGGTTCTCAGAACCCGCGGCCAGACGCCGAACACCCCCGCCGTGCCGCTCTTCTATGCATTGGAGCAGGCCCTGACCAACATCCTGCGCGAAGGCGCGACCAAGCGCTTTGCACTCATCCAGGCCCGCGCAGATATGTTGCGCGTCGGCATGCGCAGGTTGAACCTGGAATTTCTGATCGATGAGGAGGACATGTGTTCGATGCTCACGACGGTTCGGGTGCCGCCCAGCCTATCGGTGCGCGACATCCGCGACGGGCTACGCAAGAAATCCATCATCATCTATGAGGGCAAAGGCTGCTTTGCGGGCCGGGTGTTTCAGGTCGGCAATATCGGTGAATTGTCCAATTATGACATACGATTTTTCCTTGAGGCGCTGAAGGACGTGCTGCTGACATTGCAAGCAGAAGCCGCCGATCTGGTCGCAACGGTCAGGCCGAAAGGCGCGACCCTGATGAGGTTGCCCGCACCCGGTCAGGCGCTGACAAAGGTGGTGTCATGACCGGCAAGCTGGCACGGCTCTGGGCCACCAAGACGAAGGATGATGAATGGTGGTCGTCCTTCGTCACGGCGCCGCTGGCGATTTTCGTCAATTACGGCGCTGTCGACCAGCCCTGGATTACGCCGAACCGGATCACGGCCGCGTCGTTCCTCGTGGCCGTTGTGGCGAGCGTGGGAATTCTGATCGGCGGCACCGCATGGTTCATCGCGGCGGCGGTCCTGATCCATGTCAGCCATGTTCTTGACTGCATGGACGGCCAGATGGCGCGCTACCGGCAGGTATCTTCGCTGTTGGGCAGCTATTATGACCGCCTGACGGATCAGGTGCAGGTCACACTCTGGTTCGGGGCGGCGGGATATGCGGCCTATGCGCAGTCACTCAGCGTCGTTCCCGTGTTCCTCGCGCTGATCGGCATCGCGTTCTATGGGCTGCGCAGCTACGTGAAATACGTTGCCATCCAGATCCAGACGACTCGCGATCCGAGCTATCCGGCAATCATGGCGCGGCTGAGCCAAACCAGCCCCAAGGCGGGTCTGGGATTTGGACTGCGCGCCAATACCCTCTGGCTTTTGAAGGAACAGCCAAAGGCGCTCATCGCTGACGAAGGTGTCTTCATCTTCATACTGTCCGCCGCGCTTGTGCTCGATCAACTCACGCCGATGCTCTGGATCTTTGCCATCAGTCAGCTCTTCTGGGGCCTCTACTGGTCCGTGAAGCAGGGCATAAACATCACTGCCGAAAGGCAACTTCCAATTCAGAAATAGCGCGCCTTAGCGGCGCAATTATGAGGTAGATAAAACCATGATACATGAAAACACACGCGCGCCCACTGCTGTCATTCTGGCGGCAGGCGTCGGATTACGTCTGGCCCCTCTGACGGACGATTGCGCCAAAACCCTGCTATCCGTGGGCGGCTCTCTCATACTTGAACGGATGATCCGCAATTGCCTCAGCTGCGGGATCTCGCAATTCATCCTGGTGCTGGGCCACCGGGCCGATCAAATCAAGCAATTTGTCGACAAGACGTTTCGCGGTATTCGTGTCACCTATGTGATAAACGAACGTTATCGCGACACCAATACCGGTTATTCCCTGATGCTGGCCTCGTCAGCCATCGGGGCGGGGGAGTTCATAAAACTCGATGCCGATGTCGTGTTTGACGTCAAAGTTCTGCGCAATCTCATCGACAAGGCTTTGCCAAATGTCTTGTGCATCGACCGTAACATCGCGCTCGAGGACGAAGAGGTTAAGGTTGTAACGGACGAAGCGATGCAGGTGCTTGAGATCGGCAAGTCCGTTGATCCAAAGTCGGCCATCGGGGAATCCGTTGGCATCGAAAAGATCAGCGCCAAGACCGCGCCGATCCTTTTCGCGGAGCTTACGCAGATGATGGAAAGCCCGGCGCATCATCACGATTACTACGAGGCAGCTTACGAGAGGCTAGTGGCAAAAGGCATCGCCTTTCACGCGCTTGATATCACCGGGCTGAATTGGACAGAGATTGATACACCCTCAGATTTCGCCATAGCTAACGCCATGTTCGGAACACCGGTCACGACCGTATCGCGCGGGCAGCAACGCGCACTGGATGAGAGTGCGGCGTCCTGACAGACCACCAGCGTCTGAATAATGACACTCCAAGCCACCGGATGTCTTTCTAACGGAGTCGGTGGATTACAGCAGCCAAGCCCTGCCATTTTGGCACCGGATCGCTGCGCTTTGCAAAGGACAGACCATGGCCAAGGGTAACAACAGCAAACGCGGCAATAAAGAAACAAAGAAACCGAAGCAGGAGAAGCCGAAAGTTTCAGCCACGGCAAATTCTCAGACGGGAAAACCTGCGCTTTCAATCGCTGGCAAAAAGATAAAGTAGCGTTCTTGCAAAGGCCGCCGAAACACAGGATACCTTGGCAAGCGTATCCGGAACGGACTCTTTGGCGGCCTTTCATTACGGCCCTGCTCAATAGCCGGAACTTACCCACCACTCAGCGCGTGCAGCAAGCGATAATGACTTTTCGACGTAACCTCCAGCTTGCTGTGCGGGGAACCAACTGCAGCAAAGCAACAGCTGCACCGCAGCATCGGATCGAACGCAAAAATATGCTTTAAGTTAGTCAAACAAGAAAGGATCTATCGTATCAATAAGTTTGACCCTAAGACGCTATCAATAGCTCATCAAGACGTGATTAAAATCACCCGTCGATGGCTTGAACAAATGGTGGTAGGATTAAATCTATGCCCATTTTCCTTTAGTGTCATAGCCCGAGACCAAGTGCATTATGCCATATGTGATGCCACCACCGATGCACAACTAAAGCAGTTCTATGTGAATGAATTGCAGCGCCTGCTTGCGGCTAACCAAAATGACGTTGCCACTAGCTTGCTCATGTTTACCCAAGGTTTAGAAGAGTTCGGTGATTACCTCGCCTTACTCGATTGGTTTCAGCAGCTATTGGAGAAAGCGGAACTGACAGAGCATGTGCAATTAGCATCATTTCATCCTCAATATCAATTTGAGGGTGTGGCTGCAGACGATCTTAGCCACTTTACTAATCGCTCACCCTATCCAACCATACATCTTCTGCGTCAAGATCAGATGACTAAAATCCTTGCTCACGTTTTGGACCCTGAGAAGATTTATACAGATAACATAAAAACATTGAATAAGCTTGGGCGCCGACAGGTCGAAGCACTCTGCCCCTGGGGTATATAGAAAACGTTAGCATTGTACTGTAACTGCGCTGTTAACCCAGCTACCTCTATCGCTCGTTTTGCAGTGGCAGCGAAGGTCCGCTATGACGGGCCGCACCGCAGCATACCGATCATTGGGCCAAGGTCCGGTTTGGGCCGACCGCGTAGGTCGGCCCGACGCACTATATTTCGACCGCCTCGGAAATTGCCAAGGCGTCTTCAAGTTCGACTCCGAGGTAACGAACGGTGCTGTCCATTTTCGTGTGACCGAGCAGCAGCTGGACGGCGCAAAGGTTCCCGGTCTTGCGGTATATCTGGGCGACTTTGGTGCGACGCATCGAGTGGGTGCCGTATGAACTCGGCTCAAGGCCGATCGAGGTGACCCAGTCTCGAACGAGGCGTGCATACTGTCGTGTAGAGATGTGGCGCCTTTCTTGGAAGCGTCCCGGCCAAAGATGTTCGGACCCGACCATCAGCTGATCGTCGAGCCAGGCAACCAGCGATTTCCGCGTCCCCTCGGCAATCTCGAAGCGAACCGGGTGTCGGGTCTTGCTCTGTGTGATGGAGGTCCGTTCCTTGACCTGGCCAGCGGCATAGACGTCCGCGACCTTCAGCTTCACGAGGTCACAGCCACGGAGCTTGCTGTCGATCGCGAGGTTGAAAAGCGCAAGATCGCGAGTGCGCTCTCCGATCTCGAGACGCACGCGGATCGCCCAGACATGCTTCGGCATGAGCGGTCGTTTCTGGCCGACTATTCGGCCCTTGTTCCAGGCTGGGCGGCAGGAACGGATGGCTGGAAGATTGGCAGCGGACATGACGTTTTTCTCCGTTCCGCCGCACGCCGCCTCTTCGCCGACCCCGTGCCGGCGCTACATCGTATCACGCCGCGTTGCCGCAGGTCTGCTTCGAGCCGAAGCCGACATGCGGACCGAGGCCCGGGTGCTTCTGCAGCAAGTAGGTCGCGCGCCTTGATCGAAGTCAGTCCGATTGCCTCTGCAATGTGGTATGCTTCGCCGTCCGGCGGGATGGTCCTGCCGAGTGACGGGAGCGCGTAGGGCTCCCGGTGGCCATGCGGCCAAGGCTGAGGAGGGGAATACCATGAAATCAATGTTGAAGCTTTCCGTGGCGGTCGCCGCGCTGGTTCAGGCCGGGACCGCCATGGCCGCCGATCCTCTGGTCGATGTCGACTGGGTGAAGGCCAACCTCGAGGCGGAGGGCATCGCCTTCATCGATCTGCGCCCGCGCGGCGCCTATGTGGAGGGTCACGTCCCTGGCGCGGTCCACAGCCAATATGGCGGGCCCGACGACGCGTGGCGGGTGAAAGTGGGCGAGGTCCGCGGCCTCGTGAGAGATCCGGCGGAGATCGCCGGCCATCTCGGCAACATCGGGATCTCCAACGACGATCATGTCGTGCTGATCGCTGCGGGCGATGCCTCGGCCGACATGGCAGCCGCCGCGCGCGTCTACTGGACCTTGCACTACCTCGGCCACGACGAGGTCTCGATCCTCGACGGGGGCATGAGTGCCTATCTCAGGGAGCAGGACTCGGACAGGAAGCCCGTAAACCCGCTGGTAGAGGGCATGACCGACTTGGCCCCCGCGACCTTCGTTGCCGATCCGCGGCCGGAGATGATCGTCACCGCCGAGCAGGTGGAGGCCATGGCGGCTGAGGGCGTCCCCCTCGTCGATCACCGCCCCCACGATTCCTACGTCGGCGTCACGAAGTCGGGCTCGGCTAAGGTGGCTGGCACGATCCCCGGCGCGCTCAACCTGCCCCATCCCTGGACCACGGTGAACGCGGGCGGGACGTTCCGCGACCCGGACCAGCTAACCAGCCTGTACCAGGCCGCGGGCGTCCCCGTCGTGGGACCGCAGGTGAACTTCTGCAACACGGGGCAGATGGCGAGCATCGGCTGGTTTGTAAGCCACGAGCTCCTCGGGAACGAGGACGCGGTGGTCTACGACGGGTCGATGGCCGACTGGACCCATTCGGGCCGTGAAGTGGAGCAGAAGGTCAGGTTCTGACGGCCGGCTCCGTCTTGAGAACGGCGGACGCAATGCTGCTCACGCGCAAGCCGGCCGTCGTTCTCCTGCCCGTCCCGGCGCTGCTTTCTGGCCCCTCTGCTGAGGCGCAGCAAGGCGCAGGGTGAGCGGCCCAGACCAGAAACGGCGGTTATGCCGCGGCCGCGTTAGGCCGGTTCGTCCGCACTGTGCTCCTTCACCCACCGAAAATGCTGCGCGATGCACGAATGGCAGCAAGGCGAAAGCTGCGGCGCGGCGTTTCAACGACCGACGAGCGGCGGCTTCGGGCCGTCATGGCATGGCACCGAACGTGCTGTATCGTTGGCGGCGTCTGATACTGGCCGGGGTGGCAATGGCGGTGTCAGCACACAATGACGTCATAAGCAATCGCGCTGGCCGGCAGATGGAGGGCTTACTTTATGATTGAGCATCGGCTTCGGCGTTTTCTGCCGCCCACTCACCCGCCACCTCGACGACCATCGGCGACGCCGTAGGCAATACATTGAGATAACTGTCTGTCTCTTCCACTGGCGAAATCGCCCGCTGCGTCATGCGGTAGAGCGCGTAAAGGGCGATGACCAAGAAGGTCAAACCCAGCACGAGCCAGAACGCGAAGGGATCAAGCCCTTGCATCGCCCAGCCGGTGACAAGCGGTCCGGCGATCGCGCCGAGCCCGAAGGTAAAGACCAACCCGCCGGAGGCCGCAGGCATGTCGTCGGCCGAGAGGGCGTCATTCGTGTAGGCAAGGAGGAGCGCATAGAGCGGGGTCGTGACGCCACCGGCCAGGAATGCAGACGCCATCAAGACCCACAGGCCTCCACCCGCAAGCCATCCGAGGGCGCAAGACGCCGCCCCGAGGCATGACGCGCCAAGGATCAGCTTGCGCCGGTCCATCCGGTCGGAAAGCCATCCGATAGGGTATTGCAGCACCAGCGCCCCAGCGAACAGCA
>NZ_JBHFPE020000034.1:0-10723 GCF_043355935.2 Roseovarius roseus | reverse complement strand
CTCAGTGAACGAGCAACACCGGCTATGAAAAAGCAGGTGGACGCCAGTTCCTACACCACTTCCCGGGGCACTACCCCGAAGCCGATGCTCAATCATAAAGTAAGCCCTCCACCTGCCGGCCAGCGCGATTGTTTATGACGTCATTGTGTGCTGACACCGCCATTGCCACCCCGTCCAGCATCAGACGCCGCCAACGATACAGCACGTTCGGTGCCATGCCATGACGGCCCAGACCTGCCATTGCTTTGGACTGCCGATGCCGCAGTGCAGCTTTCGTATTCCTGCCGCTTCGTGTATCTTGCCATATCTTTGAAGAGGCTATGACCGTCGCGTGGGGCGACGATCACCCCCAAGACCGTCCATGCATCAAAGGGCTTCGATGATCGTCGACGATCCCCTGCTCAGCCTCGTCTCTCCCGAGGCCGAGCCCTATCCCAATGCCGAAGAACGGCGCGTCATGCATGTCGCCGTGACCCGGGCGCGGCGAACCGTGACCATCCTTGCATCCGAGGCACGCCTCTCGGTCTTCGTCGAGGAGCTGACGAAAGAGACCCCAGGCGCTCGGCCCGCCTTTGTGTTGCCAGCCCAATCGGACACCAAGCGGCCCGGCGCGTTAAGCTGGGATCACTTGACTTGTCGTTGCGTGTTGCGCGATTTCTTTGGCCTGGTCGCGCAGGATGAATTTCTGGATCTTGCCGGTGGAAGTGCGTGGGATGGACATGAAGATGATTTGTCCCGGAACCTTGTAGTGCGCAAGCTGGCTCTTGCACCACGAGCGAAGGGCTACGGCGTCTATGGATGCGCCGGAGGCCAGTTCTACAAACGCACAGGGCGTTTCGCCCCATCTCTCGTCGGGCATTGCAACCACGGCGACGGCCTCGACCGCTGCATGGCGATACAGCGCCTCCTCTACCTCGATCGACGAAATATTCTCCCCGCCTGAGATTATGATATCCTTGGAGCGGTCCTTCAGTTGGATATAGCCGTCGGGATGCCGCACGCCCAGATCGCCGGAATGGAACCAGCCGCCGGCAAAGGCTTCTTGCGTGGCTTTCGGGTTGCGGAAATACCCCTTCATGACGACATTGCCTCGAAACATCACCTCGCCCATGGTCGAGCCATCACGTGGCACGGGCCGCATCGTATCTGGATCGAGCACGTCGAGACCTTCGAGAGGCAGATACCGCACGCCCTGACGCGATTTCAGCGAGGCCTGTTCCGCGGCCGACAGATCGGACCAGGACTGATGCCAGTCATTGACCACAGCAGGGCCATAGGTTTCGGTCAGCCCATACAGGTGCGTCACATCAAAGCCCGCTGTTTTCATATCGGCCAGCAGCTTTTCCGGCGGAGGTGCTGCAGCGGTAAAGAATTGCACTGTGCGATCAAGACTGCGCTTTTCCGCTTCCGGGGCTGAAATCATCCGCGACATGACGATCGGGGCGCCGCACAGGTGGGTAACGCCCTCGTCTGCCAAGGCATTCCAGATCGGTTCCGCGCGCACTTGACGCAAGCAGACATGGGTGCCGCTGATCGCAGACAGAGTCCAAGGGAAACACCAGCCATTGCAGTGAAACATCGGCAGGGTCCACAGATAGACCGCGTGTTTCGCCATCGACGTTGTCAGCGCATTGCCCTGCGACAGAAGATACGCCCCACGATGGTGCGAGACGACGCCCTTGGGATCACCCGTGGTGCCGGACGTGTAATTGATGGCAATCGCGTCCCATTCATCCAACGGCATCAGCCAGTCAAAATCAGGATCGCCAGTGGACAAGAACGCTTCGTAATCCTCTGCATCTGGTGCAGCTGCGGGCCCAGAGAATTCGGCATCGCGGTATTCGATGACCGTTGGTGTCACGGTAGATATCGCCAATGCGTCCTGCAACAGCCCCATGAATTCACTGTCCACGATCATCACTTTCGACGCGGCGTGGTCCAGTTGAAAGGCAACCACCGACGCATCAAGACGGGTATTGATGGAATGGAGCACCCCGCCGCACATGGGCACGCCATAGTGGCATTCGAGCATCGCAGGCGTGTTGGCCAACATGGCCGACACCGTGTCACCCCGACCGATACCATGTCGGGCCAAAGCCGAGGCCAGCTGGCGTGAGCGGGCGTAGAATTCGGCATAACTGCGCCGCAAGCCCCCATGCACGATCGCGGTGTGATCTGGAAAGACCGATGCTGCGCGTTCGAGGAATGTCAGCGGCGTAAGTGGCTGATGATTTGCGGGATTTCGGTCGAGACCGGTGTTGTATGGGTTTGCGGTCATGGAGTCAGGCGTCCCGCCATTGCGGCGCACGTTTTGCGATGAACGCGCCGATGCCTTCCTCGGCGTCCTGCGCCAGCATGTTGTCGACCATCACGCTAGAGGCGTAATCATATGCGTCGGCGAGGTTCATATCGCGCTGCGCGTAATAGGCGCGTTTGCCAGTTGCAACTGTCATGCTGGACTTGGACGCAATCTTGCGCGCCATTTCCATCGTGTTCTCTTGCAGCAATTCGGGCGCAACAACACGGTTCACAAGCCCGATCTCGGCGGCGCGGGCCGCGGGCGTCATGTCGCCCGTCAGCAACATTTCCATCGCGTGTTTGTCCGCCACATTTCGCGACAGGGCCACCATGGGGGTGGAGCAGAACAGCCCGATATGAACCCCCGGTGTGCTGAACTGAGCTGTATCAGCCGCAATGGCCAGATCGCAGCTTGCCACCAGTTGGCACCCTGCCGCGGTGGCGACGCCCGTCACTTCGGCAATCACGGGTTTCGGGCAATTCACGATGCTCTGCATAACGCCCGCGCACATGGACATGACCTGAGCAAAATAGGCTCTACCCCCATCGTCACCTGAGCGCCCCGCAGTCATCTCTTTCAGGTCATGACCTGCACAAAACGCCGGCCCATTCGCGGCCAGAACGATCACCCGCACCGCAGGATTCGATCCGACCTCCTCAAAAGCAGCACCCAACTCGGCCAGCATCGCCTCGGACAAGGCATTGCGCCGCCCCACATCATTCAGAGTCAGGCGCAAGATACCGCTCGCATCCAGGTCGCGGAGCAGGATGTCACTTGGTGTCATTGGGCGTGTCCTTTCGGGGTTTCAAAGGATGGTGATTTCAACGCTATTCGCCAGCGAATTGTCGGTAAAGCAGTAGCGGTGCGCGCGGTCCTGCATCTGCTTCACCCGGCACTGTGCACTCGGTTGAGTAGGCACCGGTTTGCAATTCAAGTGTGGCGCGGCGCGAATGCAATGCAATCGCGAAGCCTGACATTTAGTTCTTACTTCGCCTGAAAGCGCATCAAGCGGCTGCGATCTGCTTTTTGGGATCGTAGAACGGACGCTCACAAATCGTCGCGCGGATGGGTCCGGACTTTGTGATGACCTCGACCTCAGCACCGATATTGGCGTGCTCCACCGACACCATGGCCAAAGCGATATTCCGGTCCAAACGTGGGGAGTAAACGGCCGAGGTCACTTTGCCTATGGCCTCGCCTCCCGAGTGGATCTCCCAGAACGTCGTATTGGGTCCGGCAAGCGGAGTGCCGTCGATGATCAGGCCAATCTGCTTGCGGCTGACACCTTCGTCCTTGATGCGCTGCAACGCGGCCTTGCCGATGAAGTCGCCTTCCATCTCCAGATTCACCAGACGATCAAACCCAAGCTCGAAAGGGTTGGTGCTCATATCGGCATCAGCGTGATAGGACAGCATCCCGCCCTCGATACGGCGGATGGAGGACGTGTGACCGGGCTTGAGGCCAAACTCCAGACCCGCGGCCATGATTGTTTCCCACAGCAAATCGCCTTTGGATCCATCGCGCAGATAGATTTCATAGCCCAACTCGCTGGACCAGCCGGTGCGGGAGACGATGAGCGGAATACCGTTCAGCTCAACCTCGCGCAGCCAATAATAGCGCAGATCCAAGATGTCATCGCCGAACAGCGCCTGCATGATTTCGCCCGATTTCGGGCCCTGCAATTGCAGCGGCGAAACGTCGGGCTCGCCTATCGTCACATCGAGGCCCGAGTGGACCGCAACCCCTTGAGCCCAAAGCAGTATATCACTGTCAGCCAGCGAAATCCAGAAATGGTTCTCCGCCAGGCGAAGCAAGATCGGATCGTTCAGGATGCCGCCATCTGCGTTCGTGATGAGGATATATTTGCACTGCCCCACAGCCATCTTGGACAGATCGCGGCAGGTCAGCATCTGGGTGAACTTTGCCGCATCAGGGCCGGTGATTTCGACCTGACGCTCGACCGCCACATCACACAGGATCGCATCGTTGACGAGGTTCCAGAAGTTCTGCTCGGGGTTTCCGAAATCACGAGGGATATACATGTGGTTATAGACGGAAAACCCTTGGGCGCCCCAACGCACCGTAGCGTTAAAATAAGGCGACTTGCGGATCTGTGTGCCGAAACCGAAATCATCTGCTTGCATTGAAACATCCTCCCATTGGGGCCGTGATCACTGTGATCGAAGAGTGCCAAGATCTGTTCGTGATGTAGGCTGAATCGGGCGCAGAAAGCAGTCTGAAGATTCTGCAATAGCAGACTAGTCGGGCCGTTTACTCGCCCCTATCAGGACCGTTTGGGCCGGATTGCCTATTTGAGGTTCGAAGCAGCCAGCTTCGCAATGTTCGGCAAACCTGTTTTCACTTGTCGCGTGGCGAAGTGGGTCATGTATCGGTCAATGCCAAGATCTTCGGCATGGAACTTCTCCATTAACTCCTGAAAGGCAGCAAGGCTGGGCGTGATGACCTTCATGATGTAATCGACCCCGCCACCCGTCGCGATACAATCAATGATCTCGTCCCGGCTATTGATGAACGCCTCAAAGCGGTCGAAATCAGCCTTTCGGTGGCGGCTGAGGGAGACAGTCACAATCACTTGGGCGAAATCAGCCAGCTGCTCCAGCGCGATCCCCGCATGATAGCCGCGAATATAACCAGCCGCTTTCAACCGGCTCAAGCGCGCCCAGCAGGGCGTCGCGGATAGGCCGCAAATGTCCGCCAGCCGGGCCTTGCTCAACTGGCCATGCTGCTGCAATGCGCTCAAAATGCGAATGTCTGCGGCATCAAGGGCAAGTCGTTTCATTAGGCTGTCCTTTAGGTCTCGAGAACGGATCCGATGCGCAAACCCGATCTGTAGTCATCTTCTAAGTCTATCATTCCGCGCGTGCATCAGATGTCAGCTTTGCGGCAAATACCAAGGCTACAACGCCCAATCTGGCTACGCTGCTGATATGTCATATAAATTTTTCCCCCGATGCCGGCATGTTATGAGTGGCGGACACGATGTGGCGGGCAAACACGTGCTGCAAGTGGGCGCAGGCGGCGCGGGGGCGTCGCTGGCCTATTGCCTGGCCGAGGCCGGCGCCGCCGCCGTCACGATCAGCGATATCGGCAACGAACGGGCAACAACGCTGGCGAAACTGGTTGCCGATACCTTTACCGATTGCGACCTGCGCGCGGGGCCGCCCGACCCGATGGGGCATGATATCGTCATCAATGCCACGCCCATGGGCCTGCGCCCGGAGGACCCCCTGCCGCTTGATGCGGGCCGTTTGCAGGCCGACATGATCGTCGTCGACATCATCATGGACCCGGTCGAAACGCCCCTTCTACGCCACGCCAAGGCACTTGGCTGCCAAGTGCAGTATGGCCAGCCCATGATGGATTTTCAGATGAAGGCAATGGGCGAATGCCTTAACGTGCTGAGCGGGCCGAAACGTTGAGCGGGCGGCAATCCATCATCGTCACCGGTGCCACCTCGGGCATCGGACGCGCCATCGCGCTGCGCTTTGCCGAGGGTGGCGCGGCTGTCACCGTGTCAGGGCGCAATGCCGAGCGGGGCGCGGAGGTGGCACAAGCTTGCATCAATGCGGGCCGCGACGCGCGGTTCATCACGACCGATCTGGCCGACCCGGACTCAGTCGCCGCTTTGGGGGACCAGTCGCAGACCATCTTTGGACCGGCGCATGTTCTAGTGAACAGCGGCGGCATCCTGCAAAGCGGCACGCGCATCCTTGATCAAGATCTGGATGAGGACGAAGCGCTGTGGAAGACCAACTATCGCGGCACCCTCGCCGCCTGCAAGATCATGGGCCGCATGATGCGCGCCGAGGGGCGCGGGGCAATCGTCAACATCGGCTCGCTCGCCAGTTTTGCGCCGCTGTCGCTGCCCGCCTACACCCCTGGGAAACACGCGATTCTAGCGCTGACCCAGATCCTCGCCGCCGAGCTTGGCCCTCACGGCGTCCGCGTCAATGCCGTCGCGCCGGGCTACACGATGTCGGACGGGTTGAAGGCCAAGATCGCCGCGGGTGAGCGGAACCCCGATGCGATCAAGACAACGACCGCCCTGCGCCGCTTTGTCGAGCCGAAAGACGTCGCTGATGCAGTGGAGTTCCTCTGCTCAGATCGAGCCGCCGCAATCACTGGAGTGACGCTGCCCGTCGATGCAGGCTGGCTGGTGCAGGCCCCTTACGCAAGCTACCTGCAAGGCAACCCCTTCAAGGATTGATAGGTCATGGTAAGGTTGTTTATTCGGGCTATGGGTCGGGCAATCATTGTCGCTTCAAAAGCCCAGTTTGATGGTGCAGGCCTTTCATCAAGGATGACAATGCGGTTCTTTGTGGATGCGCTGGCGACATCTTCTGGCCGGCGGGGACGTCAACAAACCTACAGTGATGCGGCCATTCAGGCCTGCTTGGTTATATCCTGGGCGGGCGCTAAAACGTCAGGCAGCCTCGGACATCAGCCGGTCGCGCAGCGACAGAATCACTTCGCAAACTTCCTCTAAGGCGGCCATCTCGAAACTGTCGGCATATGCAAAGCCCTCCCCGGCCAGCCTCTCGGCCAAGCGGCCATGAAAGGTAGCGCGCCCGTCAGCCGTCGTCAGCCCCTTGGCCTGTTCGAACGCATCGTTCCACTTTACCGCCTCGGCTTCGCTCACCTCTTGCGGCAAATCGAGAGTGAGACGGCCCTGCTGTAATGCAACCGGATAGCCGCCTGGCAAGCCGTTCGGCCCGGGCACATGCCCGCGCCAACCGCGCCCGGCGGCGAGGGCGAGGATCAGGGTGACACCGCTCGCGCCCGAGATCTCGATGGCCGGCTCCGGCGTGAGGCGGCATGCCTCAAACGTCTTGAACGGATCGGCAATTTCGGCACCGTCGATAAAGATGCGCGGTGCGGGGCCGCGGCGGTCCTCGGCCGGGCGGCGCCACGGCGCGAGGCACTGATACTGCGCCAGCACTTTCAGATCGCCCTCAGGCCGCCCCGGCGCACCCTGAAAGACGTTCGACAGGATGGCGATGTTGCCCGTGCCGCACAGGACATCATGGCCCATGGCCGTGATCATGCCGTTGACCACATCGGGGAACGAGCAGTTTATCAGCGGCGTGCCGGGGGCGACCCTGCTGATCGCGGCCGGCATGCGAGACGAGATCAGGGCCTGAAACACCGCCGTCGCGCTCAGCCCCCCCTCAGCGACAAGGTCCGTCCAGCGCGATCCCTTGTCCGAGATCACCGACGACGTCTGGATCGAAGCCGCCTGCACCACCAGGCTGGGTTGCAAATCATGCAGCAGCCGTTCACTCGCCTCGTCCTCTGCTCCAACGCATTAACCAACTCGACCGTCGAGAAGAAGCGCACGCGCTTGCGATGATGCTCGATTGCTTGAATGCCGAGGGCGGTGGCGACATGCGATTTCCCGGTTCCAGGGCCTCCGATCAGCACCACATTCTCAGCCGCGTCCATGAACTCGCATCGATGAAGTTGGCGGACCAAGGCCTCACGGACTTCGCTGGCGGCAAAGTCGAAGCCAGAGAGATCCTTGTATGCCGGGAAGCGTGCTGCCTTCATGTGATAGGCGACGGAACGCACCTCACGTTCAGCCATTTCGGCCTTTAGCAGCTGCGATAACATGGGGATCGCTGCATCGAATGCGGGCGATCCTTGCTCATGCAGGTCCTGCACGGCTTGCGCCATGCCCGGCATCTTCAGGCTGCGCATCATTATGACGATGGCAGCACCGGCGGGATCATGACGCATGACGTGTTCCTCCCGTGGTGCGCAGCCCATCATACCGTGCGACATTTGCCTCGGGTTCCTTGCTCAAAGAAAGGGCTGCGGGCGGTGTCACATCGGGCTGGTCTATCGGTGTGCCGTCCACCAGCCTGTGGAGCAGGTTCAGCACATGTGTCTTTGTTGGCACTCCTGCCTCGAGCGCCATTTCCACAGCACAAAGCACGGCCTGTTCGTCATGCTGGAGCACCAGGGACAGGACATCGACCATCTCGCGATCGCCACCGGGCCTACGCAACATCTGATCCTGCAGCTTCCGGAACGCTTCTGGCATCTCAACGAAGGGAGCACCGTTCCGTAATGCGCCCGGCTTGCGCTGGACCACGGCGAGGTAATGGCGCCAGTCATAGGCGACACGCCCCGGCTGACGGTGCGATCGTTCAATGATGCGCTCATGCGTGCAGACTACATGCCCTTCGGCGACGATGACCAGCCGTTCGGGATAGATGTGCAGGCTGACGGGCCGGTTTGCGAAGCTGGCGGGCACTGAGTAGCGATTGCGATCGAATGTGATCAGGCAGGTGGGCGATACCCGCTTGCTCTGCTCGACAAGGCCAGCGGGAAAAGAGCAAGCAAAGAATTGGTTTCCAGAAATCATCGAACCTGACGACGTTGGCCGTTCATATCCAGCGAAGGAGCCCTTCTCGCTGCGCGCAGCTCTCCGAAACCTAATCTACAGGTAGATCTTCGGGAGCAAAAAGCCCCCGTCCACGCACAGTGGTCGGGGGCAAGTCGAGGAAGGCTTTAGGCCGTGCAGCGACGCTTATCAGTTTGTGCATCGCTCGCGCAATCCCAGGTCTCAGGCTGGTGATCTTTTGGTGACGGACCCAACGAGCACCAGCGAAATATTGCCAAGCGCAAAATTTGGTCATTGTATCTGACCTATCGTTGCTTCATGTGGCTGTTTTCTCAAACTCAGGACCCATCCTTGCCGTATCAACTCGCCTACGTAAGCTGCTCTCGATCACCGCTTGATGAGGCAACTTTGTCTGACATCCTAGAGAGCTCTCAGCGCAACAACGCGCGAGATCAGATTACCGGTGTTCTCATGTATCACGATCAACTTTTCTTCCAGATCTTGGAGGGCGAGCAGACCGCAGTCGAAGATTGCTATCACAAGAGGATCTTTCGCGATCACCGTCACAGCGGCTTGTCAATCAGTTGGTGCAATGCAGTCGATAGCCGGACATTTTCGGACTGGTTGATGGGGTATGCTGGGCCTGACGAAATTGGCCAGTATACCAAAGGGACGTTTCACTCCTTGGAGCAGTTGGAGAGTGACAACAGCTTGAACCAGCCTAGTAGACATGTGGCGTTGGAGCTTGCTCTTTCAATATTCAAAAACTCAAGATCGTACATACCCGCGAGTTAAAGCGTCCCGCCTTTAACCTGCGACATATCCGGCAGCTGTGAAGTAGTTCCAGCACTCGTCGGGTGAGTAGAGGTCGCAGATTTCGGCGATTGCGTTGAACATGTCGGTGAAGGTGCGTGCGCCGATCCGGCCCAGGTGTGCTTTGAGCTTGGAGAATGCCATCTCAATCGGGTTGAGATCAGGGCTGTAGGGCGGCAGGAACAAGAACCAGCATCCTGCCCTGTGCATCGCCTTCGCCGCTTCGGCGTTTTTGTGGGTGGCGAGATTGTCCAGGATGACGACGGTTCCGGGTGAGAGTTCCGGCACCAGCACCTTTTCAACGTAAGCGGCGAAGGCCGCGCCATCCATGGCCCCTTTGATCACCCAGGGGGCGATCATCGCATCGGCACTCAGTCCAGCTATGAAAGTCTGGGTGCCCCACGAGCCAAACGGGGCATCCATGATCAGGCGGTTTCCACAAGGGGCCCATCCCCGCTGCCTTGTCAAGTTTGTCTTCACCGATGTTTCATCAATAAAGACAACGCGTTCCGGGTGCTTCGATATGGCTGGAATGCGGTGCTTGAACCAGTCTTCGCGCTGTCGCCTCACCTTGGCACGGCGGCGTTCGGTGGCGACCAGTGACTTTTTTTATACGTGTAGCCCAGCTTGCGAAGGAACTTACCGATGGCGTTGGGGTGCGCCTGAACGCGCGTTGCGTCAAACAGAGCTGCACTCAGCTCGGGCATCGTGATGTCGCCATCTTGCTCGATAATCTCGGCAAAGAAATCCAGATGCGGGTCCAGCTTGCCCTTGCCTTTCGGTCGGCCTTGCGGAGCCGCCTCCGCACACCCCGTCTGGCGGATCGCAAGCGCCCATCTCGCTCCCGTGGCTGGCGAGAGTTTCAAGCGCAATGCCGCCGCGCGACCGCTTAACCCTTCCTCAATATATCGCTGAAACCGCGCCCGAAGCGCCTCTGGCAAAGGTGCTGACATGATCCATCCTCCCAAAAAGGGTGAATCACAAAATCATACGTGTGGGAATCCCTGCGATTCAAGTTTTGGGCGGAACGCTTTAATATCAAACTCGCTGCCATAGGCAAATACCCCCGCCCACATAGTGCAGTCGGGGGTAAGCTTTGGAGGATCGTAGGTAGTGTCTCAAGGCATACCGACATGGCTAACTGGTTCGCAACCCTAAATTTGAATTGGGAGTGTCATGAACTCTGTGTATCGGGTCTGGCCCATGCGGGTTTCAGATACGGTCACGCATTGAATCGATCTTCG
>NZ_JBHFPE020000033.1:0-11144 GCF_043355935.2 Roseovarius roseus | reverse complement strand
TTGACCTCGCGGCCTGATCAGGCCCAAATCCGCATGCTCGGAGAACGCCGCTGGAGAATTTCCACCAGAATCGAGACGCAACCGCTTTCATCTCATTCCGACTGTATCATCATCGGGCCAGCGAGGATCAGGGCGATCAAATCGGCCTGCCGGTTAGTGCCGGTTTTCTGGAACAGGTTGCGCATGTGGAATGAGATCGTCGTCTGCGACACGCCTAGCTCCGCTGCGACATCAGCCGCACGAGTGCTGTGGGCGAGCGCTCCGGCAACCCGCGCTTCAGTCGGAGTCAGGCCAAACAGGTCCATCAGGAGCGTATCTGGAACGCGTTTCCGCTGGTCCGGAGCAGAAAGAAACAGCGCGACATGAGGTTGATCCGGTGGCGCGCCTCCTGCCACGGCCAGTGAGCAGAAAAGCACCGGGACGGATCTGGCATCCTGGGGTCGGTGCAGCATCACGCCGACGACAGTCTCGTTCCCGGCCTTCGCAGTGTCTAGCGTCTCACGCAGGGCGCGTTGCAATTCTCGATCACACAGTGGATCGGGGGAGCTCAACACGTCAGGCCCCGTCTGGATGAAGTCCGGGTCGGCGCTCATTTCATGAGCGGCGCGATTGATATGAACCGGCCTCCCGCGCCCGTCAAGCAAGACAACTCCGAGCGAGATGAGGTCGAGGGCGGCTTCGACCCCGCCGCTTACATCGCCACCGGACAATCCCGGCAGCGCTTGGCGCAGCGTTTTCATCTCGCCCTCATGGCGGCTTCGGATACGGTCAACCTGGCGCAGTCGGGCCGCAATGGTGGCCAGCATCAGGTCGTAATCAACAGGTTTGACCAGATAATCGTCAGCCCCCTGCCGTTTGCCCTCGATGACCTCGCGGGGATCCGACAAGGCGGTCAGAAAGACGAATGGCGTGGCGCTCAGTTCAGGGCGCTCGGCGCGCAACCGGCGCAAGACATCATATCCGTCCAGACCGGGCATGGTTATATCACAGAGCAACAAATCGGGCGCGGTTCCGGCCAATAGGCCCAGTGCCGTCTGACCGTCTTTTGCGGCCAAGGTGCGATACCCGGCTTCCTGCAATTCTTCGACGAGATCGCGCCGCAGCGCCTCTTCGTCCTCGATCACCATGATCAGGGCGGAACCGGCGTCTCGCATCATGTCTGGCCTACTTTGCATCGAGGCAGCGTCACGCGAAAAGTCACGCCGTCGTCATCGGGTAGCAAGGTGACGTCACCGCCTTGCATGCGTGCCAGGGTGCGCGCCATGAACAACCCGATGCCGGTGCCTGTGACGCCCACGCTGTTCGATCCGCGGTGATTGCGCTCGAACAGAAGCTCGCGATCTTCCGGAGGAATGGGGTTAGCAGAATTGTGAACATCACAAAAAAGGCTTTCGCCGTCGCCGTGCAGGGTCAGGGATACAGCGGTTTCAGGGGCGGCGTATTTGTCGGCGTTGGACAACAGGTTTTCCAGAATTTGTTCGGCAAGGGCCGGATCGCAGAACACGGTGGCCTGTCCGGGGTTGGCTTGTGTGATCTCGATTGGCCGGTCCGGCGCCGCGTCGCGCTGGCGGTTGCAGACGGAATGTATGATCTCGTTTAAATCGCACTCCTCCCGGCGGGCGCCGATCTGACCCGCATCCAGTCGCGCGGCATCCAGCGTGCTGTCCACCAGCCGCGTGAGGCCGGCGATAGCATTGCGAGCGCGGCCAGCGCGTTCAGCAACTTCAAAGGAATCGGCGCGTGGGCCGCGCCGGATCAGGCGTTGCAGCGCTGAATCCGCAACCGCCAGTGGCGTGCGGAATTGATGCGACACCATCGCTGCAAAGTTGCGGTAAAGGTCGGCCGCCGATCGTTCACGCCGGAGTGCGCTATCCAGATCACGCGTGCGCTCGGCAACCAATTCTTCCAGACGGTCGCGGTCCTCGGCGTCCTTTTGCTGAGCTGCGTGGCGGTCGGATGCGTCGTGCATGAACAGGATCGCACCAAGGATCGCACCGTCGTTGCGCATTGGAAAAAACCTCAGATCGACATGGAGCGGCGTGTCATACTCCCTGGAAAACAGGGGCTGAAGCGTCAACCGCGAGGTCTCTCCGGCAAGGGCGCGCGCCACGCCGTCCCGCACCGGCGCGATGTCGAAGAACCCAGCGACGTCGGACAGATGCCGTCCAATGGCCTGCTCTGCCGTCTGGTTCATCATCTCTGCCATCGCATCGTTCCACAACGAGCAATTTGCATCTCTGTCCACCGCCAAGATACCTTCCCCACTGGACGAGATCAGCAGGCCAGAAAAATCCCGCTCTCGCCGCAACAAGTGATTGCGCGCGCGCGACTGCCGCAGCGCAATGACAAGCGTGACCGTCAGGATGCCGCCCGCGACCATGATCCCGATTAGCGACAGAATGTTCTGGTGTAGCTGGTTGCGGTAGGCCTCAAGCCGCCCGCCGAGTTCGTCCCATTCCGCGATCATCGACGCGTTTGCCGCCCGACCCAGCACTGCCGTAAAGGGTGCCAGCGCGGCGCGCAGTCGCGGGCCATCGCCGGACGTGAAATCGTCGATCATCGGCGCAATCGCGACAAGGGCGTCGGTCAGCCGGTCCAGATCTCTGCCAAATCCAATTTCCTCGACGAAACGGCGCTGTGGCCCGTCATTCAGTAAGGAGATCCGGCCGGATAAGATGTCGAACCAGAGTGCAAGATCTCCCTGTCCGGCTTCTCCCATTTCAGCCAGCGCAACCAAGTTGGTCAGGCGCAAGGCAGCTACGTCGCTTTGATGGAACACCCAGAGCATGTTCTGTTCCGCGCTGACACGCATAGCGTTCTGGACGGCGAACATGCGCACAAGCGAAAACGATAGCAGAACCGCGAACACGAGGACGGTGACCAGAGGCAGGATCAACCAAAGGCGGCGGAGCTGTCTCATCGCACGTCGAGGCGGCGCAACTGCCAAACCCAACGATAATCATATCGGATGTCCTGCAATGCTTCGTGATCGTCGCGGGGATATACGATCCAGAGTGGCCCTTTATCCTCACGCACCAGCTCCTTGCCATCCATGGTAGTAGCGAGGATCACGTCATACTCGTAGAAATCGCTCATGGGGATGTCCACAGCATATTCATTCAGAGCAGTTGCCATCACCTGATCGCCCTCGGCATTCAAGCTATCCAAAAGATCCCGCATCAGAACGCCCGAGAAGGCGTGGACGCCGTCGGTTACAACAGTCGAGGTGTTGATCGTGACAGACGGCAGGGTTTGCAACGTAGCGCGGTCCAGTGCGGCGGGCCCATCCGCTATCTGGCCGGTTACCTCAAGGATCACATCACCTTGATCCGCCACGGCCGCTCCGCTCATCAGCATCAAACCACTCAGAGCCACTTGCGCCTGCCTCAGCATGTCCATTCTCCCCAATTGATCCGGTAGCAGTTCACCAGCACGCGCTCATTTGTGCAAACAGCTTACGTAGGGAAATCTTTGGCCGCCCCCTCTGAACGAACGGGGCGGATTGCGGTCAGGTCATGTGAACATGCCACCCAAGTCCGCAAATGACGCGAGCGGCATCGGACGGTCGGAGAGAGCGAATGCAGCCATTAAAGAAGTCAACTCTCTATTTTTGCACCCTCGGGCTGGTCGCTCTGTCCAGCTGTGGCACGCCTGAATACCGGGCCGAGCGCAAGCATTGCGAGGCGGAATGGCTGCTTAAGATCCCGCCGGTCTACCGCCAGGAGGCCGTCACGAAATACCGCAGCGAAGAGCGCCCGACAGGCCGATCGACCTGCACGACCTCGGGAACGGTCACGCATTGCCAGCAGGTCATGGAGACTGTGTCGATCCCTTATACCGAGATTGAGACTGTCGACATCAAGGCGCGGCAGCGCAATCCGCAAATCGACTCCTGCGCCGCACGGGCCTGCGCGGCGAGGTATGGCAACAGCAAATGTGAGTCGTGATGTGTGGCGAATACGCCGGCAGGACCGGCACCGGAATTTCAAAGAGTGATTTTCAAGAAGGACTTTTTCATGTGGGATTTTAGCATAGGCGGTGCGCTGGGGATGATGGTGCGAACCTTGCCCTTCATCCTTTTGCGCATCGCCGTCTATTTCGGTATCACGCTGGGCTACATCCTGGTCACCGGCGTCGGGGCCGGTGTCGGCTGGGGGGTCGGTGGCTTCGGCGACGAGGGATTTCGCGCCAGCAGCACGATGTGGGGCGGCTTTGCAGGCTTCGGCATTTTCGGCGCGATCATGTATTGGGCGCGCGAATACATCCTCTATATCGTCAAGGCCGGTCATATCGCGGTACTGATCGAGTTGATCGACGGCAAGCCGATGCCCGAGGGGCGGAGCCAGATCCACCATGCGACAGCAGTGGTCAAGGAACGATTTGCAGAGGCCAGCGTCCTTTTCGCCATCGACCAGCTGATCAAGGGCGTCGTCCGGGCCATCACCGGACTGGTGCGCGGTATCCTGACCATCCTGCCGATCCCCGGTGTGCAACAACTGGGCGGTATCCTCGCCGCATTCCTGAAGGTCGCGGTCGGCTTCATCGACGAGGTCATCCTCGCCTATGCGATCCGCACCCGGTCTGAAAACGCCTGGATGTCGGCCAAGGAGGCGCTGGTGCTTTACGGGCAGAACTACAAGGTGATGCTAAAAAATGCCGCTTGGCTGGCGATCATTGTCTATGGCCTCAGCTTTCTTGTCTTCATCGTCATGCTCGCCCCCGCGGCTCTGGTCGTCTACCTCATGCCCGGCGCATGGGCGGCGGGCGGCGTCGTCTTTGCCCTGCTGTTTGCCTGGAGCGTCAAGGCCGCGCTGCTGGAGCCTTTCGCCATCGCTTGCATGATGCAGGTCTATTTCAAGACGATTGAGGGCCAGGAGCCCAACCCCGAATGGGACGCCAAGCTGGAACAGATGTCAGCCAAGTTCCGCAAGCTGAAAGAGCGGGCGATTGGTGCAGGCCAGCCTGCGACAGCGGATGAGCCCCGCGCACGTCCAGCATAGCGCGGCCCCCCTCCCCCGACAGAAGAAAGGAGATTACGATATGAAATCAACTACACTCTGCATTGTCTTGGTCATGGGCGGCATGGCGGGCACCGCCGCCGCTGAATGCACCGAGCAAGACGGTTATGTTTTTGTTTTCAGTCAGTGCCAACAGCAGGAAGCGACAGGTAGTCTGGATCTTTGTCAGCACGCACCGGGCCATGACCCGAAATTCATGTACTTCGTATCGAACGTCCTGCCCGATAAGGCGGCAGACCGATCGTCACTGGGCAGTCTTTTCTACCATGTGATCGGCGCACAGCATGACGTCGCTCTGAACGGCACGTCGTCGAGGTGCTTTGACACGCCTGCGCTGGCGCGCACGCATCGCGCGCAAACGATCGAGCGCTACCGCGAAAATTTTGAAAACGTGGTGGTCAAGGACGTGACTTTGGTTCGCGATTAAGCGGTCAGTCGTTCGCTCAATCGACAGCACGCAATCTTTGTGGAGGAGGTTTTTCCATGCCGATATTATACAGGTGCGTCATGGTCCTTGCCGTCCTGCTATTGCCCTCCTCCGGCGCGCTGGCGCAGATGGATGGGCATGGACCGGATGCCTGGCAGGTCACGGGGGTTGCTGCGAATGATGTGCTGAATGCCCGGACCGGGCCCGGAGCCGACTATCTGGTGATCGGTGCCTTCGCGCCTGATGCAACCGGTTTGCAGATGGTCACATGCGTTCCGTTCCTGCCCCGCCAAAAATACTGGGAGCTGACCGACAGCCAGCGCAGCGCCCTTCCCTCCCGGTGGTGCCTGATGCAAAGCGCGGATCGCCGCGCCCAAGGCTGGGTCGCAGCGCGGTTTTTAGCCGAGGACACGTCGGCAGCTTGCCAGCCTGCTGGCGACCCGCTGATCGCAGAAGCAGTGTCGCTGGTGCGCCAAGTCTATGACCTGCACCAAAGCGCCAGAAGTCAAAGCGCGATCGGGCCGCTGCATCCGTCCGAGGCAAGGAATTACTTTTTCCAAGATGCCGTCGTGCGTCTAAAGCGCGGCGGCTTAGGCGCAGACCCCCTTTTCGATGCGCAGGACACCGACATCACCGAGCTGGAAGTGGTCCCGGCACCGCAGCGCGCGATGCACCGCGGCATGATCACCGTGCACGCCAATTTCCGCAATTTCGGCCACCCGGACAGCGCGGTGTTTCGTCTGCGCATCGACACATCGCTTACCGATCCTGAGCTACGCATCATGCGGATTGAACACGAAGGCTGGGAATTTCCCTGACTGGACTTCGGTCCGAAACGATCCACCGGAGGAGATATGACCGAATACATTGAACGTAGCCCGATTGAGGCCGGCTTTAGCGAGGTGTTCCGGACTCGCGTCGCGCCCCGCCTGAGTGAGCTGGAAGCGCAGCGACAGGCCATTCTGGCCGTGGCCAAAAGGCATGCCGCGATGGCGCTGGCGGGCGGGGCGGCGCTCGGGCTGTTGTTCGTGCTCTTCGGGGCCGGAGCGAACGGCCTGGCCGGGCTGTTGGTCGGCTTCGGCGTGCCGCTTGCCTTCGGCGCCGTCGCCGCCTTTCTTCTGTGGAAGCGGCAGGCGGACAGATGGAGCGGCGCGGCCGCGCAGACCGTGATGCCCGTTGTCTGCGATTTCCTGGGGGATCTGAGCTATGACCGCGACGACGCACACAAGGGATTTCCGCTGGAGCGCATGCAGAAGCTGGGCGTGATCCGGCCCTTTACGCGGTCGTGGATCGGCGACCGGCTCGAGGGGACTTACCGCGACACGGCATTCGAAGTTGTCGAGGCTAAGCTCTTCAGTGATAAGAGCCAAAGCAGCTCAAACGCGGATAACGATACAAGCGATCGTTCCAGCAAGACGCTGTTCAAGGGTTTGCTTCTGCGCATTGGTGTCCCGGACCCGATTCCAACGCGCATCCTGATCGCGCGCGATTTCGGCATGGGCAACAAGCTGACCGAGATGTTTGGCGGCACTTCCGGGCGCGGCATGCCCAAGGTCGAAACCGGCCACGCCGAATTCGAGCGACATTTCGAGGCATATTCAGCCGATCCGCAAATTGCGCGTAGCGTACTGGCGCGCGAGTTCCTGGACAGCCTCGTGCGATTGGCCAAGGACGAGGGTGGTCGCCACGGCGCCAAAGGGCTGGAGGCGGGGTTTCACGACAACTCCTTCTTCATGGCCCTCAAGCGCGATGTGGATTTCATCAAATTAAGCCGCCTGACTACGCCGGCGGACAAGATCGAGGAGGATCTTCACGGCGTGTTCGACGATATTGCCACGGCCCGCCGCATCATCGACCGCCTGCACGGCGATCATCCCGAACCCTAAGCGAAGGAGGAGAAGGACATGGCTGTTCGAGCACGTCGCGACAGATCCGGTCCAATGCCGGGCGAAATGCAAACGGTACCTTTGCAAGGAACGCGCAAGAGCAGCGTCGCCTGGCTGTTCGCCCTGATGGCCATTACGGGCATGGCCGATCCCGCCAAAGGAGGGGCTCCGCCTTGCGAGGGCATCTACGAGTACTTCTTTGGTAAAAGCTTCGTCAACGTCGCGCCGGGAAATGCCCTGCCGGATGCCGGGCGTATCGCGCAGGCGTACAACAATCGCGAGGGCTGGGTTGGTCAGACCATTCGCAAACCGCAAAGCGAAGGCCTGTTCGAGATGGAAGTCAATCAATGCGGGCGCGAGTTCGTCATCAGCCAGGGCGGCAAGAGTATGCTCTTCGTGCAATCGGCGAATGATGACACAACATATGTGGCGCAGGACATCGGAATCGAGAGCGGTTCACTGACGATGCGCGTCATCGGCCACAAGGTTTTTGTCGGCAAGCTCGAGGGTGTGTCGGAGGGCTTCAAATACACCTTTCCTGTTGCGATGGAACCGCGCGACACCGTGATGCCCGACATGGACGCATGCAGTGACAGCGAGGAGGCGGAAGCGCCCGACTTCGCTCAAGAAAACACCGCAACGCGCGGCTTTCTTGCTGCGCGTGGCATGACCCCGCCCGCGGAGTACGCGCCGGGCGACTATTTTCGCGCTCTTGAGACGGAGCGCGACCTCGCCGGCACCGCCCGCGACGGATCCACCCGGCACATCCGGTTCCGGATGGGCCGCAACAACGCAATCCTGCCCGAAATCGGGATGCGCGAGATCTGCCAGGCCGGGCCAGGCAAGCTCGACCCGCCGCGCCGGTTTCTCAATTTCAAGATATTCCGGGTGGAAAAGCCTGACGGTTACTTGGTCTTTGCTCAGGAAATCGACATCGAAACGGGTAAGATACTTGGGCAGGCTGAGGGCGAGAGCATAGGTCGCGAAGCGGCGGCTTTGCAGGCCGCGATGACAGATGCCGCCACGGCGCTCGAAGCGAACGGAACCGTCATAGGCCCCCTAAGTGACGGCATCGTACCTTGACAGCTTGCTAAGCAGTAAGGCTCGATATCGGCAACAAGGCGCACCGCATACGGATCATCACACGCGAAGGAAGTGAATATGAAACATAACCTCTTCAACGCGGCGACACTGTCGCTTGTCGGCACTCTGGCCTATTCCACGGCCGCGTATGCCGCCGATGAAAACGTGATGATCGTTTTTGATGGCTCGAACTCGATGTGGGGCCAGATCGACGGTACTGCCAAGATCGAGATTGCACGCGATGTGATGGAAAATCTACTGGGCGAATGGACCGCCGACCGCAATGTTGGGCTCATGGCCTATGGTCATCGCCGCCGGGGTGACTGCACCGACATCGAAACACTTGTCACGCCGGCGCAGGATACCCGCGCGGGTATCCTCGAGCGGATTGGCGCGATCACTCCGACCGGCAAGACGCCCCTGACAAGCGCCGTTGAGCGAGCCGCGACCGAAATGTCCTACACAGATATGCCCGCGACCGTGATCCTGATCTCGGACGGGCTGGAGAGCTGCGAGCGCGACCCTTGCGCGCTAGCCGATGCGCTGGAAAAAGGCGGCGTCGGCTTTACCGCGCATGTCGTCGGCTTCGGTCTTGGCGATGCGGATGCGAGTGCGCTGTCCTGCCTCGCGGACAGGACCGGTGGTCAGTATCTATCGGCTGGCAATGCCGACGAGCTTGGCAAGGCCTTTGCGAGCGTGAGCGAGGCTGTGTCCACTCCGGAACCTTCGGCTGAACCTCTGCCCGAACCAGAGCCTGAATATGACGTCACGCTGGACGGCCCCGCTACGGCCCTTGCCGGGGACAAGTTCCGCGTCAGCTGGACCGGAACGGTCGCGCCGCAGGACTACATCACCATCGTCCCGATGGGCGCCGAGGAGGGCAGCGCCGATAATTATATCCGGGTCAGCGATGACAGTGAGAATGACCTGCAGGCACCAGGTGAAACCGGCCTTTACGAGCTGCGCTACGTGCTGAACGAGGGCCGCCGCACCTTGGCGTCAAAGCCCATCGAGATCACCGAGCCGGAGGTCACGCTAGACGCCCCAGAAACGGCCCTTGCCGGGGACAAGATCCACGTCAGCTGGACCGGAACGGTGGATGCGCAGGACTTCATTACCATCGTGCCGATGGGGTCTGAAGAGGGCAGCGCCGAGAATTATATCCGGGTCAGCGACAACAGTGAGAACGACCTGCAGGCACCCGGCGAGACCGGCCTTTACGAGCTGCGCTACGTGCTGAACGAGGGCCGCCGCACCCTGGCGTCAAAGCCCATCGAGATCACCGAGCCGGAGGTCACGCTAGACGCCCCAGAAACGGCCCTTGCCGGGGACAAGATTCGCGTCAGCTGGACCGGAACGGTGGACGCGCAGGACTTCATCACCATCGTGCCGATGGGCGCTGATGAGGGCAGCGCCGAGAATTACATACGGGTCGGGGACGACAGCGAGAATGACCTGCAGGCGCCCGGCCAGACCGGCCTTTACGAGCTGCGCTACGTACTGAACGAGGGCCGCCGCACGCTGGCCTCAACGCCCATCGAGATCACCGAGCCGAAGGTCACGCTAGACGGCCCGGAAACGGCCCTTGCCGGGGACAAGATTCGCGTCAGCTGGACCGGAACGGTGGACGCGCAGGACTTCATCACCATCGTGCCGATGGGCGCTGATGAGGGCAGCGCCGAGAATTACGTTCGGGTCGGGGACGACAACGAGAGTGACTTGCAGGCGCCCGGCCAGACCGGCCTTTACGAGCTGCGCTACGTCCTGAACGAGGGTCGCCGCACGTTGGCGTCAAATCCCATCGAAATCACCGAGCCGGAGGTCACGCTGAGCGGCCCCGATCAGATCAGGGCCGAGGACACGATCGGCGTTGCGTGGACCGGCGCCGTCCACGGCCAGGACTACGTCACGATCGTTCCAATCGGCACGCCGGATGAAAAATCCGGTCCCTATGTCAGGGTCGGCGAGGATACCGATGCCAAGCTGGCTGCCCCCGCCGAGACGGGCTTCTACGAGCTGCGTTATGTGCTGAACGAGGGCCGCCGCGTGCTTGCGCGGCACGCCATCGAGGTGCTTGCCGCGGATGCCGCGCTGCAAAGCGGCGCTAGCCTGAGCGCGCCCGAGACTGCCGCCGCCGGCGAGACCATCAGCGTCGGTTGGACGGTTCAGAATGCCAGCGGCGATCAACGCATCTCGATCGCGCGGGCAGATCAGGCGATCTTCACCTGGATCACCGCCATCAGGATCGACGGCGCGCCGCCGCTTTCCATCACCCTTCCGGACGCGCCGGGCACGTATGAGCTGCGTTTCCTGGACATTCCCGGCCAGTCAGTCCTGGCCCGCCGGATCATACGGGTAGAGTGATTACGACAAAGGCGCCCTCAAGACGAGCGTATCGCTGAGCCTTGGCGAGCAGGCAGAAATCAAACGTCTGCAATCCTGCCTGCTCGACACGGGCCAGATGGTCGATGCGCAGCGTGTTCGCGCCCTTTTCACCAGCCTGCGAACGCTGATCGGCGCTGCGCGCGGCTTTGCTTCGTACGGGCTGGGGCAAGATCCGGTATTTCTGAACGATGAGCTGTGATGATGTGATCACCCGCCGCGGCGCTTGCGCCACCAAACTGAAAGCGCATAAACTCAATCAAGGATGAGCGGTAGTGCCCCGGGAAGTGGTGTAGGAACTGGCGTCCACCTGCTTCTACATAGCCGGTGTTGCTCGTTCACTGAGCG
>NZ_JBHFPE020000032.1:0-11195 GCF_043355935.2 Roseovarius roseus | reverse complement strand
TTGGAAATCGTCATCGTCCTTGCTCCTCTCAGGAAGCATGGACCAGTTCCCAGTTACACAGAAGACAGGACACTCTCTTTGAATTTGCCTATCAGTCGAGGCTCGCCGCTCAAAGTTTCTCTTTTCGATCATCCAATATTCATAGTAGCGATGTTCGGCCATGGACCTAACGCCCCCTCGTCTCAGCGAGTTCAAAATTCCCTACTCCGGAAGGCAACCGTCACTGCCAGGACAAACTTAGCCTGACGCCACTGGAAGCCCAAGGTTCCGATGGAATAACGGTTCCTAGCAGTTCCATCAATGTGATCGAATGGAACGGTCTACGCATAGCAATGATAATCCGTCTGGACACCGGATTTACATACCTCTGGTCTCGCATGGGAAGCCTTGATCTTGACCGACGCTTTCTTTCTACACCTTCTACGGATTAAGTCAGCAACGGTCCTGCAATTCGATCTCCGACCGGCCTCCCTGACGGCGCGCCGAGAACATTAGTCTTCCTTCGCTTTGGCTAAGTGTGCCGCAGTGCGCAGCGTTTGCGCAGAGCTCGTATAAGTTAAACGCCATCGGCGTCAGCGCATCCGGAGCGATGGCCCCCTTAGGCATCATTTTGGGAAAATTGTTCATCCGCATGCGATTGGTTTCGGGGAGATCACCCCGCTTGACAAAGGGCCCATCCACAAAGGGACGGGCCCAACTCTTTGATTGCGCGGGAGATCAATTCTCGAATTTAGGCTGATTTTCGAGCGTCTCTTCGGTGCTATCAATATAGATCCGCAGATCCCCGCCACCTTCAGCTTGCAGGAACTGCAACTCGTCGAAGGTTACCGCAACTGGTTTCTCTCCCAGGCCCAAGAAGCCACCGACGTTGATGACGACCCTGTCTACCTGACCCCCGTCACCAAGGACCAGAGATTCAATTTCGCCCACGCTTTCGTCATTGGCGCCATAGACGGTCGTACCTTCAAGGTCTTCCGACGTCATCTTACGCACGGCTTCCATGTCGGCCTGCTGATAGCCATCACGTTCGACCGACGGGCGTGTCATCATCTCACGCTCGCCATCCATTGCGGTTTCCCCCGCTTCGGCATTTTCCCCGGTCGCAACGGCTTCGCTTGCGGCCTCGTCGGTTTGAGCCTCTCCAGCCTGCTCCGCATCAGCTCGCGCCGTGTCGGCTTTCACAGTGCCGTCCTGCGCCATCGACGCGTCAGCGTCTTTCTTCGCATCGGCTTGTTCCTTGGCTTCGGCCTGCTGGCGCTGACGCTGCTCCCGCTCTTCCGCAGTTTCGACCTTCACAGTCGGCTCGCCGGCTTGAGTCAACTCAATTGTCGGTTTCTCGGCCATCTTGATCGAGACCTCGGGTTCGACCGCTTTATAGGAAACAGTCGGATCCCCTGATTGGTAAGTCATCTCGGGCTCGCCCTCGGCCTGAACAATTTCGACCTGAGGCTCCGCCGTTTCCATGCTGGTGTCGCCTTCGACCTGCTGCGTGGATTCGCCGCTATCGCTCGTCTGGGCTTGGTTCGAAGTCTCTGCTTCGCCGCTCGCATCGACGCCGAGATCGACGTTCAGTTCGGGGTCCGCCTGCCTGACGCTGACCGTCGGCTCACCCTGTTCAACCTCTACCTGAGGGTCGGCCGAGCTGATCTGGACCTTCGGATCGTTGGTCAAAACATAGACGGTGGGCGCGGGAATATCGACGCGCACGATGATGTTGGGGATTTCGACCGAGATCGTCGGCTTGGCTTGCTCCAGTTCAATCTGCGACGGATCCTGCGTGATATCCACCTGCGGTTGCTGTTCGGTCACGCGTACATTCGGGGCGGGCACCTGGACGTCTACATTGGGGTCGGGCACCACTACTTTTGCCTCACCCTCAATTGTCGCCTCTTCGGAAACGGTCACTTCTTCCGTAACCTTGTCGCTGGCGGTTTCGGTGGCCCGGTTGCTGTCAGTCTGGCTCTCATTTCCGGAAGATGCCAGTTCGTCGGCCAACGTGGCGCATTCTTCGGCGAGATCTTCGTTGATGGCGGTCATGACATCTTCGCGATTAGCGCCGGTTACAGGCTGGTCCATGGTTTGAATGTCACGGGCTAATGTCCGGCACTCTTCGGTTTTATCCTGAAGCTGATCCTCACTAATCTCAATCGTCTGCGCGGACGCCAGCCCGCTCATAGGCAAGGTCAACGCGGTGCCCAGAAGAAGATTTCGAGTATTGCGGGTGATTTTCATGATGAAAGCCTCCTAATTTTTTAACAGTGTCGCGCCAAGATGCGAAAAACGGCCAACACGCTCACAATCGATAAAGTTGCCGTTATGGGTCCCAAACATCCAGCGTTGGTGGTTGGTTCCAGATTTGTGCGCGACAAGTTCGGCGGCTCGGAGTAGTTCCGGCGGATCTGCTTCAGTGTCTGGCCCTCGGGGCAGACGTAATGATCGTTCTCGGCATCCCACTCAAAGTCCGCCCGGCTCCAGGTGCCATCGCTGCGGCCGGACTTGTCGAAGACTGGGATGTGCGCGGCGATCTTGCGATTGACCAGCCAGCCTAGCATCGGCCCGGTGCGATAGGCCGTATCAGCAATCAGGCGCTCTGGATGCAGGTCGAACTTGACCTTCACCCTATCCAGCATGGTCTTGGTCGAGCCGACTTCGGCCTGCCGGATCGATCGCGTGGCCTCCACGTCGACGACGACACCATGATCGGTGTCGATCAGGTAATTGTCGGAGTAGCTGAAGAAAGCAGGCCCCTTGCGGGCTGCCGTCCACTGACTTGCCGGATCGGAATGGGACGTGAACTTGGGCTGGACGTCACTGGCGGCCCCGAAGGCAGCCTCGTCCAGCGTGTCGAGATACTCTCGAACCGCGCGGGGCGCGTCGGTCGGGTCGATCTTCGAGGCATCCAAGTCTTCCTTCGGCGTCGAGTTCTGCTTGTTCGCATCCGCCTCGATCAGGCTTGCGTCGAAGCCATGCGCTGCCCGCTGACAAGGCCCTCTTCGATGCACCGCGTGACGGTTATCTCGAAAAGATGCCGCAGCAACTCGCTGTCGCGAAACCGGCCATGACGGTTCTTGGAGAAGGTCGAGTGATCCGGCACACGGTCGCTCAGGTCGAGGCGGCAGAGATGGAGTAGGTGGGCGGGTCCGCTTAGGTCATCATACCATCCATCTACTTTGAAAATCGGAGGAAGGACCATGAGCTATTATTTCGGGATCGACGCGTCCCTTGAAACCGTCAACGTTTGCGTTGTCGATGATGGAGGAACTGTCTGCCTTGAACGTAAAATCGAAGCAGAACCAGAGGCGATTGTTGAGTTATTGAAGGACTTCAGGCAGTCGATTGCCCGGTTAGGTCTTGAAGCAGGACCGACGGCATCCTGGCTCTACAGCGAGTTGCGGGGTGCTGGTCTGCCAGCAATCTGCATGGAGTGCCGTCATGTGAAGGCCGGGCTCAGCGCCATGCGAAACAAAACGGATCGCAACGATGCGCGCGGCATTGCTCAGCTCGTTCGTCTTGGCTGGTTCCGCCGGGTCTTTGTCAAAAGCGACGAAACTCAACGGACCCGCATGCTGCTGGTCAGTCGCAGCCACCTGTTGGGCAAGTCCCAAGACATCGAGAACTGCATTCGCGGGTCGCTGAAAGTGTTCGGGCTCAGGATTGGTGCCGTCACGAAGCGCGGATTTGAAGGGCGTGTCCTCGAATTGGTCGCAGGTGACCCAAGTTTGACGGCGATTGTGGAGCCGCTCTTGCGCGCCAGGCGCGCCATAGTGGAAGCATTTGAACGCCTCGATCGGCTTTGCATTCAACTCGCCCGGCGTGATCCCATCTGTCGGCGATTGATGACGGTTCCCGGCGTCGGCGTCATTGTCGCGCTGACCTATGTGACCGGAGTGGATGCGCCTGAACGCTTCAAGCGATCGCGAGATGTTGGGGCACATTTTGGACTGACGCCAAGGCGATACAGCTCGGGGCAAATTGACTATGATGGACGGATCAGTCGATGCGGAGACGAGATGGTTCGCACGGCGCTTTATCAGGCCGCGCATGTCCTGATGCATCACGGACGTTGGTCCGCCTTGCGGTCCTGGGCCATGCGGATCGCAAAACGCCGCAGTATGCAGTCGGCCAAAGTTGCACTTGCCCGCAAATTGGCTGTCGTCATGCATCGGATGTGGTCTGACGGGACAGACTTCCGTTGGTCAGACGCGATACAGGACACCGAAATCCGCCTGTCGGCGGAAAGGCGCGCCCGGGAGGGTGCGAGGGTCGGATGAGCCCGCATCGTTGGTTGCGACGCTGGAGCACTTTCCACCAATCGCGCGGCAGAGCTAGGCCGTCCGACCCCTCATACCCTATCCTGTCCGCCGACGTCGCCAGGCGTCGAGCACGAAAAGAAGCCGGAACCCTTCCGAGCGCAGCTGATCCCATTAAGGCAAAAAAGGAGTTGACGAAACATGCCCACCTAAAGAAACCAGCGATACGCCAAATTCAGATGCACCTCTTCGCAGAGCCGCCGCTCCGACCGGATGCCGAAGCAATAACCGACCAGCAGCATGCGGATCAGCAGCTCGGGATCGACGGAGGGACGGCCGGTGTGGCTGAAGAAATCTGCAAGATGGGCACGGATGCTGCTCAGGTCGACGAACCGATCAGTGGAGCGAAGAAGATGGTTTTGCGGAACGTGATCCTCCAGCGAGAACTCATAGAAAAGTGCTCCCTGCGCTTCCTGTCTCGGTCCCAACATTGCTCAATTCTCCCGCTGGCCGGAAGAATTGAAGCAGCAACTTACGCTTCGATCAAGCACGAGTTTTTCAACAAAATACGCCCTTCCCTGCGCAAGGGTGAAGGAGCACGAACGGCCCATACCAAGCTTGCGCCGGCAGCGGAATCCCACCACGTAACGTCTTCAAGCGCTCAGCCGCTAAAGCGTGCAGCATCTTTCGACCAGCTACGGTCACGCATGTCACCGCTTCGCCTTGCAGTAGTTAGTCGCGAGGCTCGACCGAATTCAATCGGTTCCGACCTTACGTATTCTCGGGGCAGGCTGCGGGCCGGTTTCTGGCCTCGAGCTGGAAATGCGAGTAGCAGCCGGCTCCGTCGAACCTTTCGGCCAAATACATCTTCGAGAAGCGCACACGCCTCTCCAGGTTCGCCGTGGAAGCCCGCGGGCGCAGGAAGGTCTTCATGAAGATGCGGGCAACCTGGCTCACGTCATCCGTTGCGCGGATCCGTTGTATCATTGCGCCATACTCGGTCTTCAGCTCGTAATGCAGGTAGCCGTAATTCGCCTCGAAGCTCTCTTGGCCGCCGACGCGCGCGGCGTAGCTGCGAAACCGGCTCTTGCGGGGGCCGCACCACTGGGAATAGCCGTAGCAGCCGCCATCGATCTCGGCGAGCATCCGAAAGTTCCCGGACTCGTGGGCGAGGTTTCCGGTAATCCCTGCCGCCTGGCTGCGTGTCAGTCCGAAATCCCTTTGCAGATTCGCGATCAGCTGCTCGGGAATCGTAATCGGAGTGGCTTCCGTCTCCGGCGCTTCATTGGCGACGGCAGGTTTCGGATTGGAGTTGGGCAGGTTCGATCCGCGATCGGCGAACGCGGGTGGTGTGAGGGCGAAAAGAAGGGCGGAGGCCGCCGTGGTCAAATATCTCATGGAACTACACGTCTGTTGAGGGTGCGCCCGCTCCATCGGGGGAGGCCGCTGAAGGGAGTCCAATTTCACGCCGCGCTGCAGAAAGATACCTCATGTGTTTTCGCAAGCCAAAAACGGCGAATTCTTGCCCGCCAAGCCTTCAAGATCGGAGCCTCGAAACGCGCCCGCCATTTGCATTCGACGCATGTGGCAGCCGTCGCGGTGCGAGCCCAAGAAGCGTCTGGAGGGCGCCGAGATCTACATCTTTGCCGCCAATTCCAGTGAGATCGTCCGCCCGGTTCACTGCTAAAGGATGCCAGTTCCCCTCGACCGAGAAAGCTGCCGCACTTGGCTTCAAGGCCACGCGGAAGAGGCGTGTCCGCTGCTGCGGCTGGACCACGCAGATAGGGCGAGGACCGTGTGCGAGGTGACTGGTTCCGGGTCGGGGAAGGTGCGAGCCGGATCTGTAAGTCGCTGTCCGTCGCAGCGAATTGCACCACCTTTTTCCTGGAGGGCGCGCCTTAGTCGTCCCATGGCGGAGTTTTGTAATCAGCGACGAAGCCGCGACGCGGTGTTACCGAACAGGTCATTGCCATCAGATTCGACTAACGCCGTTTGGACAACCTTGGTCCAGCTTTGCTGTCAGCGATGACAGGCTAAGCCGCGCCCTTCCAGGTATCGGGCGTGAAATAGACGACGCTCTCATTGACGCCGGCCATCACTTCGCCTTCCTGAACATCGACTTGAACCTTCATCGCGCGGTTTGCGGGGTAGCGCAGGTTCGTTGGCCGCGAGAACACCACACATCTAAAGCCTACGATTTGTCGTCGTCCGCGCCCTCGGGCCAATTGTGATCATTGGGATCGAACTCATCGGGGTCATAGGGGTCCTCATCCTCGGCGAGTCCAGAGATGTGCGTCGTTCCCGTCGTCTCATCGTAGACGAGCCCGTAGCTCGCACCGTCCCCGGACCTATGCCGAAGATATTCGTGAATACCCGCATAAATAAACGCGAGAGCGAATGGCGTCAAAAGGATCATTGCGATGATTTGACCAGTCATAAGCCTCCTTGGAATACTTGGCGACCAAAGCGATGGAGGCAATTTCCACCTCGCAGGCTAAGGCGTCCCATAACAGTCTAGTTGAATAGCCTTAGTATGAAGGTGGCTCCGCCGAATTCAGTGTCAAGCTTGCTGGGTATTGCGGGCTGGACATACCCAGATATAAAGCACGGTTGGATAATTGCACGCCGAGCAAAAAGGAAGCGTTCGTCGTCATGGGTGCGATTGAAATATTATTCCCGGAGCTGTCTTCATGGACGGCCCATTGCGGCCGTCTATCGGTCATCCTGATGCTGCGCTGCAGTTTCCGCATTGCTGCCATTCATGACAAGCGCAGCACATTCCATAAACGGCTTCCTACTGGCCGTATTTTTTCGTCGTTCTTTGCAGCCATCGGGTTCTATACTGATTGGCGCGAGATCCTTAGCGGTGCGCTGGCGCCCTCCCGTTGAAATCGTCACACGCCTGGCCATGGTGTCGAGGCGCAATGAAAAAGGGCGCCCGAGGGCGCCCTGTTCCAAATTCGGATCAATTGCTCAGGCGAGCTGAAGATTTGCCGCCGACTCGCGGCCGTCACGGCCGGATTCGATTTCGAATGTGACTTCCTGATCATCGTTCAACGAAGTCAGGCCTGCACGCTCAAGGGCGGAAATATGGACGAATACGTCCTTTCCGCCAGTCGCGGGGGCAATAAAGCCAAAGCCTTTAGTAGAATTAAACCATTTCACGGTGCCATTGGCCATCGTGAGATCTCCTTTAGTTTTCAACCTGTTCGCGGAAGTGCAACAGCGCGGCGCAGTCGGCCAGTATCGAGTTCGCTGAGGTCCGGTAGGGAAAGCAGGGGATCGACTGAAGTAACGTAGCACTGCCCTCCTCGCAGAGCGCAGATAGTTTGTCCATGGTCAATCAACGTTGACCTAACGTCATTAACTAGACGCGGGCCTGGCTGAGATCGGCCCAAATTGGCCATTCGGTTGTCCCATATGACGCTGCTCTGCGGCCCGTCGGCGTGGCCGATGGCAGCTTGAGGCCGTTTGCGATGTTTAACGCAAGCTATCGGCGCAGCTTACGCATTTCGCAAAGGTCGGGTCGAAGTCCAGCCGCTTCTCGCCTATGAATTCACCACACTCATCGCACCAGCCAAACTCTCCTTTATTAAGTCGGTCGATGGCAGCCGAGATTGACTTGTGTCGGTTCTGGCGTCGTGCTTCGGACCCGGCAGCCATCGCTTGGTTCTGAAGCGCGTCCATCCGCGAGAGGCGACCTGTGCTCTGCTGATCGAGCTCGACCGGTCGGCGATGCTCACTAGTGGTCTCTGACGCCTCCTGCAAGGCAATCAGCTCTTCCCGCAAACGTGGAAGGAAGCGGGCGCGCAGCGCGTCCTCTGTCGGTTCCGTCATTCTCTCACCTCACCAGCAGGATTGGCACCTTGCAACTCCGGATCATCTCGAGGCTGGTCGATCCCACGAACAACGACCTCAAACGCGAATGGCCCGAAGCGCCCATCACGAGATGGTCAAACTCGGCCTTCTCGACGAGCTTACCGATGACTTCTTCGGGTTGCCCGGGCAATATGCCCGTCTCTGCCTTGAGCCCGGCCGCCGCCAGCATCGCCTTCGCATCCTCCAGGCCATTCCTGGCGGTCTCTGTGGCAGAGCCGACTGTGACAATCTTGATGTCAAGTTTCGCATAGAGCGGAGCACGCGAGACGTAATCGACAGTGCGAATGGCACTCGCGCTGCCATCGTAGGCGATGAGCACCTTCTCGATTGGCTGAAATGCCCGTGACGCGATGAATAGCGGCTTGGACGCGGCGCGGACGATGCGCTCGAGGTTCGAACCAAGATGCCCTTTGGCGAAGTCGGCCGCCTCGCCGCGCTTGCCGATCAGGATCATCTCGGCGCCGCCCTCCTTCTCAAAGATCGCCTCAATCAGGTCGCCATGGCGAAGGTGTTCCGTGGCCCGGAAACCCGCCTCGTCGAATAGCGCCTTGGCGTCTTCGAGAATGGCGCGGCCGCGATGCACCACGAGCTTCGCACGCTGTTCGTCGATGCTGGCCAGTTCGGCAAGGAGCGCGCTGCGCGCCCCAAGGGAGATGGCGCCCGATAGATCCGAGCCGCCACCGCCCTCGCGGCGGCCAAGGACATGCATCAATTCAACTTCATAGCCGCTGCGCTCGGCAATCCAGACGGCATGATCGCAAACGCTTTTCGAGTAGGTGGAGCCGTCCACCAGAGCGATGATCTTCTTGGTCATGGTGTTCTCCTCCTTCAATGCGCCAACAGCTTGTCCACGGCGCCCGGCTTGTCATGTATGGCAAGCCTGTCGACCATGGTTTCGGAAGCTTCGTTCATGCCGACGATCTCGACCTCCGAGCCGTCCCTTCGGAACTTGAGCACAGCCATGTCCAACGCGGCAACAGATGAGATATCCCAGATATGCGCGCGACTGACATCGATCACGACGCGGTCCGCCGCTTCCTTGAAGTCGAATGCATCCATGAACGCTTCGGACGACGCGAAGAATAGCTGCCCTTGGACATGATAGGTCCGGAGGCGCCCGTCATCTGATAGGTACGAGGTGACGCCAAACAGTTGCGAGATTTTGCCCGCGAAAAACAGTCCTGAAAGCAGCACGCCTACCAGCACGCCGATTGCGAGGTTATGGGTATAGACCACTACTGCGACGGTCGCGAGCATGACGATCGAGGATGACCGCGGATGGGTTCTGAGATCCTTGATCGAGGACCACGAAAAGGTGCCGATGGAGACCATGATCATGATCGCCACCAATGCCGCCATCGGAATCTGCGCGACGAGATCGCCAAGTGCGACCACCATGAAGAGAAGATAGACACCGGCCGCGAAGCAGGACAACCGCCCGCGTCCACCGGATTTGATGTTGATGATCGACTGACCAATCATTGCGCAGCCCGCCATGCCGCCGATGAAACCAGTCGCGGTGTTTGCCAAGCCTTGGCCTACGCATTCCTGATTCCGGTTCGACTTCGTGTCTGTGAGGTCGTCGACAATGTTCTCGGTCATCAGGCTTTCGAGCAGGCCATGGACGGCCCGAACCGGACCTTGGCCGGGATGATCCGCGTCTGCCCCGCCTAGTCGAAAACCGGCGGCACTCTCGTGCGTCATTATGGTTTGGACCCGGCGGACCCTGAGACCTGGCCGTGAGACCTGGTTCTTTATCGAAGACGGGCAAGCATGGTCCGGTATGGAAGCGATCATCCGAATGCCTCAATCTTCCCTACGATATTATCCGAAGTATGGCTGGCGCTCGAACGTACCCGTCAACACACTTTCCATCTTCGTCTTGCATCTCTCGCAAGCGCCAACCGCCAAATCGGTACTCGATCCCGGTGATGCCCTATCCGCGAGATGCGAGCAGTCGATCCAATTCGCTTTGCATGTCACTCACCAGCACGAAAGATTTTCCCGATCGCATTCGTCTGGGCGACCCGCGCAGGCGCGTGTCCGCGAGTGGTGAGACCGGTTTGCCGTCGACGCGAATTTCGTAGTGCAGATGCGGTGCCGTCGACGTTCCTGTCGATCCGGCTCGACCAAGCTCTGTCCCAGCCACGACATGCTGGCCTACGCGCAGGTCTTCGTTCATCGCGCTCAGATGGGCATAAAGCGTCTGCACGCCATTGCCATGATCCAGTTCAACCACGTTTCCGTAACCGCTGCGTTTGCCGATGTAGGACACCTTACCCTGTCGGGTCGCTTCGACACCGGAACCCTGATGGGCGGCAAAATCCAGACCGCTGTGCATGCGCACCGTCCCGTGAACGGGATGCATCCTTTGTCCAAAAGCCGAGCTGAGCCGCGCGCCGCGGATCGGTTGCTCGAATATCTGCAAGAGCTGCCCATCCTTGAAAATCGTGGTCCGCCGGGAATTGTTGTCAGGCCAAAGGATTTCATAGCGACCGTCGGCCAGATCGAGCTGCGCAAAATCGATGGTCGGGTCGCCGACCTCGCGTCCGCCGGACAGATGTTCCCGCCACATCAGGCGAATGTGCTCTCCCCCCCCGAGTTGGGTCCGCAGGTCGAACGTCTCTCCCAGGATCAGTTCGAGATCCGTCGCGAACCGGGTTGGAATGCCTGCACCGTCAAGGGCTGCAAAGATCGTGCTGTCGACCGTCGCTTCGCCCGCGCGCCGGAAACTGTCGAGTTGCGGTGCCAGCATCTGGACAGAGGGCGCTTCCCCGAACGTCACCTGAATGCGTGACCCATCTTCTATCTCCAGTGTTGCCGTCTGGGGCAGGCCATCGGTGGATAAGTTCAAGGCAAGGCGATTTCCTGGCTTCAGATGACGCACATCGAACTCGGACCCGATTGCAGCAATGACTTTACCGCTGCTCGCCGTGTCGAGGCCAGCCTCGGCGAGCAATCCGGACAGACTGTCGCCCGTGCCCACGACCTGCCTCCAAGTTACGAAGTTATCCGCCGGCTCCAGCACGTCGCTACTTACATCCTTTGCGGTGGATGCGGCAGCCT
>NZ_JBHFPE020000031.1:0-12100 GCF_043355935.2 Roseovarius roseus | reverse complement strand
TTTCGAGATGGTCATTCATGCTTCCTTTTGGTGAAGCATGAACCGGATCAGTCATACACAAAAGATCGGACACTCTCGGCCAAGGCGGGACTGAACACCTAATAGTATTCGTTACTACTCCAACACTAGTTCCCCGCAGAAATAGGCAAATTTCAAGGGCACTCGGCAAAACGGGCGCCTGATGATCGACATAACTTTTGCAATGGGAAAGCGATCGGAATCCATAGGGCGGATGCGAAGCCGACAATCATAGCGTTAGCTAATATAGGCAGCTCTGGGCCGATCAAGTCACAAGCGGTTTTGCAATACTACTTTGGATACGTCTCTGGCGGTCCTGCCTAACAGGTCGCTGAAAAAGTCTGACGTAGCCCCCGACGCTGGCAAAACAGGGCAATTTTGCGCTCTCTCATCAAGCTGATGAAAACCTCTTGCAACCGGCATTGATCAGTTCCACGAGAACAGCTGCTCAAAATCCTCTTTCAGCGGCCTGCCTAAGCCCCAGCAGTGGCACTGCTGCGCTAGAAGCAACCATCTATTGGCTATCGGTTTAATAGTCGCGTCTAGCTTCCCCATTAAAGCTTTAGTCTAAAGAGGACGTGCGTCATCAGCCAGAGTATTTGCGCGGGCTTCATGCCAACTGGCGGGCGCGCAACGGTGATGTCCAATCGATGCACTTGGTGTGGCAAGGGCTAAAGCCCGACTGTCAGGCCATGCCACGCGTCCCTTCCCCTTCCCATTTACCTGAGCCTGCCGATGCGCAGATCGACTCTGCCGTCCTGCGGTTGGTCGACCTGCTTGCGCGGCAGGCAGCGCGGGAGCTGGCGGCGGACGCTCCCGACATCACGGAGATGCCCGATGCCCCGGCAACCCACCAAGACGACTGACCAGCCCCGCCGCCTTCTGAGTGTGAAGGAGGTGGCGGAACTCGACAGCTGCTCCGAGAAGACGGTGCGCCGCGCGATTGCGGCGGGCCTTCTGGAGGCCGTCCGTGTTGGCCCCGGGGGGCGCTTGTTGCGCATCGATCCGGCGGCGCATGCGGCCTACAGGGCCGCCTCGCGCTGGTGACCACCAGAGGCCACCAATGTCCATTAGTGTCAACATGTTATGCCTCTTTCGGGAAGACGCCCCCTCCATAAGTTGCGGACTATACATGCTACTCTTTTCCCGAATCGGACCCCCTGTCCCCGCCTGTCCACCCGAGACCTTTCATGTCCACAAGGAGACCACCCGATGAGCTATTATTTGAAGATTGATGGTGATATGGCGTTCGTGCCGAAGGGCACGCCAATGTTCTCGGACCTGATTTCATCGATGGAGAGCGACCAGACCCTGAAGCCCACGCGTCGCCGCGATATGATCTCAGGGCTGAACCGTGTGGCCAAGGCGATCGGCCGCACGCCGAAGGATGTGCCCTGCCATGGCCGCTGGTTGCAGCCCCGGCTGGAGAAGATCGCACCTGCGGGCATCGGCATGAGCACGAAGGCCTGGCAGAATGCAAAGAGCGATGCGCGCGCCGCGATGGTCCATATCGGTATCATCGAGCGCCGCGATAGCCGCATCATAGATCTCTCGCCCGCGTGGCAAAAGCTTTGGGCCGGCGTGCTGGCCTCCCAGCAGAGCAAGACCCTGCAGCCTGCCCTCTGCCGTTTCGTGCATTTCTTGAACAACCGGGCGGTCGCGCCGGATGATGTCCGCTTGGAGCAGGCGCAGGCCTACCGCGAGGCACTGATCCAGAACGAGATCAGTAAGTCGCCGGAGGTGGCCTATCGCGCAGCCGTCAATGGCTGGAACCTCGCATCACGCAGCGTGCCCAACTGGCCGAAGATCACCCTGCCGCTCGAACGTCGTCAGAAGGTCATCAAACTGCCGGAGACAGAGTTTCCCAAGCGCTTTATGACCGACCTTGAGCATCTCATGTTTCGCCTCTCGCATCCTGATCCACTGGCCGAAGATGGCCGCGCGAGGGCCCTGCGCCCGGCCACGATTACTCAATATCGCCGTCAGCTGATCCGCTTTGCATCCGAACTTGTGCACGCAGGTATGCCCATTGAGGAAATCGACAGCATTGCGGCGCTGCTAGATCCCAAAACAGCAGAGCGCGGTTTGCGCCAGATGCTCTCTCGCACCGAGAACAAGACGGTTAAGATGATCAGCGAAGTGGCTGCGCTGCTGCGCAACCTGAGCCGGATCACAGGCCAGCCGCCTGAGACCCAGAAGCAGCTCGCCAAATTGGCAACCCGGCTCGCCGTTGCCCCGCAGAAGGGGATGACGCGTAAGAACCGCGACCGGTTGCGCGTCCTGCAGAACGACCAGAGCATGCTGCGTCTTTTGAAGCTGCCCGAACGGGTGTTCAACAACCCACCCGCTGGCAAGGCGAATGACTACACCAAGGCGTTGGCCCGCGAAGATGCCGTGGCCATCGCCATCCTCTTGGTCTGCCCAGTGCGGATCAAGAAGCTTGCCGGTATTCATCTGGAGCAACACATCCAGCGCCCTGGGGATGGCCGCGCATATCTGGTGTTGACCGAAGACGATCTGAAGAATGAGCGCCCTCTCGAGTTCGAGCTGCCAAAAGAGGTGATCCGCATGATCGATCGCCACCTTGCCTCGCGCTGCCCACACATGTGCCCGGCTGGAACGCCTTGGCTGTTTCCACGTCGCGATGGCGTAGAGTCAGTGAAGCCTGGGCAACTTTCGGCTCGCATCAAAAAGCGTGTGCACAAGGTGACGGGACTCGTCGTCAATTCTCATTTGTTTCGCCATGCGGCTGTAATGAACTGGCTGGATGCCAATCCGGGCGGCTATGAGGTTTCCCGCCGGCTCCTCGGCCATTCTGCCGTCAGCCATACGATCAACATGTATTCCGGCCTCGAGGTGAAGTCGGCAACCCGTGCTTTTGCTGACCTCATGGCGACCAAGAAAGGACGCGGCAAATGAGTCTCGTCCTGCCTCTTGCCGAATGGCCCGACCTGGATCGCGCTATGTGGGAAGCGCTCAAGAAGCAGGCGGGTCCGCTGGATGATCGGGGGGCGCTGGCGCATCTGCGTCAGACCTCTTTAGCAACCCTTGAGGCCCGCTACGCACGGTGGATGCAATGGCTGACGGCGTCCGCCCCGGACGCGCTTGCCTTGCCGCCGGTTGATCGCGCCACCCTGCCTCGGTTGCAATCTTGGTTGAGCGCGCTTGAGCACACGAAGCCCATGACGCGGCTGATGTTCATCGACGGCGTGCTACGCGTGCTTCGGGCTGCTGATCCTGATCACGACTGGACGATGCAGAGACGTTTGCTCGGGGGCTTGAAGCGTGTCGCGGGGCGCGGCGATGCCGCACGCAAGCAAGGTCGTATCCTATCAAGCGAGGTGCTGCTCAAAGCGGGGCTGGCGCATGCCGCCGTTGATGCCGACACCCTCCCCAATCCTCTCAAGCGGATGATCTGCCAGCGCGACGGCATGATGATCGCCCTGCTGGCCGTCCTGCCAATCCGCCGCCGCGCCTTCTGCGAGCTGGCCGTCGGTCACTCCACTCATGTGAACGACGACGTGATCCTCCTGTCACTCTCCGAAGACATGACGAAGACCGGTGTGCCTTGGGACGCTGCGGTCCCGAAGCAAATTGAATCGGGCCTGCGCCACTACATCGAGGAGGTTCGCCCTGCCCTGCTGGCGCGTGGCGACCAGCATCATGACATCCTCTGGGTCGGCAAGAAGGGCGAGATCATCGGACAGAATTACATTGGAAGCCGCATTGGGGATCTCACCCTCAAGCTGACCGGCAAGCGGGTCCCGCCCCATTTCTTCCGAGATGCAGCAGCCACGACGCTGGCCCGGATTTCACCAGAAAGTGCGCGACTGATCCGCCCCGTTCTGGCACATTCGGGGTTCAGGACCGCCGAACGCCATTACATCCACGCCCAAACCATCGAGGCGGGCCGGGACTACGCCTCTCTGCTCAAGCGCCTCAAAGGGGAGCGATCATGACACGCGTTGCCATCTATTCCCGGTTTTCTTCGCAGATGCAGAGCGAGGCCTCGATTGAGGACCAACAGCGGATATGCCAAGAGCGCGCCACCCGCGAAGGTTGGACTGTCACCACGGTGTTCTCGGACATGGCCATTTCCGGCGCCAGTATGCAGCGCCCCGGCATTCAGGGTCTCATGGACCAAGCCAGCAAGGGCAGCTTCGACATTGTCATGACCGAGGCCCTTGATCGGCTCAGCCGGGATCAGGCGGATGTGGCAACCCTTTACAAGCGGCTCAGCTTTCACGGGGTCAGGATCATCACCTTGTCCGAAGGCGAGATCAACGAGCTGCATGTCGGCCTGAAGGGCACAATGAACCAGCTCTTTCTCAAGGATCTGGCCGCCAAGACGCGGCGCGGACTGCGGGGCCGGGTCGAAGGCGGTCATTCGGGCGGCGGCAAATGCTACGGGTATGACGTGGTGCGTCGTCTCGGCGAAGACGGGCAACCCGTGACAGGCGAGCGCACAATCAATGAGCATGAAGCCGATCTTATCCGCCGGATTTACACGGAGTTCAGCGACGGCCTCTCGCCCAAGGCAATCGCCAAAAAACTCAACGGTGAGAAGATCCCCGGACCAAGCGGCAAGGCCTGGCGCGACACCGCCATTCGCGGCCATCGCATCCGGGGCACCGGGCTGCTCAACAATGAGTTATACATCGGACGGATGATCTGGAACCGCCTGCGCTATATCAAGGATCCAGAGACTGGACGCCGTGTGTCCCGACTCAATCCACACGATGAGTGGATCATTACGGAAGTGCCGGAGCTGCGCATCGTAGATGACGCGCTCTGGGCCCGCGTCAAAGAGCGGCAAGGCGAGATCGACGCCACGCCGCGCGTGAAGGCGATCAGGGAGAGCCGGTTCTGGGAGAAGCGGCGCTCGACCCATCTGCTGACAGGTCTCCTGCGGTGCGGGCGTTGTGCCGGCGGGTTTGCGTCCGTCGGCAAGGATTACCTCGCCTGCTCTGCGGCGCGCAAGCAGAGCACCTGCACGCAAAACCGCTCCTACAGACGCGGAGAACTTGAAGGGATCGTGCTGGATCTGCTGCGGGACCGTTTGATGCGCCCCGAGGCCGTCGCAGCGTTCATAGCTTCAGTCGGACGCGAGATGAACGCTGGACGAGCTGAAGAAAGCGCGGCGCGCGCCCGGCTCGAGACAGAGCGCGCCCAGATCACGCGCCGTCTGGACGGGCTCTACGAGGCCATCGCTGATGGCCTGCGCACGGCTGGCTTGAAGGCCAAGCTGGAAGACATGGAGGCGCGGCTGGCCAAGATCGACGTGCAGCTGGCAGCCCCTGAGCCGTCACCGGTGAGGCTGCATCCGCAGCTGAGCGAAATCTATCGCCGTAAAGTGGAGGAGTTGTCCGAGACCTTGGCAGATCCGGAGATCCGGCCAGTGGCGCTGGAGACCATTCGCGGTCTGATCCAGTCCGTGACGGTGCACGAGCTGGAGGACGGCATTCGGATCGACCTTGACGGCGCGATCACAGCCCTTGTCGGGCTGGCTCAGCCAGAGGCTGAAGCCTTTATCAGTAATGGTTCGGTAAAAGTGGTTGCGGGAGGGCGCACTAAACGCCTCTCACCGGACAACGATGTCCGCGAAGCATTGGTTGCGGGGGCTCGCAACCATCGTCTCTCACTCATCGCAGAGTACGATGTGCCGTATCGAAAGAAGGCCTGATTCATAAATAGAATCAGCTTCTTATCGGCGCGTTGGGGAGTTTCCCGACATGTCTGCGAAGACCGAGTTTAACTCGAAAGGAAAGATCACAAAGCGAGAAGCGCCGTTTTCACTGCGGCTCAGCTTTGAAGAACGCGCGCAGCTTGAAGCAAGTGCGAACGGCGTGCCCCTGGGCGCGTACATTAAGGCAGTCTTGTTCGAAGGCGAGCTGCCGAAAGTTCGTCGGCGCAACACAAACCCCATCAAAGACCAACAATCGCTCGGCCGCGTGCTTTCGACACTTGGTCAATCACGCCTCTCTTCAAACCTCAATCAGATGGCACGCGCCGTCAACACCGGCACGCTTCCTGTGCACCCAGAGACCGAAGCTGAACTACGCCAGGCATGCGCCGACGTGTCGGCCATGCGCGCGGCCCTGCTGGACGCGCTCGGCAAGAATGGAGGCGCGTCATGATCTTGAACGGTAACGAACGCGGCAACTCGGGCAATCTTGCGCGGCACCTACTCAACACCCGCGACAATGATCACGTGGAGCTGCACGAGCTTCGTGGGTTCGTCGCAGATGATCTTCATGGCGCTTTACAAGAATGCGAAGCGGTGGCGATGGGCACGCGATGCGTGAACCATCTGTTTTCGCTCAGCCTCAGTCCACCCGAATTCGCAGAAGTCGCTGTCGAGGTTTTCGAGGCTGCAATCAATCGGATTGAGCTCGAACTCGGCCTAGACGATCAACCGCGCGCCATTGTCTTTCACGAAAAGGAAGGCCGTCGTCACGCTCACGCGGTCTGGTCAAAGATCGACGGTGCACAAATGAAGGCGATCAATCTGTCTTTCTACAAACGCAAGCTGACGGCTATTTCCAAGCAGCTCTTCCTAGAACAAGGCTGGCCAATGCCCGAAGGTCTGCGCGATCCTCGAAAGCGCGATCCTCTCAAGTTCACTTTGGAAGACTGGCAAAAGGCGAAGCGAACAGGCCTTGACCCGCAACAGACGAAAGCTCTGCTGCGGGAGTGCTGGAATATCTCAGATAGTCGGGAGAGTTTCGAAGCGGCGCTGCGTGAGAAAGGCTTCTGGCTTGCGCATGGTGATCGACGCAACTTCGTCGCGATCAGCTGGAAAGGCGAAGCACACTCACTGTCCCGCGCTTGCGGAGTGAAAGTCAAAGAAATGAAATCACGGCTCGGCGATCCTCATCAATTGCGATCTGTGGACGAGACCAAGGCATATATCGGCGCACTTCTGACTCCGAAGCTAAAGGCATGGGCAGACGAGGCACATGCTAAGGCGAAACAAGCCAGCCTGACCCTTCAGTTTCAGCGAGAACAGGTTGTCGAGCGACACAGAAAAGCGCGCGCGCAGATGAAAGATGCCCAAGAGACGCGCCGCATCGCCGAAGAGCAAAAGCGAGCCGCGCGAACCCCGCGCGGTCTGCGTGGCCTTTGGGGTTGGATTTCCGGCAAAAACCGAAAGATCAGACAGATCAATGAAGCCGAGATTGGTCGGGAACAAGTTCGAGACCGCGCCGAACGGCAAGCGTTGATCCAAAAACAACTGATGGAACGACGGGCTTTGCAGCGCACGGTTGTGGCGGTTCGCAGAAGTCAGCGAGAAACTCTCGAAACACTGTTTCGAGATATAGCGCATGCCATGTCCATTGGGCGCGTACCGGAGACAAAAGAACGGAAACCCCGAACGCGCAATCGCGACCGGCAACGCGGGCGCGACCGCGATGGCGGCCCAGAATTTAACCAGTAACCTACGAAAGGAGGTCGCTATGCGACACACACTTATGCTCAATTTAGACGATGCCCATGCCCGTCAACTGGATGAACTGAGACAGCACTTTCATCTTGCTGCCGAGGATACCGTGAGGTTGGCTATTCGCCTAACCCATGCCCGTCACAAGCAAAAGCCAGACGTCTTGGTCCCAGAATTCAAGCCACGGGCCTCAAAGACTGATTGGTACGAGGACGACGAAAACGCGCCCTCGTAATTTGACTCGATGTAGCAGATTCAAAACAGCGATAGCTGACGCGAGGCTTGTTCGCGCTTCTTCCAGTCTGAGCTTCCGGCCTCATGATCGAGCCACGCTCGGACGAAGCCTTCGGGACCGCCGTACTCTTCCACGATGCCATTGGGGAGGAAGTGCGAGCGGTATCCCGTTTCTGTTACCGGAATGATACGGCCCTCTTCGACGTGGAGTTCGATATGGTCAAAGTCAGATTTCCAACGCCGTTGGCGGTAGGTGATCTCGACCTGAACGCCGTCCCAAACGATCTGGGAAGTGATGGGGGCGCTCATGCGCGCCCCGCTTCGTTTGTTGTGTCCGGTGCATCTTCCAGCGGAAGGCGCAGAACGATCCGGCCATTGATCGGGCAGGTTTCAAGCTGAAGCGTGTAGCCGCGTTCGTCCTTGTGCTTCCATGCTGCTCCGACCTTGGTCCAGAAGGATTTATCAGCCCTTTGGGTGACGTGCCATGCCAGATAGTCCGGCGCATTGATCTGCTGGGTTTGGTTCGTGTTTTCGCGTGCCATGTTGTTTCTCCTTTGCTTGGGGCTTGCTTGCTAACGCCCTCCCGATAAGCCGGAGGCAAAGGATCAGGGTGCATGTTCAACACGGCTGGCGAAGCCAGGTGGTGCGGGCAGAACATTGAAGACTGAGCCGCATCCGGCTAGGGATTTTAAGGTTCTTGTTGCAAGCAAGCCCTAAGCAAGACTGGAAACTCTGGCCCTCGAAAAATCGCGACCTGTCCAATGATCACTGCCGTAGTTCAATCTTGGCGTTCCGCCGTCACCCACTCCTGAGAATTTCGATGCAGAAAGGGCAAGAGCAGCGCGGAATCTATCGGTGCGGCTGGCAAATTCATGTCGAGAAACCCCGTCAGTAGTCCCGTCAATCCTTTTCCACCTGCTGGATAAGCCTCAACAAATTGAGCTGGGCGATCTTCAAGCGCACCACTCCCCTATCCCAAGATCGTTGCCGAACCATCAGCGCCTTCACTGGCCGATGATTGTGTGTGTCCGGGCCGAAAGGCCCTGAGTGGTTCGGGGCCTCCTTGAAATAAGAGGAGGAGTGCCATGAAACTCGTCTCACGATTTGAAGCGGCATCCAGCAGCACGGCAGAATTGCATGGTCTTCTGACCAAAGCGTTCAACGCCTTTGCAACAGCACCGCGCGGTAGCGATCAGCGCCGCGATGCGCTGGCATCGATGCGCAACATCGAGGATGAACTGGCGACGCGTTCGCCAAGCATCTGATCTTTTGCGGCTGGCCACACGGTCAGCCGCATTTTTTGTCATCCAGTTGTGCACCCTTCGGGCGCTCATGATCTTCAGATCATATCTAAGATTTATGTGCCATAGACCATAAACACCTTTTATGCCCTATAGATCATATTGACATTTTATGACTTAAGGATCATAATAGCTTCAAGGAGTTAAAGATGAAAAACCTGGCACGCACACCAAATGATATCGGGCACGCCATCCGCCAAGCCCGCAAGGCAAAGAAGCTGACGCAGAAGGAACTCGCTGAGCGCAGCGGCGTCTGGCAGGAGACGATTTCAAAGGTAGAGAACGGCTTGCCTGGCACCAAGCTGGAAACCCTCTTCGACATCTTTGCCGCGCTCGATCTTGAGATACTGGTGCAAGGCCGAAGCAAGGGCTCACCCGAGAGCTTCGAGGACATCTTTTAAGGATGGGACGCAAACGAAGCTATCCGCCGCTGAATGTCTTTCTGAACGCACGCCATGTCGGCCAGCTCTTGCGCGAAAGCACGGGCGCGATCAGCTTTGTCTATGATCAAGACTGGCTGGCATGGGAGCATCGTTTGCCCGTGTCCCTGTCGCTTCCACTGCGCGAAGATCGTTATGTCGGCGCGCCCGTCATGGCCGTTTTCGAAAATTTGCTACCGGATAATGATGGAATACGGCGGCGCGTTGCGGAGCGCGTTGGCGCGGCGGGCACGGACGCCTATAGCCTGCTCAGTGAAATTGGCCGCGATTGCGTTGGCGCGCTTCAATTCTTGCCAGACGGCGAAGCGCCGCAAGCCGCCGATGATCTCACCGGCCATGCGGTCAGTGAGACGGACATCGAAGCGTTGCTAGGTGAACTGGATGTCGCACCGCTCGGCATCAGGAGAGAAAAGGACTTCCGGATATCGGTGGCAGGCGCGCAGGAAAAAACCGCCCTTCTCTGGCATGACGGCAAGTGGTTAGAGCCCTCGGGCACGACACCGACAACACATATCATCAAGCCGCAGATCGGGCGGCTCCCGAACGGCATGGATTTGTCGAACAGCGTCGAAAACGAGTATCTGTGCCTGAAACTGATGGAAGGCTTTGGCCTGCGCGCCGCAAATGTCGAGATGGCCAGCTTCGGTGCGCGCAAGGCTCTTGTTATCGAGCGGTTTGACCGGCTCTGGACGAAGGATGGCCGTCTCATCCGCTTGCCGCAAGAAGACTGCGCGCAAGCCCTATCAGTGCAGCCAACCCAGAAATACCAGAACGAAGGCGGGCCAGGTATCGCGGAGATCATGGGGCTCTTGCTCGGAAGTGACGAGCCCGCGCAAGATCGGCTAGATTTTTTCAAAGCCAACATCTTGTTCTGGCTGAGCGGCGCGACCGATGGGCATGCCAAGAATTTCAGCCTTGCCTTGCTGCCAGGGGGCCGCTTCCGGATGACGCCTTTCTATGACGTGCTGACCGTGCAGCCCAGTGTTGATGACGGCCAAGTACAGCGCAAGGAATTCAAGCTGGCGATGCGCTTTGGCAAATCAAATCACTACAAGGTCGGCGATATCATCGGGCGTCACATTATGGAGACGGGCGTTGAGTCCGGCCTATCCCGCAAAGCCATTGCCGACATTTTTGAAAACATCAACGCATCGGCAGAAGCCGCGATGGACAAGACTTTCGCTGCGCTTCCCGCAGGATTTCCAGAAGTGCTTGTCACTTCGATCCGCAGCGCGGTCTTGGACCGGCTGCGCCACCTCAAACCTTGAGCACGCGATCAAGATTTGCATAAATGGCGTTTTGCTCAATCCAATTGAGCAAACCCGTATAAATTAAAACCCAAGGTTTTCCGCCCGCCAAATGGCGGGCGAAATTTTCTGAGCTTAGAGCCGCCTTAAGCGGCGGCTCCTTGCTGCTCTTCCTCAATGACAGGCTGACACCCATGCAGGAAATCAGCTGCGCGCTGCGCATGGGCGGCGGCGGAAAAGATCGCCCGCTTGTCCTCTTTCAAGACCTTCAACCAGCTTTGGATATAGGCTGCGTGATCGCTTCGCACCTCGGGTGTCAGTTCCAGATCAGCACAAAGGAATGCCGCGCCCAGCTCGGCCACCAACTCTTCACGGGCATAGCCTTCATCACCCCATTTCTTTCGGCCAAAGTCGCGATCAAGGCGGCTCTTGTGCTTCGTCCAGTGAGTCAGCTCATGGGCAAGCGTGGCATAGTATGCTTCGGGACTACGAAACGTTTCGAAATGTGGCATCTGCACGTGATCACTGCCCCCTGCATAGTGAGCCGAGTTGCCGCCGTGCCGGATGTCTGCGCGGGTGTGGTTGAAAAACTCCTCTGCGTGACCGATCTTTGATGCTGGATCAATGACCGGCTCGGGCTTGGTATAGTAGTGCTCGGGCAAGCCTTCGATCTGATCGACATTGAACACGCTATAGCCCTTCATGAAGGGGATTTTGCGCTCTTCCTCGCTGCCGTCGTCCTGTTCCTCTGTCTTGGTGATAGTGTTCGCATACACGACAAGATTGCCCCGCTCGCCCTTCTTCACATGCGCGCCCAGCTCCTTGGCTTGGCGGAATGTCATCCAGTACGGGGAGAGATATCCGGCCTCAACAGATGCACCCCACAGCATCAAAATGTTGATCCCGTTATATGGCATGCCGTTATGCCGTAGCGGTTTGGTGATCTTGCCTTCCAGATTGCCGCTGCTCCACGGCTTGAGCCAGCTCAGCTCGCCTTGCTCCAGATCAGCGATGATCTTGTCTGTTACCTTCTGATAAATATCTGTCTTCATTGTCTTTTCCCTTCATTGGATAGTCAGTTGCGCGTGCAACTGGACTAGGCCTGTGCCAATGAGCAGGGGGATGGCCGTCAATGATCCGCGAAGGCGCGAGGGGGATCACCCGCCCTGCACGACCAAAGGGAGGAAGGACGGGGATACGCGCCAAAGCGCGCCCAACTGGGCGCTTGGGTCTTGATGGCCAGGGGCTGAAAGCCCTAAACAAAAGGAAAGAAGTGTCAGCCGTTCTCGGATGGCCATGTCCCGCGCAAGGGATGGACGCCGCGAGGCCGAGACTACAGGCTCGGTAGTGCCCCTCGGGGTGGTGTAAGAGGCCGCGTGCGGAGCCTTTTGGCGTAGCGCAGCGCGCGGCCGGGTCTGG
>NZ_JBHFPE020000030.1:0-12435 GCF_043355935.2 Roseovarius roseus | reverse complement strand
CGCTCAGTGAACGAGCAACACCGGCTATGAAAAAGCAGGTGGACGCCAGTTCCTACACCACTTCCCGGGGCACTACCGATACCACCTACTTGCGCTCAAGCGCCATTGCACCGATCGCGTCCAAGACCAATCATGCAAACACTTCAATCTAACTATTCAAGTGGGTCGCTCACTGCGCCATCCGCGACGATCATACAGTCTCAGCGCGTGGCATAAAGATCAGCTACCGCGCGACCGACGACGATCATCGGCACAAGCGTGGAAAATATGACTTTGCTGCGCGCTGCAGAAACGGCGGCTAAGTGCAGGAACTGGACCATGCGAAGCAATGCGTGTCGAATACCAGGTTCCGTAGCGACCGGTCCGATTCAGTCATCAAATAGCCAGCCCATGTCGGCATCAGCGTGCCACTCCCGGCTCATTCGGCCGCTTGTCTGTCCCAGTCCTTCGGTTTGGGAAGCGTCTCGAACGTGTGCTCGGGCACCGGCGACGGCAGGGTCCATTCAAGCGTATCGGCGTAGTCGTTCCAGTAGCTTGAACTTTCAATTTTCTGACACGGCCAAGATCACCTTTCGGACAGCTAGGCAAAAGGCGTCCAAGGCATTGCGCTCTGCCACCAAGCTGCGACGCAACGACATTGGGAGCTCGAGCTGCACCCCCTTCCCCGCGCGTGTCCGGTTGCAGATGTTCGTCTCATGGACGCCCGGCAGTTCCGTGTTGGGTTCTGCCCTGAAGTCGGCCTCGCGCAGCGACACGCCGATCTCATCGCGCAAATCAGTCGCGAGCCCGCCCAGCCATACGGTGTCGGCCCCATTATCCTTACGTCCGTGGATCGCGACCGCGATCTGGGATTTTCCAACAAGGTAAAGCGCTTGGGGTTCGTCAAAGCGGTGAGAGGTGATGTGAAAATCGCCGTGCGCCCCGGCCTTCAAAGCCTCAAATGCGTAGAAGGAAAATTCGCTGCCCGCGATAGCCTCTGCGATTCTTGCTGTCTCAGGCTCAATGGTGCCGCCGTGCGGCGCAAGGATCACCGCAAAAGAGCCCCGATCCTCGCTCCGGACGCGGTAGTCGACTTCCGGCTGCATATCGGCGGCGAGATCTTCGAAGCTATCGTAGCGATCAGCCATAGATCATTCTCCTTCACAAGGGAAAGGTTGTACAATTTCCTCAGCGAGGTTGCGCACTCACATCTTCAACTTGCTCACCGTCCCGGAAATCTTGCCAGCCTTTCTCTCCAAGGCTACAATTTCACCGAATTCGACTTTCAACCATGCGTCGCCGTCTTCAGTGAGGGGCTCGGACGAGAAAATGGCGGATGTCGCCTCACCCTCCGGAGCGTCGTCGACCTCGTAGGACTTCGCATAGTTCCGAAAGTTCTTACCCGTGAGCACATACATCGGCTCCAGAAGCATGGAGAGCGCCATGTCGTCCTTTCCGGTCGCGGATGGCCGCAGCTCTTTCCAGTTGCCCGCCACGTCCGCCTCACCGTCGTGACCGCAACCGTAATTGACCCCGATGATCCGGTTCGGCGCGACCAAGGCAATCTTCAGCTTGGTCAACGCAGCCAGATCGAGCTTTTTCATCGCCTTAACTATGACCTCCAGAAGTTTCTCGAAGCCTTTCTGGACCTCCTCGTTACTGTCGCCCCCGAGCAGCGAGAGGAGCAGGACATAGAGAAATTCCGTGTCAGTGGTTCCGCGCATTTGCCTGAGATACCGATCTTCACAATGCACCAGTAGCTCCCTTTGCAAGAGCCTCCAGTTCGGCAAGGCACCGTTCTGGGCAATGATCCAGGGCGTTCCGTCAAAGGAAAAGGGATGACAGTTTTCATCGGTCTGGACGACGCCCGAGTGATAGCCTGATGCCCTTACATGAGCCAAGACGGTGCTGGCCTGAAGGCTGGGAATGACGCCCTTGGCATTGTCGTCATAGAAGGCCGCCTTGGGCCTATGATAGAGCAGCGGCTCCTCAGGCCTCAGAAAATGTTCGCTCCAGGCCCCGAAACCCCAGCCTGCCAGCTGAAGGTGCGGATGAAGCTCGGGGTCCAGGCTCTGATTGACCAGGCTGTTTTCTGGCTCCAGAAGCAGACTCTCGAGCGGTATTTCCGGGCCGATATAGGCAAGAACGCGGCACATGTTTTCTCCAGACGTGTTAGGTCATTGCGGTCCAGACCGCTTGCTGCGCGCAGGGCCCGAACTTTTGCAAGGATCGATGTCTGCACACCATAGACCTTGCCGTCTGGCGCGGCGTTGAGCAAGCAGGGCTCGGAGCGGACCTTCTTTGCGATGGTCGCCAAGGGGCGGTAAGGGCCGGCAACTGCGTCAGACAGCTATCGCGGGCGCCCTTCGCCGGGCTTGGCGCTAAGGGACGTTATGGGCTTGCCAATTCCTAGATCCGAGAGCTTTCCCAGCACCAAGCCCGGGGGCATCGGGATCCGGCTGGCGGAAGAGGGTCATCCCTCATCCAACAACTTCTTTGAGCGGAACCTTCTCGGAATGAGACGGTACGCTCAGAAGTGCGGGCGCGAACGGTGTGCGGCGGCCTATCACCCTTGCAGACACACCAGAGCCATGACTCATGCGCGATTGCCGGTATGTTTCCTCCCCGGTTGACTCGGACGGGCCATCTGTGTCAGGCGCGCAGCTTTCACGATGCATTCCGGCGGGCTGGCGCCGGGCCCAGCTGAAGGAAGGACCCATGGCACTCACCCTGCGTCGAAACCGTGACTGCGATCTCAGCCCCTTGGCAAGGATGCTGCCGGACTCGGAAATACCGTTGCTCAATCCCAATGCAAAAGTGCCCTTCGACGAGATGGAATGGCATCACAAGTGGCTTGGCGACCGTGAAGACGTCTCTTTCTACCTTCAGGACGCTGCGGGTCGAGATGTGGGGTTCTTCGCCCTGCGGGAGGGTGTCGGGCCGGAGGTGCGACACCTCACTTACGTCTATCTGGTCGAAGAGGCCCGCGGTGGGGCCGCTGCGGAGCTGACAGAGCGCGTGGAGCAGGCCGCGCTGGAACTCGGCGCGCTGGTCCTGACCTTGAAAGTGGACCTCGACAACGCGCCAGCTTTGAACGCCTATCTCTCGGCCGGGTACGAAGAGCTGTCCCGTCGCCGGGGCATGGCTACGATGCGGCTGGACCTGGAGAAGCGGCACGCTGCATAAGAAGGCTCGCCACAAGTTTAGCAGTCCGCTTCAAGTTACCAGCGGATCGACGCTGCGCCTTGTATGGAGGTCCGGTTACGGCCATCCGCTTCTTTAGCGGTCTGGCTTGCCGCCATCGGGGAAGCTATAGGTTTCTAATGAATGATACATTGCCACCTTGTCCCGAATGCTCTTCCATTTTCACCTATCAAGTGGACGCCCTGTTGACCTGCCCGGAATGTGGTCACGAATGGGAGCCGGGGGCGTCGTCGACCGGGGAGCCGGCGGTGCGCGACAGCGTAGGCAATATTCTGAGCGACGGTGACGCAGTCACGGTGATCAAAGACCTAAAGGTCAAGGGGTCCTCGTCCGTTGTGAAAGTCGGCACCAAGGTTCGCAATATCCGGCTTGTGGACGGAGATCACGATATTGACTGCAAAATTCCGGGAATCGGCCAGATGGGCTTGAAGTCCAAATTTGTGAAGAAGACATCCAATTGAAATTTGCCTAGGGTTGCCGAACGCCATGTCAGCCGGCAGCTACGGCTAGCTTATCTCGCGCCGGGGATCCTCAAGCGACGGGTCCACAAGCGCGAGGCGCCCGCTGTGACCCTGTTGAAACTAAACGATGTCGCGGCCCTGCCGTGGGACGAGCTCCCGGAGCGGGTGTTCGACTGAGCTTGAGTGAAAGCTCGCCTGAAACGTCGTTGCGGTCAGCGACACATGGACATCGAGCGGCGGGGGCAGTTCGAACGCCTTGGAGTCACGCTACGCCTTTTGTTTTTGCTGCTCCTTTTCAGTGCGGCGTCGCCCAAGGAACTGCCCGCCTGCAACCCCGCCGCTAAACCCCAAAATATGGCTATGAGCAGAAAGCCAAAACTTGGGGCGGAATGCGGCACGTCGCGCACCAATCAGGGCTCTTGGACAGATTCAGCACTTGAATGTGGCGGACGACTGTCCGCCATGCGGCTAAGGCACCGCCTATAAAACGTATTTATATAAAGTATTTGAAGATTCGGGAAAATCTAATTGTGTGGCAAATTGTGTGGCGCTTATTTGCTCCTGCAGTATTGGTTGCGGGAGAGCGCAACCGCCGTTGCTTACCTCAACTTCAGTGCATGGTTTAGTGAGCAGCTGGGAATCAAACCCCGGACATAAGGGGCGATTTCTGTGACTTCCGTCTCCACGCAGACCTCAAAAAAAACAAATGCACGGTGACTATGGGCGGGTGGACTAAGCCGCTCCGCGGCAAAGGCGCCCGTGGCTGGCGTTGGTGCGTCATCTCACCGTTTTTCTATGTGGCTGGCCTTTCTGGGATGACGATTGGGATCTTCCCACCGTCAGACAGGAGGTTCCCATGGAGGAGAAGAACACCACCCCGCTGCGCCAGCGGATGATCGAGGACATGAACATCCGCGGGTTGTGCGAGAAGACCCAGAAAGCCCACATCCGGAATGTGAAGCATTTCGCATCCTTCCTCGGGCGGCCGCCCGACACCGCCACGCCAGAGGATCTGCGGTCATACCAGCTCAAGATGACCCAAGAGGGGGTGACCGCCAGCACATTCAACGTGCGCATCATCTCGCTGCGGTTCTTCTTCGGTGTCACGTGCGGACGCGACGACATGAAGCGCTTCATGCAGTTTCACCGCAATCCCCGGAAGTTGCCCATCGTCCTGAGCGTCGAGGAAGTGGCAGATCTGATGGCAGCCGTGCCGGGCCCGGGTCTCAAGTATCGCGCGGCGCTCGGGATCAGCTACGGAGCCGGGCTGCGCGCGTCCGAGGTCTGCAACCTGAAGGTCAAGGATATCGACAGCGACCGGATGTTGATCCATGTCGATGACGGCAAGGGCGGGCGTGATCGCAAGGCGATGCTCTCGCCCAGCCTGCTGGATCTGTTGCGAGACTATTGGCGCGAGTCCCGTCCCGAGGGCTGGTTGTTCCCGGGCAAGCCGAAGATAAACCCGCTTTCCCCGCGTCAGTTGAACCGGGCATTCACCTCGGCCAAGCACATGGCGGGTATCAAGAAGGCCGCGACATTGCACACGCTGCGGCACAGCTTCGCCACCCATCTGCTGGAAGCGAACACGGACGTGCGGGTGATCCAGGTGCTGCTCGGCCACGCCAAGCTGACGACCACGGCACGCTATACCCATGTGGCGACCAAGACGATCCGCGGCACGGTCAGCCCCTTCGAGCAGATGAAGCTGCTTCAGGACGAGACCCTGCGACGAGGGTTGGAGTAGCCCCCGAGGCCGGTGGCCCGGCCGAAGCTGGAGATCGCTGACATCTTCCGTGCCCATGGTCCTGCGTGGCGGCAGACCAATGCGGGGCATGTCAGCCTGACCCTGCTGAAGGTCATGTCGGCGATCGAGGCCTGTCGGACCGAAGCGCTCGGCGGGCATGTGGCGGGCTGTGCCAAATGCGGCCACCACCACGTCGCCTACAACAGCTGCAAGAACCGGCACTGCCCAAAGTGTCAGGGACCGGCGGCGCGCGACTGGATGGCGGCGCGCGCCGGAGACCTGTTGCCCGTGGAGTATTTCCACGTGGTCTTCACCCTTCCGGCCGAGATCGCGCAGATCGCCTATTGGAACAAGAAGGCGGCCTACGGGCTGCTGTTCCGCGCCTCGGCCGAGACCGTCATGACCATCGCGGCCGACTCCAAACGCATGGGCGCGCGGGTGGGCATAACCAGCGTTTTGCACACCTGGGGCTCAGCGTTGACGCACCATCCCCATATCCACATGATCGTCCCCGGTGGCGGCCTGTCACCTGACGGCACGAGGTGGGTTCCCTGCCGCCCCGGGTTCTTCCTGCATGTGCGGGTTCTGTCGCGGCTGTTCCGGCGCCTGTTTCTGGAGGGGTTAATAGCCTTGCACCGGGCCGGCCATCTGACCTTCTTCGGTGATCTGGCCGAACTGGCCCGTGCGGACACCTTCACAGCCTGGCTCGCCCCGTTCTGCAAAACCGAATGGGTGGTCTATGCCAAACCGCCCTTCGGCGGCCCAGAAGCGGTGCTGGCCTATCTGAGCCGCTATACGCACCGGGTCGCGATCTCGAACGCCCGCCTGGTCAGCGCCGATGCCCACACCGTGGCGTTCCGCTGGAAAGATTACCGCGTCAAATCCGGCGACCGGCAAAAGGTCATGCGGCTGGCCACTCCTGAGTTCATTCGGCGGTTCCTGATCCACGTCCTGCCTGACGGCTTCCACCGCATCCGGCACTACGGCCTGCTGGCCACCTCAGCCCGCAAGGCCAACATCACGAAGATCCGCGCCTTGCTCGCCGTCCAGCAGCCCGAACAGGCCACCGCGTCAGGACCCGACGCCGAGATCATCCCACTCACCTTGCGCGAACCATGCCCCTGCTGCGGTGGCCCCATGCGCATCATCGAGATCTTCCGCCGCGGGCAAAAACCGATGTCGCGTGCCCCACCGAGGGAGCAGGCAGCATGACATATCGCCCGTCATCCGTCACGAAACAGCACCGGCTGCACTCCGCAGACCCGGTCCGCACAGCGTGTGCTCGTTCCTTTCCAGCGCGGCAAAAGGCGGCGACAACTTCGAAACGCACTGCCTTGTTGGGATTACCGGCCGGGTTTATGGTCGTGTCAGGTGTCCGGCTCGCCATCAGCCGCAACAGGGATGCAGCCGCCGCTCCGATCGTGCGAACACTTTCCCCATAGCCTGATCCAAGACCCCCGCGGCTTCCTCCTTCCGAGGTTTGTCAACGCGGGCCGCCACCTCCCGGCCGCCCATCTCGCGCCGCGGCCCGCATCGAAAAACCTTCAGGAAAGCGGACATTCGCTGCGCTTTGCACCGAGGTCTGCAGTGCGGGGCATTTCAAATCTTCACTGCAAGTTCGCCAATGTCCGGTTCGGTGTACCGTTCAACAAACGGTGGTTTTTGGGAGGCTTAGTGCGGACGCAGCTGAAATACATTGAGTCTTGCCGATGATGTAGCCATCAGGCTTTGATGATGTGACCGCCCCCCGACGGCATCAATGTGCCAAGGTGGGTCTGCGATGATCCACAAAGGAGGACGGTCATGTCGGAGATTATCACTGTCGGGCTCGACCTGGCGAAGAATGTGTTCCAGGCCCACGGGGCAGATGGCTCTGGCAGAGCGGTTCTGCGCAAGAAGTTGCGGCGCGCGCAGGTTCTGGAGTTTTTCAGCCAACTGCCGCGCTGTGTGGTTGCGATGGAAGCGTGCGGCGGCTCCCATTTTTGGGGCCGGGAAATCGGCAAGCTTGGACATGAGGTGAGGGTCATCCCGCCCGCCTACGTGACGCCCTTCGTGAAGCGTCAGAAAAACGATGCGGCCGATGCCGAAGCGATCTGTGAGGCCGCACTGCGCCCGACGATGCGGTTCGTGCCTGTGAAGAGCGAAGAGACGCAGGGCGCGGCTATGGTGTTTCGGGTGCGCGAGCTTCTGATCCGGCAGCGGACCCAGGCCATCAATGCACTTCGAGGGCATTTGAGCGAGTTCGGACAGGTCGTGCCACAAGGGGCGGCCAACGCGACGAAGTTGATTGCAATCATCGAAGATCCAGAATGCGATCTGCCCTCTGACGCCATCCCTACACTCAAGGTTCTGGTCGCGGCACTGACGCAGTTGGAGGCAGAGATCGGCAAGCTCGATACTGAGATCGCCCGTCGTGCCAAAGAAAACGAATTGGCGCGGCGTCTGATGACGGTTCCGGGCATCGGCCCGCTGATCGCCACGGCCATAGCGACCCTTGCGCCGCCGCCCGAGACTTTCCGCAAGGCTCGGGATTTTGCGGCCTGGCTCGGGCTCACACCACGACAACATTCCAGTGGCGGCAAACAGCGGCTCGGAGCCACGACGAAGATGGGCGAACGGTCCCTGCGGCGGCTCCTGATCATCGGCGCTAACAGCGTCATCATCAAACGGCACACTCATGCTGCGGCCCAGCCAGGCACATGGCTGGGCGGGATGCTGTCACGCAAGCCACCAATGCTGGTGCGGGTGGCGCTGGCTAACAAGACGGCGCGCATCGTCTGGGCCCTGATGGCCCGCGGTGGCGTTTATCAGTCTCCGACCCCGGCGGCATAAGCCCGCTGTAGGTCGCGAGGACGTCGGAGCGTAAGAGGGCAAGGAGAAGTTTGGCGCAACAGTCGTGAGACGGGATCGGGAGAACCAGTGTGCAACAGAGTGCCATCGAGCACGCGGCTTTGATCTGGACCCGACCTTCGAACACCATACGGGCCCGCGGCATCTGGAACGCCGCATCATGAGGCCGGATACATGTCAGCACCCGATGACGCGCTAAAATAAGCTCTGAAGATTCCTCTTGCGCAAGGGGCGGTTATACATGTTGCAAAACTCACGTCCGCGGCGTGGTTTCCCCATTCCCGTCGCCAGTCAATCCGCGGTTATTTCAAACTTGACTTGAAGTCGCAATCTGTGCGTTCTTGGAATGATAAATTTTTTACTGCCAATAAAAGACGCCATTCAGAAGAGCGTCAAGATTCACAACCAGCAGGAGAATTCAATGCCCGACTTAACTGAACGCATCAAGAAGATGCACAGCCGCGATACGGCTGTCGCGTGGGCTTTTGTCGTCGGCCTTTGGCTGACAATCATCTTTGTCGCTCTGGCCACCTGGCACCTCGCTCCCAATGGCACTGCGCGCATTGTGTTGCTGGTCGGCGGCGCGACAATCCTGGTTCTCAACACAGCCGCAATCGTCGCTATGTTGCGCCACTATCGCGAGGATCGCGATTTCATGTACGGGCTGGACATCAAATTTCTTGATCTCGCCCGCGCACAGAAAAAACCCTGAGAGGACCGGATATGGCTAACTACATTCCCCCCGTCCAAACCAAGATCGGGCAGATCATCGATGTCATCGTTCTGCTGGTGCTGGCGGTTGGTGCGCTTTACGTGCCGCTCTTTCTGGGTCTGGCGGGCAGCTCACAGACATCGAACGTACCTGACAACCCCACGTGGGAAACCCTGGGGCAAAACCCCACTATGGTCGAAAAATGGAATGAGCTTGGCTATGCCACAGCCGCCGACGCTGCCGAACTGATCACGGCGCGTTTCGACTACTCCTTTTCGATCCTCAGCCTTCTGGTGACGATCGCAGTGGTCGTAGGCTATTTCGCCCTCGCGCTGCGGTTCTCCGACAAGGAATATCGCGACGTGATTAACGAAAAATTTGGCGACAAGTGAACAGGGGCTGAACATGGATATCTGGAATGTCTTGGAATACGCCGCCTGGGGGCTTTCGATCGTCTTCGGGCTCTATATCGTCATCGACTGGATAAAGACCGACAGCACCTACAGCGAAGAGGAACTGATGTCCTCGCGCGAGGGCGAGCTTGAGGCGATGACCGAAGAACATAAACTCTGATTGGAGTGAAAAAGATGTCTGATACGGATATCACATCCACAGAGATGGATGGAATGGGCCCCAAAGGGGTCAAGCTGGGTCTGGCCCGCGTTCTGGGACCGGCGCATATCTGGGGCCTTGGTGTCGGCATCGTCCTTGTGGGCGAATACATGGGCTGGAACTTTGCCGTCGGCAAGGGCGGCGCCTATGCCGCGCTGCTCGCGTGCTGGTTCGCCGGCATACTTTATTCCTGCGTCGCCATGATCGACAGCGAGGTGACGTCGACTGTCGCTGCTGCGGGCGGTCAATACACGCAGGCCAAGCATATCGTCGGCCCGTTGATGGCCTTTAACGTCGGGCTTTATCTGGTTTTTGCCTACACGATGCTGGAGGCGGCAAATGCGATCACTTTCGGCTTCTTGATTGATACGGTGGCGGGGATGATGGGTCATGAAGGGCTCGACGAGAGACCGTTCATCATTCTGGCGATCATGTTTCTGGCCTGGCTGAATTACCGCGGTGTTCTGGCAACGCTTACCTTTAGCCTTGTCATCACGGCATTTGCCTTTTGCGCGATTATTGCGCTGTTTCTGTCGACGGCAGTTTTCATGTCCGACAGCCCGCTGCGCCATGTCGAACTGATGACTGACCTGCCGTATGGGTGGCTAGGTGTTCTGGCGGCCATGCACTTCGGCCTGTGGTATTACCTCGGGATCGAAGGCACTTGCCAGGCGGCCGAAGAGGTTCGTTCGCCCGCGCGCTCGCTGCCCTTCGGAACGCTGGCTGGCGTCATGACGCTGCTGATCGCGGCAACGCTGACATGGTATGTCTGCGTGGGTCTGATGCCGTGGGAGTACCTGGGGCAGGCGGGCGTTCCGCTGTTCGACGCGGCACGCTTGACGGGTTCGACGACCCTGATGGTGCTTTTGGGCATCGGCACGATGTTTGCCACATTGGCCTCGGCCAACGGCTGCATTAACGATGCCAGCCGGGCGTGGTTCGCCATGGGACGCGATCACTATCTGCCGGACTGGTTCGGCGCTGTGCATCCCAAATTCCGCACGCCGTACCGATCGATCATCTTCCTCGTGCCGATTGCGCTGGTTTTCGCCTTGGGGGCGCCTTTGGATCAGGTCATCACCTTCTCGATCCTTTCCGGCCTCTTGGGATACACCTTCATGCCACTAAACGTGATGATGTTCCGTCGCAAATGGCCGCTGGATACGATTAAACGCGGGTATGAGCATCCGTTCCACCCCATCCCGGCGATCATCCTGCTTTCGCTTTGCGGTGTGACGTTCTTTGCGGTGTTTCTTGGATACGGCTCGCAGTTGATTGCGATGCTGTCATTCTACATCATCGTATCGCTCTGGTTCCACTTCTGGCGCTATCGGTTCGTGCGCCGTGCAGCGCAGTTCACGATGCCTTGGCCCAGGCCGCGCGGATACTGACACGATCCACAGACCGGCCCGCCCTATTCGGCGGGCCGGATCATTTTGGACCGGAGGAATGATGGACCGATTTTTCACAGGGGTGATGCTGATAGCAGCAGCGACGGTTTTGGTCTTGCTGTTCCGGCACCTGCGCCGCGCCTCGACCGAGCGTATTACGCAGCGCACCGGATATCTGGATGCTTGCCGCGCGCTGATGACCGCGCCGCGCATGGGGCTGGGTGACAGCGGCTTTGCACGGCTGGCCGGTCATTATCTTGGGGTTGAGGCGGATGTTCAGGTGCTGCCTGACACACTGACCTTTCGCAAATTGCCTGCCCTTTGGGTTCTGGTGACGCTGCCCGGACGGCTGCCGGTAGAGGCGACAATGAACCTGATGATCCGCCCGACCGGGGTTGAGCCGTTTTCACGCTTTCATTCCCTGATGCACCAACTGGATTGTCCCTCAGATTTCCCCGATGATTGCGCGGTCCGCACCGACAGCCCTCCACATATGCCACCCGAGGATCTGGTGCGCGCCCACATGAACATCTTTGACGATCCGCAGGTCAAGGAACTGGTGATTTCGCCCAAAGGCATCCGCATCGTGTTTCTGGCAGAAGAGGCGCAGCGCAGTCGCTATCTGATCTATCGCGACGCTGAGATGGGCGCCTCGCCCCTGTCACCCGATCTGCTGAAGCCCAAGCTGGACCAGTTGGTTGCGCTGCGCGCGGATGTGTTGGACGCCAAAAATACCGAAGTGCAAGAGTTGCGCGCATGACTATCGTATCCCGCCGCCCCCCAAATCCCCGTCTGGTGCTGGCTTCGGCCATTCTCTTGCCGGCCTCCGGCCAGGTCCTTAATCGGCAGCCGGTCCGCGGGCTGGTCTTTGTGTTTTTCATCCTGCTGTTGGGCGGCTTCACGCTCCAGACTGCGTCGCCCGGTGTGTCGATCGTGGGCAAGCTGGCAGGCGGCCTGTTTGTCTATGCAATGGCGATCTACGACGCTTACAAAACCGCCCGTATCCGCCACGCGGTCTGGGCGGTCAGCGGGCGCATAGACTGAGTTGCACAGCGCAATTCATCGCAAAAAACGTAGTCGGTGACTAATTTAGGAAGATTTGATCACCACCGCGGTTAGCCAATTCCCTCTGATTTTGTATCTGGACGGTCGGTATTCTCCAGCGTCCAACGGTTTCGCCTCTCTGACCGCGCCCGTGTCAAGGTTTTCCACTAACCCCGTCTAGCCCTCCATCACGAAGCCTCCCAAGGCCAGCGTTCTTCACCAGTATCGGCGTATTTCGTTGAAAAACTCGTGCTTGATCGAAGCGCAAGTTGCTGATTCAATTCTTCTGTCCAGCGGGAGAATTGAGCAATGTTGGGACCGAGACAGGAAGCGGAGGCAGCACTTTTCTATGAGTTCTCGCTAGGGTCAGGACTCATAGCCAATAGATCACGATCGCAGCGAGGGCGATTGCGGATAGAAAGACTTTTGGGCATCTGT
>NZ_JBHFPE020000029.1:0-18203 GCF_043355935.2 Roseovarius roseus | reverse complement strand
CGCGGCCTGATCAGGCCCAAATCCGCATGCTCGGAGAACGCCGCTGGAGAATTTCCACCAGAATCGAGACACAACCTCTTAATATGCTTGGCTCTCATCAAGATGCGAGGGATTACTTGCAAAGCGAACCCAGCCAATAGCCTCATAAAGATTATGTGCAGGAAGGGACTAGTATGTTCTTCGGTCTGCTCCTTTTGGGAAGCTTTGTCAGTGTTGCCTTTGGCCTCACGTCTTTTATCCTCGGATCACCCCTCTGGGTAGTGGTCCTGATCTATTTAGGCGTAGGTGCGCTCAGTGTGTTGGCGGGCGCCACGGCCTTGGTATTGCGCCCAAGTGTCCAAGGGCAGGCAGAAGTGGCCGCGCCGTGCCGTAGATGATGCACATGCGCGGTGCTTTCAAAATGCAAACTGCGCCCCCCACGCAGGCGCAATTCAACAGCAACTGGAGGCGGCAGCTCAGCGACCGGTGCCTGCGCCACCGGCACTCCTGCAGTCACGGGCATGTCCAGCGGCAAGAAAAGCGCCCCGGCATCGGGCGACCACAAGCCTTTCTTCTTCAGCTCATGCCGCCACGCGTAAATTTGTTGTCGCTTAATCTCATGGCGCTGCGCAACCTGCGTCACACTCGCCCCGGCAATCCCAACCGACGCGACAATTTCAAGCTTTTCGTCGTCATGCCAAAAGCGTCGCCGCTCCGCCCCAAGAATTTCGCCACGCATCCCAGACCCCGTATAAGAGACGTCGCTAATGACGTCTTTAACGACGTCTCTTAGATCATCGCACAAGCATCAGGCAGGCGGTGCCAATGGCGCGGTTACCTTTTTACGCGTACGTCTAACACTTTGAAAATACCCCAAGGGCAAGTTCCAAGGCCCAATACTTGCCCGGATCGCTCAAGCCCTTATCACTCTTCAATTGCGTCAAGGAGTGAAACGTACCCTTGGTATATCGGCCAATTTCGTCAGGCCCAGCATACCCCATCAACCAATCGGGGAATGTTCGGCCTTCGACGACCTCACACCAACTGAGAGATAAACCACTGTGACGATGATCGTGACAAATCCGCCGATAATAGCAATCTTCGACTGCGGCCTGCTCCCCTTCCAAAACCTGGAAGAAGAGTTGATCATGATACATGAGAACACCGGTGATCTCATCTCTTGCATTGTTTCGCTGAGAGACTTCTAAGATATCAGCCAAAGTTGTCGGATCGAGCGGTGATCGCGAGTGACTTACATAGGCGAGTTGATATGGCATGGGCGGGATCCTGATCCTGAGCAAATAGACCCCTGAAGGAATTTTAGGTCATACACAATGACCAATTCGACCCACGGCGCAACTCCGCTGGTCGGCAAGAATCTGCCTGAATTCACTCACATGCGTTGGATTCGTTAAAGAGCGAATCAGGGTTGCGAATGCTCCGGCGGCACTGCTATTGCACCACACGACCAAAGACCTTCCTCGACTCGCCCCCGCCCTCGACATACTGGACGGGGGTTTTTTTATGGATTCCAGGATTTATCTTAAAAAGAGCTTGCGAAGAGCCGCGCGCAAGGAAAAGGGCTTGGTTGCTGGATACGACCGACCGACGTCTTCCGGCTCAACAATCTCCGGAAACCATTCCCGCGCTTTCTGTTGTTCTGCCGAACCTGGTCTCTCAGGGGCAGTTTTTTTGTTCAGGTAGTCGTCATACATTTGGCAGCTCCATGCAAAAGGAACCCCGAGCTATGCTGAAGAACTGTGACTGAAAATTGGCAAAGGGATGAAAGCCGTATGACGAAGATGATTGCTTAAGCAACAGACTGTTTTTGGCCGCAGCCATACGGTGCGGTCTATACTGAGAGCATCGGCGCTTGCAGGTTAGCAAACCAGAGCACGGGCCACTGAAGGCTGGGGTTGCGATGCGAGATTCCTACTGCTATCGAGTAAGTTCTACCATGACCTTCCAAATACCTGCCCCGACTACATTGTGTGGACGGGGCTTTTTTTGTGCGTGGGACTGGATCCGCTTGTGAAGAGCTGCCCGCAGCGAGAAGCTAGGCTCAAGAAACACCCCCGGGCAATAGACAATCATGCCGCCTAAGCTGCGATATTAATGGAGCGCTTACCTTCTTCCTGGCGGCTGCAGTGAGAACGGCGGTGCGAAAGTCGGCCGCGGTAGCGGCGGGATGAGCCTCGGAGAACGCCGCCGGAGAATTTCCACCAGATTCGAGACACAACCCGCTCGGCAACAAATCACCCGCAGAAGCGCGCCGGACGCTTGAGCAATTTGAGGGCCCCGCGCCCGACGCGCTTGCCCGAACCGAAACCGAAGATTATGAAAACCAAACCAGCAGACTCTCGTTGTGAATGAGGGGCCTCGGGGGGCAGGTCAGACGGCGAAGCTCATGGTCTTCAAGCTTGTTCAGGCCGCCTTTTTCATCGAAGGCGTCACATCCACCGACGGTGTCGCTGCAAACGACACTGCAAACCGCGCCGCTTGATCAGGCCGCGTCACCCAAAATCAAGCATAGCTCCCGAAGGCTTGCGAACCCACTATGGGTCACTCCATGTTAACCCCATGTTAATATTCTGTATGGCACTCTAGTAGGGGGAAACTTGGAGGTATTGATGGCTTGTATAGAAAGCGACGAGACGCAGTCACGAACACTACTTCATGAGCAATGGGAGGTGCTAGCTGATTATATTGAAAGATACGGGCTTTCGGAGAAGGCACGCGCTTATTTCAAAAATTTAGACGACCCGTGGCCTACCACTGAACTTTCATCCCCCCGGGACCAGAGCCCTTTGGGTTGATATGCCCATTGTATTGGCGCAGGTCGCGCATGCGGCAGTGCCGCAGCAGTGGTAGGGGGAGTTCCAACGCGATCATGTTCTGTTGAATGGCTTTCCGAGCGCCGGCAACAGCCCGGGTTGCAATGAACTGGACGGAACCAGCCAAGATGAAGCGGGCGCGCGCGTTGCCTAGAAGCTGACACCAACCTTTAAGCCGAATGCCAAAGCGTCATTGTCCCTGAAAGTTCCGCGGAGGATATTTGCCGGACTGGTTTCCAGTAAGGCATCTCCGATCCAAAGATACTGGATACCGCTTGACACATTCACTGCGTCTGAAATTTGATATTTTCCGCCTATGGAGACGCTTTGATATCCTCTGGTCGGCCCCAACGGAGAAACTAGGTCGTCGCCCTCCTCGTGCTCGTAGCTGTATGTGAGGCTAGCTGCAAACTTATCAGTAAACTGATACCCTACCCCGAGTTCATAGGTCCAGGCATCATCCATCACCGCGAGTTCCGGCGCGGGGCTGGGTGGATCGAGTGAGAAGGCGCTCCATTCAGCCCAGCGGATGCTTCCGAATGCAAGTGTATTTGCGGCAATCCCTGATTGGATCTGCAGTTTCAAGGATTGCGGTAGTGTGGATCTTGTGGAGCCAGTCACCACGGGAGCAGCACCAGGAAAAGTCTCGGTTGCTCGCATGTCCACGTCAACTGCAGAGTGATAGGTCAAGACAGACCTAAAGGCTATCTCAGGAATTTCATAAGCCGCTCCGACCACATAGCCGGCACCTTTGTCATTCGAGAAGCGAACATTGTAGCCATTGAGGGGGCCGTAAGCGAGACCCGACAATGTGACTCTTCCCTGTGCGCCAACTATACGTGGGCCGCCGAACAGTGTGATCGCGTCCGTGGGACGATATGCCAGCAACAGGGTTAATGCATCGGTTTCGGCTTGGGCAACGGTTCCACCGATTAGAGTTGTGGAAGGATCTCCACCATATACGTTGTCAACGCCGTACGGTTGATCGTAAATAGCTGAAACTGAGAAATTCTTTCTGAATTGCAATTTGACTGCAGCTGAGGTTAACCAAAAACCGTTTCCGACATCACCAGTCGCGTTGCCAGCAGCATCTTGGCCGGTAACGCTTGGATCTATATAGCCGAAAGATAACTCGGCGTAGTTGCCTTCCTCAAACACAATGTCGATTGGTGTCTTTGTCCGATCCAGATTGCCAGCGATCGCCGTGTTCGCGGCCAACGACAGGCTAACTCCAATGGTGAAACAGGTTACTTTCATTTTGGTGTCTCCGGTATGCTGCCCCACTACCAGACCTACGAGTCACTCTAGGATCAAAGAGCGAGTCGCAGCAGGGTATCGAGTGAGCGTTTCAAAATTAACGCATTCTGAAAATGCTATTAGGTAGGATAATCTCTAGCGTCAAGGATGGCATTGGATTTTCAGCTGCGTGCACACAGGTGGTGATTTCAAATAGTGTCGCGTGTCGCCGTGACAAACTCATCTATCTTCATCAAGAGATATGGGTCGGGGTTTTTTAGTTCATCTTGGTTAGACATGATAAGATCATCGATCTCTGCTGCATTGGAGCCAAGATCCGGAAACCCGAGTGTCGCTGCTGTTCCTGCAATTTTGTGACATATTTTCCCAATCTCGCACAGTGAGTCTTGGACATCGACCTCTTCTGCTACCTTTGCTCTCAATCGAACGACTCGATTAAACCTATCGCGCAGCGTTTCGAGAAAACGCTGACGAACTCTCTCCAGTCCGCTTGATAATGGATCAGTGCTCATCAGGGCATTATTTCGAAAAAAACTCGAGTTACCACCCCAGAAGCCGTTTCCAGGAACTTGTGTTGCTGGAAAGATCGTCTCGGGGGCGCTCTGCTGTCTTTTCTGCATCGGAGAGCGCATGAACAAGTGTATTCGTAATTCCCCTTGATGGTTTCATCTGCAAAGAGCGGGCATGACCTACTACAGGACGCAGCGATACTGGGCGCCCATCGCAAAAGTGTAGGTCCATTGCATTCAATGTGGAACGCAGATGTATCTCATATTCTGCAGGGTCCAGCGCTCCACCCTCCTTCAAGACGACTATGAATTCACCCGCGCCAGCGTGTGCGACAAAAAAATCACGTGGCTTCAGGCTCTCGGAGATCGCCTCTGCCAAATCTGACACTGTGGACTCATACTCATACAGACTACTCGATAGGAATGTACGGCCCATATCCGGGACGACAATGCCGAAAGCCTGCATGCCAAAAAGCGACACGCGCGAAACTTGAAGAAGGTAGTTTTCAAGAGCTACATAATCAATGACGCCATCTACATCCACGGGCGTCAAACGCTTGGCCAGATCCTCTGGGCCCACCATTGAGGTCGAAGCTCGCGGCACAGAGACGGGATTGCGATCTTCCTGCTGCTTCCGTTTTACGACAAGCTCTTCTATCAAACGTAGCCGCGCATGAACCTCACCGATTTCGAACGGTTTTGTGATGTAGTCGCTGGCCCCCGCGGCAAACGCGCCGTCGATATAGGTTCGATCCGACATTGCGGTTATCATGAGTATCGGCGTTTTCGTATAAGGCGGGCGCTTTCGGATGGCGGATGTCAATTGGATGCCATCCATCTCAGGCATCTGAATATCCAAAAGAAAGCAGTCAAATGGCACATCTGTGTGATCTAACAGATCAAGCGCCTTGCTGGCAGAACTACAAACGCTCAAATTGGTGAAGCCAGCGGCCCGCAAAACCTCCGTGAGCAGCTCCAAGATGATTGGATCGTCATCTACGGCAAGGATTTTCATTGTAATTTCCCCTTACTACTCAAGCGCCCACAGCTCGTTCCTATAGGTTGGGCATACAGCAAGTTTGCTTGAACATATGGGCGTGACTGTGGCTTCTATGAGAGACTTTATGACTTAGGCTTGCAGCCTAGGGGTGAGTTGATTTTAGATAACATATTGTAGAGGTTGTAAAAATTGATGGTTAATAGCTCCGAGTGACACTTTCCTCGCCACATTTTAACCTCAAAGCGGCAATGCTTTCGGGGGGGGGTCAGGCGCGTAACTTGATGGTGCTGCTATCCATCAGGATTTCCGGGGTATCTTGACTGACACAATCTTTGACTAGAGCAAGGTCGATGTAGAATGTCGTGCCTTTGTCTTCGTTTTTGTAGTAGTCAAGCGTGCCTTCATGGGCCTCGATGATGCGTTTGGAGATGTTCATCCCCAGACCGGTCCCCCCAATCTTCCTTTGATCAGAGGAGTCGAGCTGACTGAATTCCTCGAACACCTTCTGGCGATCGCTTTCATCCAGGCCAATTCCACGGTCTACTACGGCAATCCTGACAGTGGTGCCGTTGCCTTGAACTTGGATTTTTACAGTCTCTCCTGAATCAGAGAACTTGGCAGCATTGGATAAGATGTTCGCCAAGACCTGATCAAGCCTATCGGGGTCAGCAGTCACATACATATCGTTCGGCACATGCTCGAGCTTCAAGCTTACATCCAGTTGTGCTGCGAAAGGCTCGTGGGTAGCTACGGCCTGCGTAATAAAAGGTGCCAGATGGACCTTCTCGAAATGGAACTGCATTTGGCCTGCTTCCATCTTCTGAAGGTCGAGCAAATCGTTTATCAGGGCCGCGAGGCGCTTTGAGTTTCTCTGAGCGATCGTAATTGCATTGGCCATGCGATCAGGCATTTCGCCATAAGCCCCAAATGCGAGGAGGTCGAGCGTTCCCTTGATGGAAGTGAGCGGCGTTCGCAATTCGTGACTGACCGTAGCAAGAAACTCGGCCTTGGCGGTATAAGCTGCTTTAGTTTTCTGATGCTCCCGCTTGATAGCCATCATCTGGAGAAGTGTTTTTTGGTAAAGGCCGCTCGATACGCGAGAGGCATCTGAGATGAAGAACATAGCGAAGATGCAGGCAAAAAGCTGGACCCAAAGCTCGGAGCTGAGCGGTGCGTTGATTGCAAGGATATCGTATATAGGAATGAAAAGAAATGCGGCCAGGTAGATCAGCAACCTCAGATGAAGGATTGATGTTATTTGATTGTTGTTCATTGTCGCAAAAAGTGCAGCTGCTATTAGGAAAAAGAGCGACATGAAATGCGTTGTGTGGCCCTGCAGCAATGCAATGGAAACCGCAAAACCGGCAATGTTCAGGGCGCTCAGGGTCGTGCCTGCCACCAACATCTTCATGCAGGCCTTGGTCCCGGAGATGTTGCGAGACTTGAGATTCAATATACTCTTGAAGGTTAGGTAATCGAATAGCTCTGACACAACCAGAATCGATAGAGACAGTGCCGCAAGCTTCCAGCTATAGTAGAACCCTTCAAGTAAAAACGCGGCACAGTAGATGATAACGCGCTGTGGGAAAAGTGCGATCCCGGCGTGCGCATAATCCCTCATTTTCGCATTGAGCAGAAACAAGTTCTTTGGGTTGTGAAAGTTCACGCGGTAGAAGGATCTGAGCTTCATCTGTTACCCAACTGTTGATGTTATGGGGCGAGTTGACCTCAGCGCAGATCAATAATTCTAACCCCATATGCTCTAACATACATGTGAACGAAAGCAAAAAAGTGGCGAATTGTTGCCTATTTTCATCACATTCGCCGAAATGTGTCAAAACCATGGCGCGCATGCGCTGCTTGTGCTTTTTGGGGGCGAGGCAACTTTGAGAGCAGTGTGGAATGAACGCCTTTAGAGGTAAGATACAAGGATATGTGGCGCGAGAAGTTTTTCCAGAGATTGCGCCACAAGGGGTAGTAGCCGCGAGCGCTGCGCCGATTGAGTTAGAGCACAAGGAAAACCAATTCTCTCGGGTCGCGCCCGAATTAACCGCTGAGGTCCAGGGGACTACTCTGGGGTTCGGCAACATGCATCGCCACGGACGGCTTTGCATCAATTATCTCCGCGCCCGGCGAAAGGTCTTCATTGATCAGAAGGGGTGGGACCTTCCGCAAAGCGACGGAATGGAGTTCGATCAATACGATACTCCGGAGGCCAGGTGGGTCGTGATACATGAGTACGGTCGGGTCTTGGCCGGAATGCGTCTGACACCTACGACTGCAAAATGCGGACAATACTCTTACATGTTACGCGATGCTCAGCGCGGGCTTCTTGAAAATATTCCACAGGACGTGCTTTTTCTTGAGGCGCCTGTGCGGGAAGACGTCTGGGAAGCGACCCGTCTTTTTGTGGCCCATGATGTATCCTCCAAACGACGATTGATCATCCAGACAATACTTCTGGAGCAGATGGCCGCTTCGGCCCGAGAATTGGGTGCGCGTGCAATTATCGGCATTGTACCGGCAGTTTTCAGCAGATGGATGAAGCGTATCGGGATGAGCGCCACTCCAATCGGGCCAGCGATGACAATCGATGGAGACAAGACGCAAGCGGCCCTGATGAACGTCGTCAACCCAAAAAATGCATCCGATTATCGTCTGCAGTGAGGCTACTGATAAACTCCAAGCCCCTATCCTTATCTATTTCCAACTTTGTCTATCTGGGAGAAGATCCTCTCTTCAATTGTATCAACTTCCGGCAGCTTTGCCGCAATGGACATAGAAAGTAGATTATATTCTCTTCTGATCAGCTTCAGAGCCAATTGCCGGGAGATAATGCGTTTCTCGGTGAGCGGTTTAATATTGACCGAAAGACCTGAACGCTTTTCGTTTCCCAAGTCGTGAAGCGCCATATAGGCGGCGTCCTCAAGGAGACCTTGTAGGGGAGGCGACGTAGGAGAGGGCCTGCCGATGACGCAGCATACAAACCGTCCAGCGCCAATATATGCGAACCAATGACGTTGATCAGAAATAATTTCGCCGATTTTGGCACTTATCGAGTATACAAGTTGTATTGCGTTAGGTGATTCAGCCGTTTCGGCAAGATGCGCCATCTCGCCAATCTGAAGCCGGCACAAGTTGATTTGATACTGTCCATCCTTCAAGCGCAGAAATCGGTTTTCAAGTTCGAAGTAATCCAACATCCCGCTGATGTCAGAAAATCGGATGCGAGCGGATGGGTCGACAAGACTGAAATCGGTGGCATGTGAAATGACTGTACGCAGAGCTTCTCGGCCCTTCTGCTTCTGCTTCGTTGCCTCAACGAGGAGCATGGCTGTCCTCAGACGACCTGCAACCTCGATATGATTCAAGGGCTTCATCAAGAAATCCGTAGCACCGGCCTCAAAGGCGCGCTCCATGAAGTCGCTCGCTTGCCCGGACGTGATCATGATGATGGGTGCAGCTCTGTATTCGGGCTTTTGTCTTATCTCGCGGCAAAGCTCGATCCCATCCATCTGCTCCATCATGATATCCAGAAGGTAGCAGTCAAAAGGCGTTTCCTGATCACCGATTAGCTCAAGGGCGTGCGCGCCAGAATGCGCAAGGGTCACATCTGTAAACCCTTCTCGGGCCAGGCTTGCAGAAAGCAAGTCTCGTACAATTGGGTCATCATCGACCAAAAGAATGCGCATCGGCAGTCTCCGGAGTTGGTAGTGAACATGCATGGTCATCTATAGGCCATATATGTGTCGAAGGTGGCCGTTTTGGGGCAATCTTAAAACATCTCGCTTTAGCAGAAATCTTCATAAGATGCTGTTATTACAAGGATTAAGATAATCCTCTTATGCCAAGCGGGTTTTCAAGGTCATAATGCGGTCATCTTTGGTCGCGCTCCCTCAGTTGGATCAAGATGCCTTTGAAGTTATTTTAGCGCCGACCTTCAGAGCACGTTTCATATTTTGAACAAAGTCTCTCTGTAGAAGGCTGTGAATGAAAAGATTCGTGGAGGGTCGACTGGTCCATGCGGCCGGCCCAAACACTCACAGGCGGATAAGCGGAGAAGTGAAACCATGAAGATCTTGGCAGTTGATGATGATGGTATTGCGCTGAACCTCCTGCGGGAATGCCTGATGCAGGGCGGTTACGAGTACGTAACCTTCATGTCCTCGCCGACTGAAGTGATCAAAACGCTAGAGGGCACAGCCATTCCCTATGACTGCATTCTGCTGGATGTTGAGATGCCGGAGATTGATGGCATCAAGCTATGTGGTGAAATCCGGAAGCTCCCCCGCTACAGGAATGCGCCGATTCTGATGATTACCAAGCGCAGCGATCATGCGTCGATCAAGCAGGCTTTCTCAAATGGCGCGACAGACTACATAACCAAACCGTTTGAATTTTTTGAAGTGTTGAGTCGGATCAAGGTGGCCGAAAAGCTTGTGCAGGAACGGCAGGCGGCTATTGATAGTTATACAGCAATCCAGACCAGCCGAGATCGCAGCGCGCACAACAGGATCGCTGAAGCTAAAGGACAGTTATGGCGAGGGGCAGATGCGCCGCCAGAGAGTGTTGAGAGAGAGAGCCTGATTTCGCTCTCAACCCTGCACAACTACCTAGAGCAAGCCAGTGTGAGTGATGGTTGCGAAATTGACCTGATTGCAATCAAGGTGCGTCAGATCAGTGACATCTTTGAGAAAACAACAGCTACCGAATTCCTGAGTTTTCTTGAGCTTGTTGGTAACTCCGCCATTGAGGTGCTTGGCGATAACGAAGCGTTTATCGCGCATGCAGGTAACGGTGTCTTCCTCTACGCTAGTCAGTGCGGGAAAAAGTTCAATCTGCCAACCAAAGAGCAAGCACTCGCCGATCAACTGTCTCACCGCTCACTTTGCGTAATAAAGAATTTCGAACTCAAACCCGAAGTTGTCATCGGCACGCCACTATCGCTGACCGCGACGCCAAAGCTGAATTTCAGAAGGGCGGTGAAAGCTGCGACAGCGCGGATGGAAAACCGTGAAGGTTCTTCAAACGTCAAAATGCTGGTTTCCACCTCCGTTTGAGAAAGCGCGGATATCATGTGCCGGCCAGGTTGGCGATTACACCGGCCGGCAGCTTTGCTGAGCAACCAGCCATGGGGAGAGTTGCTTCTTGGAGATCCTGGCAGTGACGCCAACTGGTTTCAAGAAGCCTTGGAGTGTAAGGCCATCAAGGCCTGCTGGAATGCCCCCACCGCGTGATTCAGGTACCCGCGCCTCCGCAGAGATCGACCGCCTCTCATCACCCGAGCAGAATCGCTTATTCTGGCCTTTCTTACTCGCCATCCCAAACCTCAAGATGCCCACTTTCGATGGTGAACATCTAGCAGGCACTCTAACACACCGTCAGAGTGCCGAAACCGGACGTATACCTTGATACGTAGGAGCAAGCGGATGCGCGCACTCTGCAACACAACTAGTAAGGGGCTTGGATCGCATTCTGAGTGCCCTTTTTCCCCGTTGGCCATTATTGCAAGGTGTGTTGAGGCGACGCGAGGTGGGCAATGCCCCTACCAGAGCCTGCTGTCGGTTGACGGCACGCCCAAGGTCTTTACGCGAAAACCGGCGTAAAACCGCGTTGGTGCCACAAATTCGCCACGACCCCATGGAAAACCAGTAAACAATGGCTGAAAAGCGACAAGATTGTCTCTTGTGCGATGGCGTAGTCAGAGACGGGACAGAAAATGGTGGGGCGGCATGCGGGATAAGGACAAGTCCGGAAATTCCTATCTGGGGACCTTGCGGGGGCTGCGTGGAACATTCCTTCTGGTGGGATTTTTCAGCGCCATCATCAATCTCCTGATGCTGACGGGGCCGATCTACATGCTGCAGGTCTATGACCGGGTGTTGTCCTCAGGATCGGTCGCCACGCTTGTCGGGCTTTTTGCCGCGGTCGTCCTACTCTACGGCTTTCTGGGGATTTATGATTTTCTGCGCGCACGCCTGCTGTCGCGTGCGGCTTTGCGGCTGGATGCGCGGGTGGGCGATGAGGCGTTCCGCATTGCCCTGAGAGCAGGGACCTCCAGCGGGCGACCCCGGATCGATCCGGGCGCGCAGCCGGTGCGCGACCTCGAGCTCGTGCGCGGGTTTCTGGGCAGCCCGGCCATCACCGGGATTTTCGATCTGCCATGGATGCCACTCTTTCTGGCGCTGGTCTTTCTGATCCACCCCTGGCTGGGATATCTGACGCTGGCCGGGGCCGGCATCGTGACCGTCGCGGCGCTGCTCAACCAATATATGGCGCATGCCTCGATCAGCCGAGCCATGTCCTTGGAGGGGGCCGAGCGCAGCCTCGTCGACAAGGCCCGCACGGATGCCGAGACCCTTCATGCGCTTGGCATGCGCGACCGTCTTGTGACCCGCTGGCGAACCGTGCATGACAGCGCGCTCGCGGCCGCGCAGGTGGGCAGCGACCGGTCCGAGGGGTTTGCCTCCTTTTCCAAGTCCTTCCGACTCCTGCTTCAATCGGCGCTGTTGACGATGGGGGCCTTTCTGGCCTTGCGGCAGGAAATCACCCCCGGGATGATCATCGCCACTTCCATCATCGCAGGTCGGGCACTGGCACCGGTAGATCAGGTGATCGGCCAATGGCGCGCGATCGGGCGCGCCCGCGAAGCGCATAGCCGCCTGCGTGAGATCTTCGGCAGCCTGGCCGCCGAAAAACCCCGCATCGAATTGCCGGCCCCGGTGGGCGATCTGAGCGTCACCGCTCTGACCAAGCTGGCCCCGGCCGGCGCCGTAAGCAGCGCCGACCGGACGCGCATTCTGGAGCGGGTCGGTTTTGAATTGTCTGCCGGCGATGGGCTGGGTGTGGTGGGCAATAGCGCTGCGGGAAAATCCACTCTCGCGCGGCTTCTGGTCGGTGCTTGGACGCCCGATGCGGGCGAGATCCGGCTGGATGGGGCCACGCTTGATCAATGGACGCCCGAAACCCTTGGGCGGCATATCGGATACCTGCCGCAAAGCCTGCATATGCTGCCGGGCAGCGTCGGCCAGAACATCGCGCGTTTTGATCCGGAAGCAAAGGATGGCGACGTGATCGAGGCAGCCCGCATCGCAGGGGTGCATGAGATGATCCTGGCCCTGCCGGACGGCTATGCCACCCATATGGATCAGACGAACTGTCCGCTTTCGGGCGGCCAGATCCAGCGCTTGGGCCTTGCGCGGGCCGTCTTTGGCGCCCCGCACCTGATCGTGCTGGACGAGCCCAATTCAAATCTCGACGCGGATGGCGATGACGCGCTTGCCGAAGCCATTCGCACCATGCGCGCGCGGGGCAGTATCGTGGTGGTCATGGCGCACCGACCAAGCGCCATCGCGGCGGTCAACAAGGTGCTGCTGCTGCACAAGGGACGTGCTGCGCGGTTTGGCGAAAAGGATCAGGTCTTGGGTACTGCGCCTCGCCCGGTCTCTGTCGTGTCCGGATAAAAGGAGACTGAGATGTCAGCAGAAGCATTTTCCACACCGGGTCTGAAGACCGACATCTCCCGCGCGGGCCGTAGCGGCATGTTGGCTGGTCTAGTCCTCATGGCGATGATCTTCGGCTGGGCCTATACCACGCCGATCAGCGGGGCTGTCATCGCTTCCGGCTCGGCGGTGGTGCGCGGCAAGCCCAAGATCGTGCAGAGCCTCGATGGCGGCATCATCGACGAGATCCGCGTCGCCGATGGCGACCGGGTGGCGGCGGGCGATGTCCTTCTGCGGCTCGACCCGACATTGCTGCGCATCAATCTGGAAATGTATCGCGGCCGCCTGGCCGAGACCCGCGCCGAGATCAGCCGCCTGCGGGCCGAGCAGGTCACCGGCACGCCCCTGACTTTCGATTACGACACCGAATTCCTCGATGGCCTGCCGCTGAATGGCATCAATGCCGCGCAGAGGGAGATCTTCGAGGCCCGCGACGAGGTGATGAAGGGCCGCAAGGAACAGCTGCGCGAGAAGATCGCGCAATTCGGCAACCAGCTTACGGGCGTCGAGGGCCTGGTGCAGGCCAAGAACGAGCAGCTGAGCTTCGTCGAGCAGGAGCTGGCCGATGTCACCGCGCTGCATGCCGACGGGCTGGTGCGCGAGGGCCAGATGCTCGAGCTGCAACGCTCGCGCTCGCAGCTTTTGGGAGAGATCGCGGGCCACCATTCGGAAATGGCGCGGATCCGGAACTCGGTCCGCGACACCGAGCTGGAGATCCTGCAATCGGACCGCCAGTTCAAGGAACAGGTGGTCACCGATCTGCGCGCGGCCGCGATGAAGGGCGAGGAGCTGGTCTTGCAGATCGTCACCGCCCAGAAGCAGCTCGAGCGGATCGAGATCCAGTCGCCGGTGGACGGCGTGGTGCATGAGATGCAGGTCTTCAACACCGGGGGCGTGGTGCCGCCGGGCGAGACGATCCTGCAGATCATCCCGATCTCCGAAGGTCTCGATTTCGAGGTCCGGGTGGCACCCGACGCGATCGACCAGGTTGCCGAGGGGCAGCGCGCCAAGATCGTCTTCTCGGCCTTCAGCACGCGCAGCGCGCCGGAAATCTTCGGCGCCGTCTCGACCATCTCGCCCAGCAGCGTGACCGATCCCAAGACCGGGCAGAGCTTCTACCGCGTGACGCTGGCCATTCCCGCCGAGGAACTCGCGCGGCTTGAGGGGCACGAGATCCTGCCGGGCATGCCGATAGAGGCCTTCCTTCAGACCGGCGACCGCACCGTGCTGAGCTACCTCACCCGCCCGCTGAACGATCAGCTGCGCCGCGCCTTCCGCGACGACTGAACCGGGCCGAACGAGGGGCCATGCGTGGCCCCGGCGTGACCCCGGCCCGGGGCGCAGGTGATGCGCCGATGGCACAGCGGGCGGCCCATCATGCAAGAAACCTTGTTTTGCAGCCGGTTTGGGCTCATCCTGCCTGTCGAGTGATCGACCCGAAGACAACCGGTGCCAAAACCGGAGCGCGGGCCGGACGAGGCAGGATATTTTCATGACGTACGCAAGCTGGCGCCGCGCGCCACGCGCTATTTGTGTTCTGGCGGGCCTGTCCTTCGTGGCGGGCTGTTCGGATGAGCCCTACAAGGCCCCTGTCTTTTCCTTCCTGCCCGGCTACAAATCCGCCCAGAAAAGCGCCCCCGTCCTGCTCAGCAATACCGGCTGGTGGAAGGCTTTTGACGATCCCACCCTGAACACCCTCATCGAGGCGGCGCTGGCCGGCAATCTCGATCTCGACATCGCGAAGGAGCGGGTGGTCGAGGCGGCCGCGATCCAGCGCAGCGTGCCGCAGGCGGCGCTCCTGTCGCCCAGCGTCAGGGCAGGGCGCGAGCGCAACAGCCTCGGGCAGACCGATACGACTGCCTCGGGAACGCTCGGCTTCGAATGGATCCTCGACATCTATGGCGGCCGCCGCGCCCAGATCGACGCGGCCGGCGCCCGGATCGAGGTGGCCGATGCCGAGGTCGATGCCGCCTGCCTGCTGCTCATGCTGAATGTGGCCAATACCTATGTCGATCTGCGCTTTCATCAGACCAGCCTGCAGCTGCGCCACACCGAGCTGGCCTCGCGCCGCAAGACGCTGGACCTGGTCCAACGCCTGCGCGAGGGCAATGCCGCGATCGAGGTCGACGTGGTCAAGGCGCGCGCCCTCGTCTCGGAGACCCGGGCCGAGATCCCCCAGATCATCGCGTCGATCGAAGCCGCCAAGAACGAGATCGCGGTCCTTCTGGGCAAGATGCCGGGCGCGCTGAAGATCAGCCTTGATGGCAGCGCGCGCCAGCCGCGCGTGGCGATGTCCCCCGAGGTCGGCATCCCCGCCGATCTTCTGCGCAACCGCCCCGATATCCGGGTGGCCGAGCGCAGCTATTACGCCGCGTTCCGCGATGTTGCGGGTGCGCGCGCCGATCTCTACCCGCGCCTGTCGCTGAGCGGCACGATCACCAGCACCTCCCTTTCGGGCGCGAACAATCCCGAATATTTCTTCGGCCCGGCCCTCACCTTGCCGGTCCTGCCCAACACCGCCCGCCGCGCCTCGGTGGAGCAGCGCCAGTCGCTGGTCCGACAGGCCCATACAGAATGGCAGCAGACCGTGCTCGAGGCGATCGGCGACGTCGAGACCTCCCTCGCCTCCTACAAGGCGGCCCTCGCCTCGCAGCGCGCCTCGGAAGAAACCGTGCGCCTCTACCGCGAGGTGGTCACCCTCACCCGCCAGCTCGTCGCCGGCGACGGCGCCACCGTCCGCGATCTGATCGAGGCCGAACAGGACGTCTCGGCCGCAAACACCTCCCTCGCCAACACCCTGCGCCGCGTCGGCCAAAGCTTTGTCGAGCTGAACGTGAACCTCGGCTCGGGCCACGCGGTGGGCAGGGCGGTGGCAGTGGTGAAGGAGTAGGCCTTGACCAAAGCGAGCGCGCTGTTAATTGGGCGCAGGACTGCGAGTAGCGGCTTTCTCCTTTGGAGCGCCAAGGAGAGGAGGATGATAGGGCATGGAGCGTAGAAAACTATTTAATAAGCTATAGGCCCGGTTCCGGAAAAGCAGTTCAAGATATTCGATTGAAATGATGCAGAGGGCGTGACCATTACAGCTGCTGCGTTCTGGATTGAAACCATGATTCCAGAGAGGAAGACATGACCCTAAAGATCAACGTCCAACACACGCTTTCTCCCCGCCAGTTCACGATGAAATTGGCCACAGATCAGGGTGCGGAAAAAGCCGTGGTTAACGTACATCCAGATATCGGAGCCTTCGATGTTCTGGACGATGCCGACCTACGGGTTGGACTGCTTCTAGGGTTTCCCATTGATCTGGACGAGCGCTGCATCGTTTCTGGCCCGCTACGGTTGGAAGCTGGAACGTCGTCTGGGGTCGACGAGACGGCAAGGACAATCCTGAACCGACTTGGCGGGAGGTTTATTCTTTTGCTGGATGTGGCGGGTGCAATCAGGGTGTATCCCGATGGCGCAGCACAAGTTCCCTGCGTCTATTCCAAAGGAAAAGGTGTGGCTGGGTCGACGGCTGATGCGATTCTGTCGGATGAAGAGTACGAAGCGCAGTTCAGGCACGGCCTATACGCAGCGCTCGATATCGAAAATGATGGCTGGTTTCCTGGGGGAATGACTGCTCATGAGAAAGTTGAGCGGTTGTTGCCCAATCATTTCCTCGACCTCAAGACATTCGATCAGACCCGTTACTGGCCTCTTGAAGAGGTCGAGCGAACCGAGTCGCCCGAAGATAGTTTGGAAGAGATTTCGCAGATCATTCGCATTCAACTTGAAGCCTTGGTGAACGGACCGAAGAAAGTGGCACAGGCCCTGACAGCCGGGAATGAGACACGTGTGATGCTCGCCTGTGCACGTCCATATCTCGACTCTATCGAATTTGTTACGCTGGAAGGCGATACTCCGCGTGCCGATGACACGGTGCTTTCAAGGCGCATCGCTGGTGACCTTGGCTTGACCCACCACATGCTGCCGCAGATGGTCGCGAATGAGGCAACGGTAGCGCGCTACATGCGCCGGGGAGGGCATTGCATGGGCGGGCCAAACAGGCTGACGCATCCAAGTCTTGCGCCACTCAGAGACGATCATGTATTTGTGGGCGGCGCAATCGGCGAGGTCGGACGCGCTTTTTTTTGGCATGGCGTGGACAGGCAAGACACTCTGCTGACCGGAAAAATGCTTGTCGGGCGGATGGGGCTTCCGGCCGAACCAAAGCTGGAAGACCGGCTAAACGACTGGCTGAAGGGCCTGCAGGAGGTCGATTCTCTTATCACGCTTGATCTCGCCTATCTTGAGCAGCGTGTAGGGCCATGGGGCGGGGCTCAGATGTTCTCGGATCCATCTCTGGTACGCCACAACCCCCTGGGGGCGACCCGGGCGATCAAGCTTATGCTTGGTCTGCCCGACGCATGGAAACGCCAGAGCCTGTTGACGATAGGGATTATCCGCATGCATTGGCCGGAGCTCTTGTCCTACCCCTTCAACAGTCAGGGGGCAGTACGGGACCTTCTGAAACAACTCGAACGCGCAGCGCGGCGCCCGCAACTGATTGTACAGAAACTGCGCAAAATGCGGCGTTAGAGGGGGTGATCAAGATATGCCAAGCGCCCTGCCATCGTGCCTTTGGTCATAAACACCTGCATCGCGATACGTGTAATCCCGTGCATAAGCGGCCACTGGAAGTGACCTGCCCCCCAATGCTCCCTCATTCATAACGAGAGTTTGCAGGTTTTGATTTCATATTCCTCGGTTTCCTTTTGGGCAAGCGCGTCGGGCGCGGAGCCCTCAAATTGCTCAAGCGCTCGACGCGCGTCAGCGGGTGCTTTGTTCCCAAGAGATGAATGCGGTCTGACGTTGTTGTAATCGTATCGCCAGAGCGCCAGTTTCCTTCGAGCGTCGTCCAGGCTGTCGAACAACTCCTCATTCAGCAGCTCATCCCGTAGACTGCCGTTGAATGACTCGATGAAGGCATCCTGCTGTGGCTTGCCGGGATCGATGTAGTGCCAGTCGACGTCGTTTTCGTTTGCCCACTTCAGGATCGCCCGGCTGATAAACTCTGCGCCATAGCACGTCAGGAAGTAGGGCTGGTGAGAGGTTATGGCCATGCGCGCAGCCCCCAAATTGC
>NZ_JBHFPE020000028.1:0-20342 GCF_043355935.2 Roseovarius roseus | reverse complement strand
ATTACAGGGCATCCGGTTCGCCGGATGCCCCATGACCTGCTGACCTAAACAGCCAAAAGTTCCCGACATAGGACGTTATCACTGACAATGCTCGCGGGCTTTCCGTAGATACGCACAAGCGCATCCAGCTCTCGCGCCACCCGAGCACCAGAGATGCTGGTATCGGCCATCAGGCAGTGGTTTTCGCGGCAACAATCATCATTCACGGCCAGAATGCGGAACTTGCGAGATGCGCCGAAGGTGTCGGACAGGAAGTCCAAAGACCAACGCTCACCAGGCTTCGATGCTTCAGGCATCGGTGTCCGCGATCCACGTGCCCGTTTCCGGCCCCGTCGTCGGCGCACACCCAGTTTTTCGTCCGTATAGAGGCGATACAGCTTCTTGTGATTCATGATCATGCCTTTGCGCTCAAGCATCACACCAATCCGCCGATAGCCAAACCGGCGGCGTTTGTGCGCGACAGCTTTCATCTCCTCGCGGATTTCTGGATTGTCGGGCGGGCGTTCACGCCGGACGGTTTTGGGATCAACACCGACAAGACGGCAGGCCCGGCGTTGCGAGATACTATGATCCCGCATCGCCCGTAGCACTGCCTCTCGCCGCTCAATCGGCGTTGTCAGTTCTTTCCCAGCAAATCCTTCAGCATCACGTTGTCCAGCATCGCATCAGCCAGCAGGCGTTTAAGCTTGGCGTTCTCGTCCGTGACGGCGCGCAGCTTCGCCGCGTCCGACACTTCCATGCCGCCATATCTGGATTTGAACTTGTAGAACGTGCCCTGGCTGAGACCGTGCTTACGGCACACCTCAGCAGTCGGCATCCCGGCTTCTTGCTCTTTGATCATCCCGATAATCTGGGCTTCGCTAAAACGGCTCTTTCGCATCTGTTTGCTCCTTCGGAGGGTTGAGCAAACTCTACGTCAAGGTGAGGGAAGTTTCGGGGGGCAGGTCAGAAGTTCAGTTCACTCGTTAGGCGCAACACCGCTCACCCGGACCTCGTTCGATAGAAAACATGGTCACTACTGGGCAGCTTGCCATAAAGCAGACCCGATTGAATCATAATCGCGCCATGAGGACTCTCTAAGAGGGCTTTTGGAAAGAAGTATTCGGCTTCTTGCTCTAACAGAGGATATTGAAATGTCAGGTATTATCCACGTCGCCACAACATCCGAAGAGTTCTACAAGGCTGTCCAAGAAGCAACCGGCGGCGACCGCATTGAGCTTGCGCCGGGAGACTACGGTGACATAGCGCTGCGGAATCTGAACTATGATGAAAATATCGTTATAACGTCACTGGACGCTGAAAATCAGGCCACTTTTAATACAGTGAAGCTTTGGGAAGTATCTAATGTCACATTCGACAATCTCTTCTTCGATTTTACGCCTGATGAAGAGACGGTAGGTTGGGATAGCGCTCTCAAAGCCGATAAGTCATCAAACATTAGCGTTATCAACTCTCGCTTCGAGGGTGGACCGGCCGTGGCCGGCATTTCTGCCGACGCGGAGCCGGGCACCCAAGGGGCGCAAGGTATTGAAGGGGAAGTAATTGGACGTGCGATGGCGTTCAATTGGTCGCAGAATATAGTGATCGAAAATAATGATATTTCGCAATTTGAATCTGGTGTGCGGTTCAAAGAAGTTGATGGTGTCCTCTTTAATGGGAACGAAATCTATGACTTTCGTACCGTTTCCGTCGGTGGCTCAGACGTCTCTAATCTGAGTATGGAAAACAATTACTTTCACGATGCAAACCCTTGGAAATTTGGAGGGCTTGGCGATCACGGTGACTTTGTTCACTTCTGGACCAGTGGTCCGGACGCCCCTGTCAGCGAGAATCACTATTTCGCAAATAATATATTCGATCAGGGAGAGGGCACCGCCATACTTGGGTTCTTGTATGGCGATAATAATGGCCCTGGCTTCAGAAATGTCGTCATTGAAAACAACTTGATTTATAACGGTAATGCTCAGGCTATCACGATGCAAAATGTGGACGGCCTCATTGTCCGTGACAACAGCCTCCTTCCGAGCAGTGGTTTTGAACATGATGCGCCTCAGATCAGCCTCAATGAAGGCACCAGAAACGTCGTGATCGAGAACAACATCCTCAGCGGGATCCGCGGCTCTTCTTTGGAAAATATCGACGGCCACAACATCATAATCGGCGAAAACCTGATGGTTCAGGCCCATGACCCGCATGCACCGAATTACTCCGGTGAGGTGTTCGTCGCGAGCGCGGCATCCGTGTTCGATATTCGTGCCGTTCCTGGTGATATGGCAGATGGTATCGGCTCAAGTCTCACTCAATTCGATTGGTCTCCCAATAGTCTAACGCCGCAGTTTCAGGTTCATTCGGACGCATCCTCCAGTCACGATCTGATCTTTGATGCTTCCCTGACGGTAGGGCCGCTTGGCCTTGTTTCGGAAGACGATGCCGAGTTTCTGTGGACGTTTGAAGACGGAAGCAGTGCCACGGGCATGGTGGTAAAGCATGCGTTTGGGGAACCAGGGTATTACGACGTGACGCTCACAGTCGTGGCCAAAGATGGTAGCACGACACAAGCAGGGTTTACCGCGGGAATCTCAGGTGACCGCCTCGTGCAGTTTGATGCGCAATCCGGACAGTTCGAAACTGTTGCCTATGGTGAGCAAACGCCTCTCGACAGTATCGAGAGCAATGTCACGAAAACAGCAGACGGCTCTGCCCTGAAGCTGGGGGGGGACGGCATCAAGGCCAGTGTTTCGAGATCAGAACTGGCAGGATTCTTCGGAACGGACGCGTTTGAAATGTCCCTGTCTCTCAAGGCTGATAACGCTGAAAGTTCAGGCGAGGTTTCCAATATTCACACGAGCTTCCGCACTTTCGTGGACAGAAGTGGCAATTTTGGGGTGACACTTTTCCTTGATGATGGCTCACGCGTGAACGTAGCGAGCCGCGGAATCGACATCAGAGATGGGAATGTTCACGACATCACCGTCCGCTTTGACGGTACCGCAGGATTTGCCGATATTGTGATCGATGACAAAGTAGTTGCGAGTGAAAAGGTATCCGGTACTCTTGGCGGGGATGCCCGGGATCTCACATTTGGTAATCCGTGGGGCAACCAGAAGTTCGAAGGCGAGTTGTCCGCATTTACTCTTAGTGCGGAATCTTTCGATTTCCCGCTCTACGATGGCGAGGCCGTGCCGGTGCCTAAGACGGAAACAAATGCGCCTTATGATGGAGAAGCCGAAACAGCCCCCGAGGGAGGCCCTGTTGAGGGGAGCGGTGGAATAGTTGCACCTGATCCGACTGAACCCGAGGATACCGCGCCTGCTCCAGAGGACTCCGGCGCCCTTCAATCTTTGCCGCTCAGTGGATATGAACTCGACATCGCAGGCATTACGACCTCAAACACAGAGCGCTTGCGTGACGATGCCTATGTCGCCGAAACACAGAGTGGCCTAGCGATCGTTCTGGATGGGGAAAAAGACTACGTCTCTCTCGGCCGGCTGGAAGAATTCGAAGCTTCCGAGGAAGTGGCTTTCACGGTAGATTTCGTCAACAAGAACGTTAACGGCTCCCGTGATATTCTGGTTTGGAACCATATGAAGTTCGGCCTGACGTTAGAAGGGGACGGTCTGCGTGTGCACGCAAATAATGCTGACAGCCATTTCAGCAAAGGTTTCCTGGTCGATGGTCTTGGCCTGAATGATGGGAGCCGCCATACAGCTACTGTTATGGTAGATGCGGAAAAGGATCGCCTGCAGGTTGTCGTGGATGATGTACTTGTCCTAGACGAGCGGGACACGGATTTCGATTTTGTAGGTGCTGGCGGTCACGAATGGGGCTGGAACTTAGGAACCCCGTGGAATAGATGGTTTGAAGGGGAAATCCATGATTTTCAAGTTAGCAACAACTTTGCGTTTTTCGACGTTCCTCCAGAAGATAGCACGTTTATAACATGAGATGTAAAAATTAGTATTAAGGGGGAAAAGGCTAATTTCTTTGAATTTAATCCGGAAAGCTAGAGAGCACGATATCCCAAGTCTTATGAGGGTTGCGGATATGTGCTTTCCCCACTCTCTTTACTGGAGTTGGAAGAATTCTGATGCTCATCGCCTATGGAAGTTCGTAATTCAATCTAGCTCAAGTGAGGTTTGGGTATACGAATCGCAAGCTGAAATCAGAGGATTTTCATTGATTATTATAGACGAACTGGAGTGGAAATCCGCAAGGCGTCATTATAATTTATCAACCACTAAAAAACTTCTGCTGTCCCTAAGAGCCCCACGAAAGATTTTGCTCCTTCTAAAAAAGCATATATATAGAAGAAAAATAAACCATGAAGTCGAGGCCTATTCGTCAAATCTGAATCCACGATTATTTGTTGATTTGTTTGCTGTTCTTCCAAGCGATCGCCGTAGAGGGGTCGCTTCAGATTTACTTAAGAAGAACAACGATAGGGCAATTCAGTTAAGCCGTAAGTCTGTCGCATTTAACGTAGATGTGGATAATATTCCAATGTCATGCTTTCTCCGAAAACATAATTTTTTAGAAATTTACGTTGATAAAAAACAAGTCACATACGCCAAAGAGACAGTGAAACCAAACTAGTCGTAAAAGTTTTGTAACGCTCTTAGACTATAATAGGAATTGATACATGCTAGCGGTCGTCATCGTCACCTACAATTCTTCTGATGTGATTGTGCCATGTCTCGAGAGCCTAATTAAGTCAAAAGATGAAATACTCAAGATCTTGATTGTCGATAATGCATCTACGGATGCGACCATTCATAAGATTCGAGAGTGGAGTTCCACGAAGTCAATTACTTATGATGAAAGATCTAATAAAGTAGACAGTCTAATAGAGGCTGACTGCACTCTTCTTCGACTGAGCGTGAATTGCGGTTTTGCGGGGGCAGTCAACCAAGGACTTACATCGCAGATGCGAGACCCAAAATGTGATATTTTTTGGATACTCAATCCTGACTGTGAGGTGGAGGTGGAAACGGCAAGCGCTTTTAAGAAGTGCGCGAGGTCTACCGAACAGTTTAGTTTTATGGGATCTCGCATTTTGTATCGCGAAACTCCTGGGCTCATTCAATCCGATGGTGGCCGTGTGGGATACTGGACGGGAATTTGCCGAAATGTTAATCAGGGGAGTAATCCGGAAATTGCTATTCGTCCAGATCCGACGACCTTAGATTTTATTTCCGGAGCAAGCCTAGTTGTATCTCGGAAGCTCATCGAAACTATCGGTTTGATGCGCGAAGATTACTTTCTTTATTTCGAGGAGGTAGAATGGGCTTCGCGTCGTGGTGACTTACCTCTGGTGCTTTGTGAGGACGCTCTCGTCCACCATCACGGAGGCACTGCTATCGGCTCAGGCTCGGTCACACGCTTGGCTTCGCCTTTAGCACTCTATTTCAACTACCGAAACCGGATACGCTTTATTGGTGGAGTTCGTCCGATAGCGTTGCCAATTTCATTGATGGCATCTGCTGCACGTATAGGAAAAATATTTTCAAAGGGCGCTTGGCCCGAGGCTTGGGCTGGTTTACTTGGTTTGTGCCAATTGCCGCCTCCCAACTCAGTGCGGTCAGCCATATCTGAAGATGCGGCTAAGTTCGCATTTACCTATCGCCAGCACACTAGCAGTAATAGCAATAAAACGTAACTGATTATTAATTGGGACAAAACCCTCTTGGACCAAAGATAATCGTCAGGATGGAGCTCAGGCCAAGAATGCATTAATAATATAACTAGTTCATTCAGATCAGGCTACTCATTGGATAAATGCAACTTAGTATGAACCCCTGACATGGCCCTTATACGTCCGATCTCTATCGCCTAATTACGAGATCGATCCTGACCTAACTGTTTGAGCGTTCTCATTCGTCGCCTCGAGGTTTTCCACCATGCCTCTTCCGTCATCGACGCCGATATGCCCTTTCATTTACCAATTATTAAGATTCTTCGTCCCCCCCCCATTATAATCAAAGTGCAAAGACATTAAGATTCTCACTCTTTTTCGGATTTTTTAGTTGAATTCGCTTTATAAGTCCGTAGTAGCTTTTTCAAGCGCCGAGTTATTTCTAGATTATGCGATAGTAAACGAAGAAATTTATCGCTTGCGTCGCAAAGTCTTGCAGCGTTCATAACTAGAAAATTCTTGGAGGAAGCCGCTGCCATGACGACATCGGCTTCGGACCAGCTGTTTGTTGAGAATTGTCTTTTATATTCCGCGTCACCAAACCCATAGTCAACAATGGCACATTCACCCTGCCGCGCTATGTCCTCAAGGACTTTAATTTGCAGATACGTGCCGACACGATCGTTTGAATACGCTGGATCAAATGCTTTCGCGTAGATTAGGTATACCCCTTTGTACTTCAACCCAATTATAAACGAAATGCATTTAGAATCTACTGAGAGCGTCCAAACTTCTATCCAATTATTTAAAAAGCCAATTCTTAAAATTTCTTGCCACTCTTCGTTTTTATAGAATCCTGCGCCAAGACCTCGTTGATAAGTTTTCGATGCAACATCTTCAAGATCGTTCATTAGATCATTTAAATGATTGCAATCAGTTACTCGGTTTATGCGAAGTGTAGGAAATCCTCTTTCAGCTTTCCGTATGTAGTATCTTATTTTGCTTCTTGTTTTTGACGGTTTTGCTGTCAGTATATCTTCTGGCGCCTTAGGCACTTGAAAAACAAAGTGCTGACTTGGCAAGTATGATTTTAGGCGCCATGTTGAAAGATTTAACGAATCTATGGACTTCATGAAAGAAGAGTTCGATCTGACCATGCTGAGTTTGGCGATATCCGCTACGCCACGTTTTAGCTCACCCAGAAGAGCGCCGAGCAATGCACTTCTAATAGCAGCTGTATCCTTGCCGATAAAACCGCCATAAGTCATAGTAATGCTCCGCATCGGAAAATTTACTAAAGTGAAATATGCAACGCGGGCGGGCAGGCGCGTAGTTTCCAAACGGCAAATCAGCGAAGTGACGGGAGCGCCCTTCATTCTGACTAGAAAAATAAGAGGCGATATAATATTTTCACGGAGTGAAGTTACCGTCAAAAAGAAATCTGGATCACTATTGACATGCTGCGCTTGATTCTTCCAGAAGCCTATGAGATCTGGGCTACTCTCAGGATTAGAAATAATTTCCACCGTAAGGTCGTTAGTAGCCAAATCACTCAACTCTAAAGCTCCAATTCTGCCGTTCCTATACCCACAATATAGCTCTGATTTATGGCTCTAATCAACCATTACAAGCCGAAAATTCGTATGACCCACCACCTAATTGCAGCAACTCGATAAGGTACAACGTTGCGTCACAAACAGAACTTACGTTTCTATGTGTGGAACCAGGTGTTATTCGAGTTTTAGTATCCACGCCTTGGTCTAAACCCCCCGTCTTCCAGACGGGATCGCTTCAGCGCGAAGAATCGTCCTATGATCTTATCCTCCCAAAATGAGCCGCAGCCGGAGCAAAGGCTCATTTTGGGAGGATAAGATCATGCAATATTCGACTGGCAAGCATTGCGTCTTCTATCATCGTTATCACATCGTCTGGTCGACGAAATACCGCTACAAAGTGCTGACCGGACCGCTGCGCCTGCGGGTGCGCGACATCTGCCGCCAGGTGTGCCGCGAGAACGAGGTCGACATCTTGCGCGGGGTACTGTCGAGCGATCACGTCCACATGTTCGTGTCGGTGCCGCCGAAGATTGCCATCAGCGATCTGGTGCGCAAGATGAAGGGCCGTTCGTCCCACAAGGTGCAACGGGAGTTTCCAGCCATCCGAAAGCGCTACTGGGGCTGCCGGTTCTGGGGCAGGGGGTATTTTTCAACCACCAACGGTGCCATCACCGAAGACATCGTACTTCAGTACCTGGAAAATCACATCGCTGATCCTACCGGCGCCAGCCGGTAGTCGTTCAGTACTACAGGATAGTGAAGTGACGGTGAGCATTGACTTACCTAATGCATGTAACATACGAACTTGCATGGCCATTCGGAACATGTGAAGGACGTTGGTGCTCCGTTCTGTCTTTTTTCTCCTATCCGGCAACGCTGTCGCATCACTTATGGGTTTTGCGCGCACGCTGTTCGTCGCGCGGATTCTTGGTGTCGAGGACTATGGCATCGCAGTCACCTTCGCGCTTAGTACAGCGCTTGTCGAGATGGCATCTACTATTGGGCTGCAGAAGCTAATCGTTCAGGCTCGTGAGGGCGACGATCCTAATTGGCAGGCGGGATTGCAAGGGTTTCATCTCTTGCGGGGTATCCTGGCAGCTGCGGTCTTGTTTGCCTTTGCCCAACCAATTGCAACTTTTTTTGGCGTTCCTGATCTTGCTTGGGCATATCAGGTCCTTGCCTTAGTCCCTCTGTTTTTGGGATTCGAACATTTCGACATTCATCGCCTGACCCGGCGCAAACTCTATCGTCCTATTCTTATATACCGAGTGCTGCCGATAACGGCTTCAGTCGCGGCAGTATGGCCTCTTGCATGGCTCTTCGGCGATTACAGGGTGATGCTGTACGCGCTCTTGATTCAGTGGGGTCTTTCGGCTTTGGCGTCTCATGTGACTGCCGAAAGGCGGTATCGCCTAAGCTTAGATCGCACAATCATTGGCCGGACGTTCTCGTTCGGCTGGCCGCTCCTGATCAATAACGGACTACTGTTTGCGGTTATGGAAGGAGACCGCGTGATAGTCGGACGTGAACTCGGGCTTGAAATTCTCGCCATATTCTCCATTGGCCTCACTCTCACGAGAATGCCGATTGGTATCATTAGGCAGAGCCTATCGATGTTCTTTCTGCCACGTCTCTCGTCAGCACAGGACGATCCTGTTCGCTTCGTCCACCTTGCCCACGCTGTGATTAAAGCCGCTCTTGTCGCGGGCCTCCTTCTCGTTCTCATGGTGGCACTGATCGGTGGCCCGGTCACTAATCTGCTACTCGGTGACAAATACACGGCGGTGCTCCCGGTTCTAATTTGGTTCGCGATATGGCAGGCGATCAACGGTTTTCGGACGGGGATCTCACTGATCGCATTAGCGCAAGGAAAGACACGCCAGCTTATGCTGGCAAATATCGTCCGCCTTACCATGCTACCGCTTGCTTGGGTAGTGGCGGCGAAGGGCGCCGATTTTCTGATGCTGATCGGGATCGCGATAATAGGAGAGGTGGCAGCCTTTGGTGTGGGGTTAATGTTCCTGAAGTATCAATCTCGACTACCCCTCCGTGCAGTTGTTGTTTACATCATTCTGGCGTTCTCGTTTCTACTTTTGGCGGCTGGAAACCATCTTCTTATTGAAAACCCTAGCAAATTAGGAGAATGGCAATGGTCACGCCTTTATATAATCGTCCCTTTCGCAGCCATTGTTTTTCTGATGAGGGATATCATTCAACGTGGGCGAACATAGCCAACTCATAAATATACATTACAACTCGTACCCCTCTAAATTTATATTGTGATGCAATTGTTTTTGTAACCTTTGATTGCTTTCGGAAAATTCGCCACTGAATGTGTCTTTAACAAATTTATGAACAATAAGGGGAGGCCTCACAAGTTGAGTTAACCTATGCCCTGCAACGCCGGTAAATTCATATAAAAGATCTCCTGCGCGACCCAAATTAATGACTGCGGACCGACCGGCAGGTTGAAATCTCAGATAATTTATTCGACGCAATATTGGATAAATTATCTCAGGGAAACTTATTCCAAATCGTTGTGGTCCAAACAATTGACCCAACTCGAGGTCGCTTTCCGAAAACCGTAGAATTTCTGTAAGTGTGTTAAGGGGGTCTTTTGCCAAGTCTTCTTGCGTGACAACCATAATGTTTTCTACTCCAAAGCGATCTTGATAGTAGCTAATTAAGCGATCATATTTAAAATGATCAATTGAGAATGAAAAATAACCCAGTGACGGCTTTGAGAGAAAGAAGCTGGAAGGCGTTTCTGTTCCGCCGCGAGCTAAATATTGCATATAGGTTGAAACAAGCGCCTTATGTTGCTCTCGGATCGTAAATAATATTTTTGCATTTGGCGAAATTTTGTAAAGGCGATCACAGTACTCACAACTTTCCCGACCTCCATAGAATGGGTTGCCGCAAATAATTTCGGATGAGATCACTGGCGTCCAGTCACTTGGCATTGACGCTAAGCGCTTCTGAAGAAATTCTCTCGCCGTATCTACTGAAAATGATAACCTGTGAGGCTGGACTATTTTGTCAAATACCTCAACATGAGATAGCACTTGGTGGAATCCATGGGCTTGATTAAAACCTACATTTTGAAGCCAGGTTGTGCCCGTTTTGTGATACCCAACATGAAGCAAAAGTCGGTTTTGGATCATTGCATGTTCACCTAGATTACCATCTCGTTGCATTAACCTGATAATTTTAAACTAACCGTCGCGTCGATCCAGAATGCGCGCTTTCTTGGGTTCGAAGCGGGAATACAGCAAAGTGTTAACATTGGACGGCTTAGCTCGCTGCTCCGGGCTTTCGGATCGTTCTTCATGATCGCAGAACCAAATGCCCGACGCCAGCATGAAAACAAAAAATACGTATGTGTGTGTCCAAAAATGGACGGTCCAACCCACCATGAACATTCCAAACATTGTGACAAGATAGCCGGTGCGGTACCAATTTGACTTTTCATTTAAGTTGCGGCGATATGCTACAGAAAGAAATATTGAAAAGAACAACAAAAACCAAAGTATCCACACGGGAATTCCATTCTGCATTGCAGGGAGAATCCAGAACATATCGACGCTATCCGTCATAAAGTATAGGCGCTCCCAATCATTGAACCCAATACCGAAAAGGGGATTGTCAAAAATATTCTTGGTGCCCCAAATCCATATATTAATTCGGCTGTAAGCTGTTTGGGCATTGAACGAAAGATAACTTGCAAGAACATGAAAAGGTGTTCGGTTGGAAATAAGATCGACAATAATGAAGCCTAATACTGACAGCCCTAAAAGAAAGTGCCAACGCTGCCGAAAGGACTTCATCAAGCCATCCCAAACAATTATATTGGCTTGAGCCATCAGCGAGACGAGCGGGCCAGATGACAGGCAGAACGCACCTGTCAAGGCAATAATGAAGGCTTTTGCAATGCGATTTACCCAGGCCTGATTGTAACCCAAGACGTAGTAGGAAACTCCAACGAGAGAGAGTATAAAAACTCCGAAGTGTATTGGATGTGGGAATGGACCTTGTACTCGGTCTAGGTTCATTCGTTTTTCCATCCAGTGATCAGGGTAAGTTGCACCGATTTCTGAGAACAGTTTAATAATTATAGCCTCTCCGCTCATTGCTTCGTATATGGCAAATGGGAGTAGTATTACGGCAAGCCAGAACAAAAGGCGGACGGTGGCATGGAAAGCTTCAGGAGTGCGGATGTAACAGCGGCCGATGAGATATGCACCGAGCGTATCGATCCAAACAAGCCCAATCGTTTCGACCATTGGCCCAAGCCCGTGGTTGACAACAAATGAGATGCTGGACCAGAGACAGATGGCGACTACACAAAGATCTGGGAGACGCACGCGGCCAACTTGACCGCTGAAAAGCCGATAAAGCCCAGGCACAAAAAGCGCTAGAAGAACGATCCGATAAATTGGGAGTCTGACCGAGCCAAGATTTATAAATAATGGAACAACTAGGCTGACAATAAAAAGCCCAGCTATCAAAGGAAGCCCTTTTTTCCGCACGGCACCAATAGTATCTGAAAGCGCCTCATTTTTGCTAAATTCTCTGCTTTGTGCGCTCATTAACTATCTCACATCAAAATGGGCGCAGTGTTGCCTGTAGTATAAACAAACTACCTGCGCGTGAAGAATGCTGTCGTACCGAGGCTCTAACACTATGCAGCAACGTAGCCATGGAGTGGCAAAAGTTAACTATAGACGCGTCGCGGGACAGGTTGAAGGTCAAGACCAACTTTATATAACGCTGCTCAATTGAGGTTTTTCCTGTTTGCCGACTGAAGGTCAAGCCGTTAGCAAGGATTTCGGGGGGCGATCGATATCCGGGGGCTCCGCGCTATGCAAAAATTTGACGCACCAGACATTGTCCAGAAAGGGCTGTACCTGTCATGAATACCTCACTGCACCGCGTTACTCAGGGAGATCTGTGCGCTGGTTGCGGAGCATGTGCTGGGTTATTTCCGAAGAAATTGAGCATGCAAATGACGTCACCCGGCTTCCTGCGGCCCCGTCAAATCGCCCCGCTGGGCGAGGCCGAGGAGAAGGCGCTGGCCGGGTTCTGCCCCGCGTTGAGGCAGAGGGTCGAGGCAGGGGCGCGTACCGATGACACGCTTTGGGGCCCTTACCTCGAGATGCAGACCGGCTGGTCCACGGATCCCGAGCTGCGCTTTGCCGGGGCCTCGGGCGGGGCGCTCTCGGGGCTGCTCCTGCACCTTCTGGACAGCGGCGAGGTGGAGGCGATCGTGCAGATCGCCGAAGATCCCGCCACGCCCATTGCCAACCGGACGGTGATCTGCACCGACCGAGACGGTATCCTGGCCGCCGCCGGGTCACGCTATGCGCCCTCCGCGCCTCTGGCCGGGCTGGCGGATCTCATAGCGTCGGGGCGGCGCCATGCCATGGTGGGCAAGCCCTGCGACATCGCCGCGCTGCGGGCACTGGCCGCGGCCCGGTCCGAGGTTGCGGCGGCGTTTCCCGTCATGCTATCCTTCTTCTGCGCAGGTGTGCCTTCGGAGGATGGCGCGCGCGCCATCCTGGCGGCGCTCGGCACCGATCAGGACGCGACCGCGCGCTTTCGCTATCGCGGGCAGGGCTGGCCCGGACGCGCGACCGCCCAGCTCAAGGCAGGCGGCGCGCGCTCGATGAGCTATCATGACAGCTGGGGCAAGATCCTGTCGAAACATGTCCAGCATCGCTGTAAGATCTGCGCGGACGGCACCGGCAAGGCTGCCGATATCGTCTGCGCTGATGCCTGGGAGAGCGATGCTGCGGGTTATCCGGTCTTCGACGAGGCCGATGGCGTCAGCCTGATTGTTAGCCGCACCGAACTGGGCGCGCGCCTCCTTGCAGATGCGGTGGAGGCTGGCCGGATCGAGACCCAGCCCTTCGATGTCGATGGGCTGGCCGCAATCCAGCCCGGCCAGCGCGAGCGGCGTCGCGCGCTCTTGGCGCGGCTGATGGCGCTGCGCCTCACCGGGCGGCCGATACCGCGCTACGAGGGCCTGCATCTGCGCGCCGCCGCCCGGCAGAACCCCATGGGCCGCAACCTCAGGAATTTTCTCGGGATGCTGCGCCGATCCTTGAAAGCACGGCTGAAAAGGTAAGGCGCGCGGGTCTTACCCGATTGCGCAGCCTGTGCTACCTCCGGGGTGACGCCCCTTTCCGCCCTTCTTCGCAGGATATGTGAATGCTCGAGATCGCCCTGATTTTCCACTCCGCCAGCAATGACAACATGGGGGTGGGGGCGCTGAGCGTATCCGAAGTGGCTATCCTGCGCCGCATCGCCGAGGCGCGGGGCATTCCCGTCAGGATCAAGGTGATCGACAGCATCGCCACCCGCCCGCCTTACGTGACCGGAGACGATATCGAGATCCGGCCGGCGCGGCCGCTGCGCAAGCCTTGGGATTTCTTCCGGGCCGTGCGCGGCGCCGATATGGTGATCGATATCGGCGGGGGCGACAGTTTTGCAGATATCTACGGCAAGCGCCGGCTGACCCAGATGTTCCTGATGAAGTATCTCACGCATCTGGCGGGCAGGCCGCTGGTGCTGGCGCCGCAGACCTTCGGGCCGTTCCGGCATCGCCTCTCGGGCTTTCTTGCACGCCAGAGCATCCGGCGATGCGCCATCACCGCCACGCGCGATGCGCTCTCGACAGCCTGCCTGCGCGAGATGGGGATCAGCGGGGGCATCATCGAGGCCTCGGACGTGGCGCTGCGCCTGCCTTATGATCCGCCCGCAGGAACGGAAAGCGGGCCGGTGAAGGTCGGGATCAACGTCTCGGGCCTTTTGATGAGCGGCGGCTATACCCGCGACAACATGTTCGGGCTGAAGATGGACTACCCGCAGCTGATGCGCGACATTGCGCAGCATTTCACCGATCACGCCGACGGCTGCGAGCTGCATCTCGTGCCGCATGTGATCTCGTGGGAGCGCGGCGCGCTCGAGGATGATTACGCGGCGAGCGTAAAGCTGGCCGAGGAATTTCCCGGCGCCATCGTCGCGCCGGCCTTCACCTCTCCCTCCGAGGCCAAGAGCTATATCGCGGGCATGGATTTCTTCATGGGCGCGCGGATGCATGCCTGCATCGCGGCCTTCTCCTCGGGGGTGCCGGTGGTGCCGATGGCCTATAGCCGCAAGTTCGCGGGGCTTTTCGGCGCCCTTGGCTATGACGAGACCGTGGATTGCACCGCCCAGAGCGCCGAGGACATCAAGGAGCGGATATTCGCGGCCTATGAGCGTCGTGCAGACATGGCACAGGCTCAGCAGGCGGCGCTGGAGACGGGGCTGGAGCGGCTGGGACGCTACGAGGCCGCGCTTGGCGATCTGATGGACAAGATGGCGAAAACAGCAGGCCGTGCAGCAGGCTCTCGCTCAAATGACTGAAGATGCCCTGTTTATCTCAACTCTTGCAGTGTTTTGTATGGCGCTGGCCGCTTTTGCGGTAGTCGCCTGGTTCGGCACAGCGATTCTCTTTCGGCGCCAGGCAACCCGCGAGCTCGCAAAACGGGCCCGCGCCTGCCGGGCTATCGTTTTGACCTATGACGACGGCCCGAGCGAGGGTCTTACGCTTCGTCTCGCTGAACTGTTGAAGCGACGTAGGGTCCGCGCTACCTTTTTTGTGATTGGCCAAAATGCAATGCGGTATCCTGAAACCATTCGCCGTCTGCTCAATGACGGACATGAAATTGGCAATCATACATTTGACCACCTGAATGCATGGAAAACTGGCCCATTTCGTGCGGCTCGGGATATCCGAAAAGGGCAGCAACAGCTTGATGCCTTGGGGATCGAGAACAATATGTTCCGGCCACCTTTTGGAAAATCCACTCTGCTGACACTTGGCTACAACCTGATGCGCCGGACGCGGATGGCGTTCTGGACCTATGACAGTCGGGATAGCTGGAATCGTCTTCCCTCCGGCCAGATTTTAGAAGATCTGAAAATCGCGGGAGGCGGTGTCATCCTGATGCATGATTTTGATCGTCCGCACCGCGGCCCATCGCCAGAGGACCATCAAGAGTATATACTCGATCTGACGGAAAAAATCATCACCTACGCTGAAGAAAACAGCTTCAATATCATACCATTCAATGAACTTTTCGCCCCCGGCTCAATATACTAAGAGCGTGACATGAACAAAACACCACATGTGATGGCTGTTGCCTCGGCAGGGGGCCATTGGGTTCAGCTGATGAGGTTGCGTCCGGCTTGGAAAGGGCTTCGGGTGACCTATGTCACGACCGATCCGGAATTTTATGAAACAGTCCGCAATTATGCGAAGGAAGACGGCGAGCCAACGCCCGGCTTTTACACGGTCGTCGAAGCAAACCGGTGGCAGAAGCTGCGCCTGATCAAGCAGCTTCTCGGCTTAGTATTCATTATTGCAAGACAGCGCCCCGATGTCGTTCTGTCGACCGGCGCGGCCCCGGGGTATTTCGCGATGAGGATCGGGCGCCTGTTTGGCGCACGGACCGTTTGGATCGACAGTGTCGCCAATTCCGAAGAGTTGTCGATGTCCGGTCAGCGCATCGGCAGGCATGCCGACTTGTGGCTCACGCAGTGGGAACATCTGGCGAAGGCAGATGGCCCTCAATATATGGGGTCGGTGCTTTGATCTTCCTGACTATCGGCACGCACGAACCTTTTGACCGGCTAGCCAAGGCTGTTGATGAATGGGCTAGCCAGGCCTCTCGTGATCACGAGATCATTGCCCAAGTCATTTCTCCACCCACTGACGCGTATGTTCCTGAACATTTCGACATGATTGCGCATATGTCGCCTGCCCAATATGAAAACCAAATCAAGCGCTCGGATCTTATCGTGTCCCATGCCGGGATGGGCACTATTCTTACGGCTTTCACGCATGGAAAGCCGATCGTAATCATGCCGAGACGTGGCCACCTCAATGAGACCCGCAACGACCATCAGTATACGACAATCAAAAGCATCCCGAGGAGGCCTGGTCTGTTCGTTGCAGAGGATGAAGATCAGTTTTCGGATGTGATGAACAGGGCCGTGGAAAGTGTTGCCAACACGCCGCTCCAGCGCCTCTCTGCTGTTGCGGATACAGAGTTCACGGATGGCCTACGCAGTTTTTTGCTTGGTTCTGCTAAGGCATGACCGATAAGTAGCGACGAAACAAGAAAATCATCAATACTGGAGATGAATAAGCGTGGCTGACAAACCCTTCGATGAATTGCTCTCAAGAATTGAGGGGCTGACTGCAAAGGTAGCTATCCTTGGACTTGGATATGTAGGGTTGCCTCTGGCGGTCACGACGGCGCGCAGCGGATTGCATGTCACCGGGTTCGACATCGATGACAAAAAAGTCGATCAGCTCTACGCAGGGCACAGCTATATCGGCGCTGTGGCGGATCAGGATCTTGCCGATCTGCGGAAGGCGGGTCGCGTTTCCTGGACGAGCGATTTCAGCCAACTTGCGGATATGGACGTATTTGTCATATGTGTCCCCACGCCCCTAACGGCGCACCGTGAACCGGATCTTTCCTACGTCATTTCGACAACCCAAGAGATTGCGCGGCATATCAAGCAAGGCTCACTCGTCGCATTGGAATCCACTACCTATCCAGGCACAACCGATGAGGTCTTGACGCCCATCCTAGCGCAATCCGGATTTAAATTGGGAGACGACATATTCATCGGTTTCTCTCCCGAACGCGAGGATCCGGGCAATATCACCTATAACACCAACACGATTCCAAAAATCGTTGCGGGGGACGGTCCCGAAGCCAGCCAGCTCATGGAAGCGTTTTATCGCAAGGTCGTGCGCGATGTGGTGCCCGTGTCCAAGACGCGCACGGCTGAAGCCATCAAGATCACCGAAAACATCTTCAGAGCCGTCAACATCGCTCTTGTGAACGAACTGAAGGTCATCTTCGATGCCATGGATATCGACGTCTGGGAAGTGATTGACGGCGCTGCGACCAAGCCGTTCGGCTTCATGCCTTTCTATCCCGGGCCCGGGTTGGGGGGACACTGTATCCCAATTGACCCGTTCTACCTGACCTGGAAGGCCAGAGAGTATCACCTCTCCACTCGCTTCATCGAACTGGCAGGAGAGATCAATTCCAATATGCCAGACTACGTCATCTCTAGGCTCCGCGAGGTTATTGATCGCCGATTGGGAATCGGTTTGAGCAAGGCACGCATCCTGATCATCGGAATAGCCTACAAAAAGAACGTCTCAGACATGCGAGAAAGCCCGGCCGTCAGGCTGCTGTCGCTTCTGCGCGATGCAGGCGCGAGCGTGCAGTTTCACGACCCTCATGTGCCCCAAATCCCTCGCATGCGCGAATATCCCGAGCTTCTTGGGTACAAGTCGACAGCGTTCCAAAACATAGATCCTGCCGAGCTGGACGCTATCCTAATCGCGACGGATCACGACAACGTCGACTACGCTGCGCTTGCCGAAATGAACCTGCCGATCATCGACACACGTAACGCCATGCAGAAACGCAACCTAGCAATGGATAATGTCGAAAAGGCGTGATGGTTAAGCCTGCTCATCAGCGCTCGCGGATCCACCAGCCAGCCACCCATCCCGCGATGAAGCCGCCCAGATGGGTCTCCCAGGCGAGGCTGCCATCCATCGCCCAGTACATGACTAGGTTGAGCGCGATCAGCAGCGCGATCACCCGCAGCACCGGGCCCAGCCCCTCGCGGGCCGCGCGGCGGATGGTATATTCCCACCCCACCACGACCCCCGCGAGACCGAAAAGCGCGCCCGAGGCACCCACCATCGGCTGCACTGCCGACGAAAGCAGCGCAAAGCCCGCAGCCCCGCCCAGAAGCGTCCCTGTATAGATCACGGCAAAGCGCAGCTGGCCCACTCGCTCGATCACGATCTGTCCCAGAGAGACCAGCGTGATCATGTTGACCAGAAGATGCAGAAAGCCGCCATGCAGGAAGCCGTAGCTGGCGAACATCACCACCGGCTGGGCGGCATAGTTGGGCTGCCAAGTGCCCAAAAGTCCCCGCCAGAAGCCACCATATTCATAGGCTAACCCGCGCCAGCGTGGTGTCCCCCACAACCCGTGATCGGCACCTTGCAGCACCGCCTCGACCGCGACACAGGCCAGCATGATGGCCAGCAATACCCAATGCTCGGGCAGCCATGCTTGAAAGCGCGCGTATCGCGTGGCTGAGCGGTTTGCATCCATTCCCACTGGATGCGCCAGCGCTGCGAGAAACTCAAGCCTGCGCTATGAAAAGCGCGCGCCTGCAGCGGGGGCCTCAAGGCCTGTGATCTACCACAGTGTGTTGTTCTTGGCATGCAGCCAGCAGCCTATCCGCGCATTAACTGGTTTTGACGACTCTGATGATGTGACCGCCCCCCGACGGCATCAATGTGCCATATGTGGACGGCGCCCTCCTCGCAAGAACTCTTTGATGATTTTGATCGGATCGCTTGCGTTCATATGTCCGGCCTCACATGATGATTTCTCCGTCAATAGGTTGTTTTCGATTTCGGTGCCCGAGGCGAACTCTCTTTCGGCAGACCCCTGTCTGCAAACCTCACATCCGGCGGGAACTTGGTCCCAACCACTGTCCCGCTTTCGGGACTGGAGAGCTCCAAAGGAACGGCACCACTCTGTGAAGACGGCATTTATAGTGCCACGCCGGACAACGGCGACGTTCCCTCGGTCACCAGGCGGCTATGCCCTCGCAGAGCAGCCTGATCTCGTTGACCTTTATGCGGCGGGTTTCATAGTCACCCCCTGCGGAACTACCCCGTCAGTGACGAACCGCCAAAGAGCAATCAGCAGCTTTCGGGCAAGCGCAACGATCATCACTTTCCGCATGCGCCGACCGGTCTGGCCTGTTCTCTCTCGGAACCAAGTAACCTGCGCGGCACCGGGCTGGTAGCGTAGCCAGAGCCATGCCAACTCAACCATCGTCGTTCTAAGTCGCCTGTTTCCGGCTTTCCCGATCCCTTGTTCACGCTCCACTCCTCCGCTGTTGTAGGGCGTCGCTGTAAGACCGGCATACGATCCTAACGCCTTGCCATTGGCAAAGTGGCGCACGAAGGCCTCGCGAACCAACACGGTTGCGCTCTGCACCCCGATGCCACGAAGCGTGCAAAGTTGTTGGATCATTCTGCAAGCCTCGTCGTCGGCTGGTTCCGCGACTACGGCATCACGCTCGCGTTCCAACTGAGCGATCTGGGAGAGTACAAGCTCGAGCCTGCTCAACAGCCGTTCGATCTTTGCGAGCGCGTTTGGCGGCAGCGACTCGCCCAGCCCGGTGCGCAGATCCGCCAATCGACGCCGCCGACTCTGAAGGAGCGGGTTGTAGCCCTCAATACCCAGTGTCGCCAGGACGGCGCCGATACGGTTGGTCAGACCAACGCGCTCGGAGATAAGCTCTGTCCTTTCGCGAATGCTTCGCCGTGCATCTTCGTCCGCTTCATCCGGGATTGGCACCATAGAGCAGACCCGCGGCTCTCCTCGAAGCCATGCCATCAGGGTGCGGAGCAGCAACTCTGCGTCAATACCATCGGACTTAGCGCGGCGCATGCGGCGATCCACCGGGACGCTTGAAGGCTGGATGACGTGGACCTCGACCCCTTTTGCGATCAGCCATCGCGCCAGCCAGAATCCACTCCATCCAGCCTCATAAGTCGCGATCACACAATCGACCCGATGACCGGCCGCGGCGGCGCGGGTCTGATACCCATCAATCGCTGCTTCAAGGGCCAGCTTCTCGGGGGCGATTGTTTTCCTGGTCTTGGATTGCGGAAGGCCAGGCACTTGAGCCGCTACGACCCATGATTTGCTACTCAACTCAATCGCGAGAACGAGTGTGTGATCATATGAAATAGAATTCAGCGTGTCGGACGAATGTGCCATTATCAGATCTCCTCTTTTTGGCATGACACAGCCTATCAGTTCTGCGCCACTCACCATGGGATCTGTTGGTGCGTTCACACATGAACGCTGGCCAAGATGGTTTCCGCTACGTGGGTTCCAAACAAGGTGACGGCCACATCGGGCCATTGGCACATACGGAGTGTCCCTCGTGTCGGATCGATCGATTGTAACCGCCGGACGTAATCTCCCCAAAACCGCCGTTTGAAAATTCCCCAAAACGCGAGCGGCGTTGGCGATTTC
>NZ_JBHFPE020000027.1:0-20910 GCF_043355935.2 Roseovarius roseus | reverse complement strand
CGTCAAGACCTCCAAGGCACCGCCTCGTCCGTCCGTCCCGCATCCCAACAGCGCCTCAGCGCCGCCGGTGAAGGGGGATTTAAGGTTTGATGCAGGAAGCCGCAACCCCTTTTTCGCACGGATTGTCGATTTCCCCAAGATAATCTTGAATTTACTTTTATATCAACAAGTTAACATCGACCCCGCAACGTGCACTCCTTGTTTTCCTGAATTTAGCCCAGAGAATCGGGCCCTGCGGATACCACCACAAGGGCCGGTTGGCAGGGCAAAGCGGAGTCAAAACGCTCCCTGCCTCCGATCTTCGGCCGAGCGGGGACCCATTCAGCGCCGCGGAACCGCCCTTCTCGCGAATCCATACAGCCGGATTCGAAGATGGGTATAGACAAGAACGGAAAAACCACCCGAGTCGCGAAAAGAACCGTAGGCAAAGCCCGCGCGTCAGCCCTGACGAAGCAACCGGAAGAGTGCCGAGGCCCCCCACCCTGCCCCGATCGCAATTGTGAGGGACATGAGGCCATAGAGAAGCGCATTCTCGCGCGACAGGACGTAGAGCCAGCGCTCGAGGCCCACCTTGCGCACATCGATGATCGTCTCATAGCGCGACACGACCGCGCCGTTGCGAGTCAGGAAAATACGCGTGACGTAATCGCCCTCGGTCAGATTCGCCGGCAAGTCGATCGACGTCTGAAAGAGCGTCTGCTCGCTCAGTTCGACCGCGCCCTCGCGCACCTGATAGGCGCCGCTGCGCTCGCGGATGCGGATCACCGCATCGGTAAAACTTTGCGTATCGGACACCCCGCCCGGCGCCCCGACCGACCGAATGGCGCGCGGAATCGAAATCTTGTGGCGCAGATCCTCGACATTGCTCAGCACCTCGGACCAGGGACCCGAAGTCGCTACCGCGTAGAAGCTGGGTGCAGCATCGACCTGCACGGCATCGACATTGACCCAGATGCCGGCGCGGCGTTCTTTGCGGCGCACATCCAGCGGCTGGCTGGGCCCGGCGACAGCCACGACGACACCCAGCTCATCCGCGGGAATCGATTCCTCGCGCTTGATCGCGCCAAAGAGCAGGATCTCGGACCCGTCGAACGTGGTGTCGATCGAGATGCTGTTGCGGCTGAGGCCCAGCACCACCTCTTCGGCCCAGAGCGGGAGGGCATAGGTGAAACAGAAAAGGACCGCCCAGACCCGCATCATGGCCGCATGATCTCGCTGATCGAATAGAGCTCGGCAGGGCGCAAGAGCAGGTCCAGGCCCAGCTTGAGGCACACCGCCAGAACGAGGATGGCCAGGAGAATGCGCAGTTGCTCGGCCTTCATGCGCGATCCGATCTGGGTGCCGAACTGCGCGCCAACAACGCCGCCCACCAGCAGGAACAGCGCCAGCACGACATCGACGATATGGCTGGTCGTCGCGTGCAGCATCGTGGTGAATGCAGCCACGAAGATGATCTGAAAAAGCGAGGTGCCCACAACAACCTTGGTCGGCATCCCCAGCAGGTAGATCATCGCCGGCACCATGATGAAGCCGCCGCCCACCCCCATGATCGCCGCCAGCACGCCCACCGACATGCCGACCAGAACGGGCGGGATCACACTGATGTAAAGCCCCGAGGTGCGAAACCGCATCTTCAGCGGCAGCTTCTGAATCCAGGTATGCTTCTTGCGGGGCGCCACGGGGCCGCCCTTGCGCGTGCGCCGGATCGCCCGCAGGCTCTCGACGAACATCAGCGCGCCGATGATTCCCAGAAAGACGACGTAGAACAGCGTCACCAGCAGGTCGACCTGCCCCATCGCCTTGAGATAATTGAACAGCATCACGCCGAAACCCGCGCCGATCAGGCCGCCGATCAGCAGGACGGTGCCCATGCGCAGGTCCACCGCCTTGCGCCTGAAATGCGCCAGCACGGCGGAGAAGGACGACGCGACGATCTGGTTCGCGCCGGTCGCCACGGCGACGGCGGGCGGGATGCCGATGAAAAACAGCAGCGGCGTCATCAGGAATCCGCCGCCAACCCCGAACATGCCCGACAAAATCCCGACCAGGCCGCCAAGGCCCAGCAGCAGGAAGATATTGACCGAAACCTCGGCGATGGGGAGGTAGATCTGCATGACCTGTCCTAGCCCCCGGCGCGCCTCTTTGGCAAGCGTTCGGCGCGTCTCGCAGCGTTTTCCGCCCGCACTATCGCGCGCCTGCCAGCTTCCATGCAGCCAGCACAAAAAATGCGCCGAGGCCCGCCTCGATCCAGCGCCGCCCATGCGCGTAGGCGCGGCGGATTGGCCCTGCAGACAGCAGCAGCGCCCAGGCCGCGTGCGCCGCAAGCGATATGGCGAAGGCGCCCGCAACGAAGAGCGTGATCACGGCGGCACCCCCACCCTGCGCCGCCCCGACCGAGGCGATGGCCAGCCAGAAGATCAGCGCCTTGGGATTGGTAACCTGCAACAGATACCCGGCCAGAAATCGGCGCGGCAGGCTGCGCCGCCGGACCTCGCGCGCCGTGACGGCGGGCGGCCGCACCGCCTTGCGAAAGGCGCTATAGGCCAGCCAGAGCAGGTACCCCGCCCCGATCAGACGCAGGATGCCCATCGCCCAGGCCGCCTCTCGCAGGATCAGGCCGACGCCCAGAAGGGTTGCGATATTGATCGTCGCGCTGCCCGCCGCGATACCGGTCGCGGCAATCAGCGCATCGCGCCGCCCCTCGGTCTGGGCCACGCCCAGCAGCATCGCCACCGCCGGGCCCGGTGACGCGGCCGCAAAGATCAGGATCGAATAGGCCGCAATGAACCCCGGCAGGTAAGGGCCGAGCTCGCTCAAGGCTCCAGCGCCTTGCTCAGCACCAGCGCATCCACCGGAGTGCCGCCAGGCCGCGCGTAGTACCCCGCGCGTCGTCCGACCTCGGCATAGCCCGCGCCAAGGTAGAGCGCGCAGGCCGCCGGATTGTCAGCGGCGACTTCGAGGAATTGCTGCGCCGCGCCCATCCGCGCCGCCGCCGCTTCGACATCGGCCAAGAGGCGCACGGCGATGCCTTGCCTGCGATGGTCCGGATCGACGGCAAGGGTCAAAAGCTCAGCCTCCCCCGCGATGACCCTGCTCAGCGCAAATCCATGGGGGCTGCGGCAGAGGCAACAATGAGGTGCGTCGACCAGATAGGCGAACTCCGAGGCGCTCCAGCCACGTGCCGTAGGGGCGAACGCGCGCGCATGAAGGCGCGCCAGAGCCTCAGGGACGTTCATCCAGAATCACCGGGGGCGCATCGCGCGCCGGAGCGGCGTCCGCCTGCTTGAGGTAAAAGGGCGCGGGCGGCGGCGCGCCGCCTTCCTGCCAACGTGCGCTTGCAAAACGTGCGATAGCCGATCCCGACGCATAGGTGGCTGGCCGATGCGGCACGCCCAGATGCGCCGCGATCTCCGCCCCGGCCGACCCGACAGAGACCAGGCCCGGCTCGCTCAACTCTTGCGGCAGATCCTCGATTGTCACCAGCGCAGGCGGCAGATCGCGCGCCATACGGTGTCCAGCAACATAAGCTTGCCCCCGCGGCGCGGCAATGGATGCGATGACCGGCCCAGTCGTACCATGCGCCAAGGCGTCCAGCAGCGTCACGCCGATCACCGGTACATCCAGCGCCAGCGCCAGCCCCCGCATCCCCGACACCGAAATGCGAATGCCAGTGAAATTCCCCGGCCCCGTGCCGACTCCGATGGCCGACAAATCACCCCATGTCGCGCCGCCGCGCGCCATGAGGTCCTCGAGTATGGGAAACAGCGCCTCGACCTGCCCCTTGGGCATGTCTTCGTACAGCTCCGAACGCAGATCGCCGCCCTGCAAGAGGACGGCGCTGCAATAAGGACCGGAGGTGTCGACCCCGAGGATCAGAGCATCAGACACCGACGGGGCGCACCTCTGTCACCTCTGGAATGTAGTGGCGCAAAAGGTTCTCGATCCCCATCTTCAGTGTGATGGTCGAGGACGGGCAACCTGCGCAAGCGCCCTGCATATGCAGATAGACAACGCCGCGGTCAAACCCGTGAAAGGTGATGTCGCCGCCATCCTGCGCCACGGCCGGGCGCACGCGGGTATCCAGCAGCTCCTTGATCTGAACGACGATGTCACCATCCTCGCCCGTATGTTCGGAATGGCCCGAGGGCGCGGTGCCGCCATCCTTCATCACCGGCTGGCCCGACTGGAAATGCTCCATGATCGCGCCCAGAATACCGGGCTTGATATGGTCCCACTCAACCCCATCGGCCTTGGTCACGGTGATGAAGTCATTGCCGAAGAACACCGCCGACACGCCATCGACAGCGAAAATGCGCGTCGCCAGCGGCGATGCGCCGGCATTCTCGGCCGACGGGAAATCCGCCGTTCCGGCCGGCAGGACAGTCTGCCCCGGCAGGAATTTCAGCGTGGCCGGGTTGGGCGTGGATTCGGTCTGGATGAACATGGGAAGCCCCCTGAATTGTCTGACCTTGCATATGCGCCTCGCCGCGCCCCGAGTCAAGGATTGGAACGATTCTAAACTGCGCCGCGCGCTTCTTCTTGCCCCGAGTATCCCCGCCGGAGGCTGAAAATTCGCAGAATTTTCATCACTATCAGGTGATCATCTCCAGCCGTTCCTTGCTGAGGTCTCCCGGCACGATGGTGATCGGAATGGGCAGGCTGCCTGCGCTGCGGCTTAGCTGGCTGACCAGCGGCCCCGGCCCCTTGCCATCCGCCGATGCGCCCAGCACCAGAACCCCCACTTCGGGATCCTCGGATATCTGGGCAACGATCTCGGCCACCGGCTCGCCCTCGCGGATGACCAGTTCGGGGCTCACCCCCTGCTTGTCACGCATCCATTTTGCAAAGACCTCGAAATGCGCCTCGATACGCTCGCGCTGCTCCTCGCGCATGATGTCGCCGACGCCGATCCAGTGGTTGAATTCCTCGGGCGGGATGACAGCCAGCACCTTCACGCCGCCTTGCGTGTGCGCCGCGCGCATCGCGGCAAAACGCATGGCATTCAGGCATTCGCGGCTGTCGTCGAGGACGACCATGAACTTGCGCATCTAACTCTCCAGAATGGGCCGGGCAATCATGCCACCCGGCCCGCTCCCGTGCAAGAACAGCCGCAACGTCAGGCGACCAGGCCCCGCCCGCGCAAGAGTGCCTCGGGCCCCGGCATCTTGCCACGGAACGCCAGATAGAGCGCTTCGGCATCCACCGATCCGCCGCGCGAAAGAATGTTCTGCTCCAGCGCCCTCGCCCGCGCCGGATCGAACGCGCCGCCCGCTTCGGTGAAGGACTGGAACGCATCCGCATCCATCACCTCGGACCACATGTAGCTGTAATAGCCCGAGCTATAGCCGTCCCCGGCAAAGACATGCGCGAAATGTGGCGCCGCGTGACGCATGGTGATCGCCTCGGGCATCCCCAGCTCACGCAGCACCTCGGCCTGCCGCACCATCGCATCCTCTGGCGCCGCGCCGTCATGAAACGACAGATCGACCAACGCCGAGGCAAGGTATTCGACCGTCTGAAACCCCATGTCATAGGTGGCCGCATCCAGCACCTTCCGCAGCAGATCCTTCGGCATCGGCTCGCCCGTTTCGGCATGGGTCGCGAACTCGGACAGCACTTCGGGCACTTCCAGCCAATGCTCGAAAAGCTGGCTGGGCAACTCGACGAAATCACGCGCCACGGAGGTGCCACTGACGCTTTCATAGGTCACGTCCGACAGCATCTGGTGCAGCGCATGACCAAACTCGTGAAACAACGTGCGCGCATCGTCATAGCTCAGCAGCGCGGGATCGCCCTTGGCGAAGTTGCAGACATTGATGACGACCGGGCCCTGCACCTCCGGGAATTTCGCCTGCCCGCGCATCGCGCTGCACCATGCGCCCGACCGTTTCGAGGCCCGCGCGAAGTAGTCGCCGATGAACACCGCAACGTGCGCGCCGTTCCGCGTCACCTCCCACGCCCGGCAGTCGGGGTGATAGAGCGGCACATCCACCGGCTTGAACTCCAGTCCGAAGAGGCGATGCGCGCAAGCGAACGCCGCCTCGATCATGCGGTCCAGCTGCAGGTATGGCTTGAGCTCGGCCTCGTCCAGATCGTGCTCGGCCTGCCGCCGCTTTTCCGAGTAATAGCGCCAGTCCCACGGCGCCAGATCGCCATTGATGCCATCCTCATGCATCATCGCGGTCAAAATCTCTGCATCGCGCTCCGCCTGGCGCTTGGCGGGCGTCCAGACCTGCATCAGCAGATCGCGCACCGCACCCGGTGTGCCCGCCATCTCGGTCTCCAGCTTGAACGCGGCAAAGCTTTCATAGCCCAAGAGCCTGGCGCGTTCTTCACGCAGGGCAAGTGTTTCGTCTGCAATGGCTCGGTTGTCCGTCTCTCCGCCACCTGCGCCGCGCGCGCTCCACGCGGCGAAGGCCTGCTCGCGCAGATCGCGGCGGGGCGAGAATTGCAGGAAGGGCACGATCAGCGAGCGCGACAGCGTGATCACCGGCCGCTCCAGCCCTTTCTCCGTGCCCGCGTCCCGCGCGCTCCGCACCAGAAAATCAGGCAAGCCTTTCAGTCCCTCTTCGTCCAGCTCCATGTGCCAGCCTGCCTCATCAGCTAAGAGGTTCTGCGTAAACTGCGTTCCCAGCTCGGCCAGACGCGCCATGATGGCCTGCATCCGCGCTTCTTCCGCGCCGGTCAGCGCCGCACCGCGGCGACGAAATCCGCGATGCGTCAGCATCAGAACGCGCGCCTGCTCTTCGGTCAGGTCCAGGGTGTCACGCCGCGCCCACAGCGCCTCGATCCGGGCAAAGAGCGGCTTTTGCGCGTAAATCCACGAAGAATAGGCCGCCAGCTTGGGCGCGAATTCACGCTGTAGCGCTTGCCGCGCGGGATTGCTGTCGGCGCCCGCGACCGTGTAGAAAACACTCAGCACCTGGTTCAGCGCCTTGCCCGACGCCTCCAGCGCCTCAATCGTGTTGGCGAAGCTGGGCGCTTCGGGATCCTCGGCAATCGCCATGATCTCGGCCCGGGCCAGCGTCAGTGCGGTTTCCAGTGCGGGGGCGAAATCCGCATCCTCGATCCGGTCGAACGGCGCAATGGCAAAGGGCGTGTTCCACGTCCCCAACAGCGGGTTGGTCATGTGTCCTCCTTGGCGCCGCAAACCGCGCAATCGCGGCGGCGCTCTATCTTGATACGGCGCGCATCAGCGTAGAGCGCGTCATAGATGAAAAGTGTCCTGCGCAGCGGTTCGCCCGCCCCGGTGATCAGCTTGACGGCCTCATTCGCCATCATCGCGCCGATGACGCCGGGCAGCGGCCCGAGCACGCCCGCCTCGGCGCAGGACGGCGCCAACCCCTCGGCCGGGATCTCGGGGAAGACGCAGGCATAGCAAGGCGCGCCGTGCGCCGGATCAAACACGCTCAGCTGCCCCTCCCATTGCGTCATCGCCCCGGAAATCAGCGGCCTGCCCGTACCCACGGCAGCCCGGTTGACCAGATGGCGCGTCTCGAAATTGTCTGATCCGTCCATGACCATGTCATAATCTCCGAAAAGATCGGAGGCGATTTCCTCGCTCAATCGGCGCTCGTAGGGACGCACCGTGACATGTGGGTTCAGCGCCCGCAGCGCCTCGGCGGCGGAATGCACCTTGGGCATGCCGATATCGCGGTCGCGGTGAATCACCTGCCGCTGCAGGTTGGACAGATCGACGACATCATCATCGATCACCCCGATCGTGCCCACCCCGGCGGCGGCCAGATAGGTGAGCACGGGAGCGCCCAGCCCGCCCGCACCGATGACCAGAACGCGCGCATCCTTCAGAGCGCGCTGCCCCGGCCCGCCAATCTCGCGCAGCACGATATGCCGCGCATAGCGCTCCAACTCGACATCGGAAAACGCGCCGCTCTTTTCCGGAGTGCCCCGCGTCTCGATCGCCTGAGCGCGGCCGCGCACCCGGCGCAGCCCGGCCCGGTAGGCCAGTACCAGCGCCACCAGACCGCCCAGCAGCAGCCAAGGCGCCGCGCTTTCGCCCGTGGCCATGCGCAGCGGGCTGCCCGCCGGCAACACCAAGTGCAAGAGGACAACACCGACCCACAGCATCCCGATCATGGACCAGCGCATCCGGCGCGGCGTACGCAGCAGCGCGCCCAGCGCCCACAGCCCCGCCGCCATGATCAGAACCAGCGCCATCAGCCGCGCCCCGTCGAGCCAAAGCCGCCCGCGCCGCGCGCCGTCTCATCCAGCGTTTCGACCTCCTCAAAGGCAACCTGAACCACCGGCGCGACGACCATCTGGGCAATCCGCGCGCCGTGCGCGATCTCGAACGCCTCCGCGCCTAAATTGATAAGGATCACCCCGACCGGCCCGCGATAGTCACTGTCGATCGTGCCCGGCGCATTGGCCACCGTCACGCCATGCTTCAGCGCCAGACCGGAGCGCGGCCTGATCTGCACCTCGTAGCCCTCGGGAATTGCCATGCGCAGCCCCGTCGGGACCAGCGCCCGCGCCCCCGGATCCAGCGTCACGCTGCCAGTCCCCGCGCCGAAATTCGCGCGCAAGTCGGCCCCGGCGGCGCCCACCGTCGCATAGGCCGGCAGACCCAGCGCCCGGTCCGCGCCCGCGTCCCAGCTCAGCGATACCGTGACCATCCCGCAGACCTTTCATCGTTCCCAAAATACTCAAATTACGCGGCCCACCCCGCGCGCCGCGTCCCAGAGCATAGCGCCACCGCGCCCGATGTCACATCGGCACCAGGGCCCAGTAATCAAGGTCCAGCAGGACACCCGGCAGATACCGCCCATCCTCGCCCTTCAGATCGCCCACGTTGCCGCCCTTGGTGGCAACCAAGCGTAGACGCAGCGCGCCGACCCCCGGCGCGGATGTCTCGGCCCGGTCCAGAACCCCGGTCCAGGCCCGCACAGTGTCACCCGCGTGGCAGGGATTGGCATGCGCGCCGCCATTGAGGCCCACGATCATCTGCGCATTGGCAAGCCCATTGAAGCTGAGCGCGCGCGCCATCGAGATCACGTGCCCGCCATAGATCAGACGGCCGCCCTCGCGGGCCGTGCCGTCGAAATGCACCTTGGCGGTGTTCTGCCACAGGCGCGTGGCCAGCATATGCTCGGCCTCCTCGATGGTGACGCCGTCGACATGGTCGATCACCTCGCCCACGGCATAATCGCCCCAGCGATGCGGCTCGCCTGCAAGGGTGAAATCATAACCGCTGAAATCAAGGCCCTCGGGCACGACCAACTGCTTGGCGCTCAGCGCCGGGGCCAGGTCGGGGATCACTGTTTCGGGCGCCTCGGCGTCTGCGTCGCGCTTCTTCACCATCACCCAGCGCACATACTCCAGCACCGCCGCGCCATGCTGGTTGGTGCCGCGCGTGCGCACCCAGACCACGCCTGATTTGCCGTTCGAATTTTGCTTGAGCCCGATCACCTCCGAGGTTGAACGCAGCGTATCGCCCGGCCAGACCGGCGCCAGCCAGCGCCCTTCGGCATAGCCCAGGTTTGCCAGCGCGTTCAGAGAGATATCAGGCACCGTCTTGCCGAATACCGTGTGAAAGGCGATCAGATCATCCAGCGGCGACGCGGCCATACCGCAACCGCGCGCGAACTCGTCGGAGGAATAAAGCGCGTGACGCGCGGGATAGAGCGCGTGGTAGAGCGCCCGCTCGCCCGCGCCCAGAGTGCGCGGCACAGCATGCTCGATCACCTGCCCGATGGTATAGTCTTCGAAAAAGCGGCCGGGATTCGTCTTGCTCATTGCGCACCCAGCTTGGTCTCGGGGGTGTAGACGCCGGGCGCATCCTTGGTCACGGCCTGACCGCAGCGCATCACGCCATTCGCCTGGTCATATGCCTGCGTCGGGCTGCCATAGAGCTCCCAACCCTTGTTCAGGGCATCGGTGACCTTGTGGCAAAAGGCCGACGTGTCGTCGGCGCTGAGAAAGCGATAAAGTTTCATGTCGTCCTCATCAGAATTTGGGAGTTACCCGAAGGTCGGGTAGCCCAGCGCGTAATGCACCGCCACGATACCGGCGTAAACGACCAGCGTGGCGACCACGGCAATCAGTTCCTTGCGGGCGGGCTTGGCGGGCGGGGGCGTCCAGTTCGGCTCGGCGCGGTTGATCAGGATCACCTCGACCACGGCCCATGCCAGAAGGCCGCCGAAGAGTATAAAGGACGCCACGTCGCCATTGACCAGCAGATGCGCCAGCGCCCAGATCTTGACCGCGCCCAGCATGGGGTGGCGCATCTTGCGCGCCAGCGCGGTTTTCATGCCCGACACAGCAAAGAGATAGACCGAAAGCAGCATCAGCAGGTTGTTGATGCCCACGGTGGCCGGATGGCGGCCCCAGAAATAGGCCCCATCGGACATGCGGTAGCCGATCACCATCAGGATGACGCCGCCCAGCAGGACCAGCGTGATCGGCCCGCGCCCCTTGGCCCCCATCCGCGCCCGCGCCTCGGGCGCCAGCCGCTTGAAAAGGTGCCCGCCACCCCAGAGGGCAAGGCCCAGAATCAGTATCGCGATGCCCATCAGGTCGTCTCCATTTCAGCCAGAATTTGCGCCTTGGCCAATATGCGCCGCGCCGCGACGACGTGCAAATTCTCGACAATGGTGCCGTCGACCACCGCCACCCCCTCGCCCGAGGCCTGGCTGGCCTCATGTGCCGCGATCTGGCGGCGCGCCAGATCGATCTCGGAACTGGTCGGCGCAAAGGCGCGGTTCGCGCCCTCGATCTGCGCCGGGTGGATCAGCGTCTTGCCGTCAAAGCCCAGATCCCGCCCCTGCTCGCATTCCGCAGCCAGCCCGTCACCATCCCGAAACCGGTTATAGACGCCGTCAATGGCAATGATGCGCGCGGCGCGCGCGGCCATCACGATGGTCTGCAGGGCCATCATCAACGGCAGGCGGTCGGCGCGGGTGCGACTACCCAGATCCTTGGTCAGATCGTTGGTGCCGGTAACCAGCGCCGCGACGCGCCCGTGCGACGCGATATCGCGCGCGTTGAACACGCTGACGGGCGTCTCCATCATCACCCAGATCGGCATGTCGTCGCCCAGAAGGTCTACCAGATTGTCGACATCCGAGCGGGTGTTGACCTTGGGCAGCAGTATTGCATCCGCACCCGCGTCCTTCAGGCTGCGCACATCCTCCAGTCCCCATTCACTGGTCAGCGCATTGATCCGCACGATCTTGGCCCGGTGCCCATAGCCCCCGGCCTTCAGGGCATCGACCAGCGAGGCGCGCGCCTCGGCCTTGGCATCGGGGGCCACGGCATCCTCGAGATCAAAGATGATCGCATCGCAAGGCAGATCGCGCGCCTTCTCCAGCGCGCGCTCTTTCGACGCGGGAATATAGAGGACGGAACGATAAGGGCGGGTGGCGGCGTCCATGCGGCTCTCCTGCGGGTCGGGGAAACATTGTTGCGCAGGGATGCCATTTTATGGCGCATTTGTTCAAGGGATTTCTCGCCGCAGCGCAGAACCGGGACAGCAAGACAAGGCTGCCGCAGCGCAGAACCCTTGCGCGCGGGGGCAAATAGGACTACGCCCACGGCGGAAATTCTTTGCCAATCGGAGGTAATACCCATGGCCAGACCCAAGATCGCGCTGATCGGCGCGGGACAGATCGGTGGCACGCTCGCCCATCTCGCCGCCATCAAGGAGCTGGGCGATATCGTCCTGTTCGACATTTCCGAAGGCACGCCCGAAGGCAAAGCCCTCGACATCGCGGAATCCGGCCCGGCCGAGGGCTTTGACGCCATGCTGAAAGGCACGCAGTCCTACGCCGACATCGCGGGCGCTGACGTTTGCATCGTCACCGCAGGCGTGCCGCGCAAGCCGGGGATGAGCCGCGACGACCTGCTGGGCATCAACCTCAAGGTCATGAAATCCGTGGGTGAGGGCATTGCCGCCCACGCGCCCAACGCCTTCGTCATCTGCATCACCAACCCGCTCGACGCGATGGTCTGGGCGCTGCGCGAATTTTCCGGCCTGCCGCATGAAAAGGTCTGCGGCATGGCGGGCGTTCTGGACTCCGCGCGCTTCCGCCACTTCCTCAGCCTCGAATTCGGCGTGTCGATGCGCGATGTCAGCGCCTTCGTTCTGGGCGGGCATGGCGACACGATGGTGCCGCTGGTGCGCTACTCGACCGTTGCGGGCATTCCTCTGCCCGACCTGATCGAGATGGGCTGGACCACGCAGGAGAAGATGGACGCCATCGTCCAGCGCACCCGTGACGGCGGCGCCGAGATCGTCGGCCTGCTGAAAACCGGCAGCGCCTTCTACGCGCCCGCGACCAGCGCCATTGAAATGGCCGAGGCCTATCTCAAGGACCAAAAGCGCGTCCTGCCCTGCGCCGCGCATGTCGATGGCGCCTATGGTCTCAACGGCTTCTATGTCGGCGTGCCTACGGTGATCGGTGCCGGCGGCATCGAGAAGGTTGTCGAGATCAAGATGTCGAAGGACGAGCAGGCGATGTTCGACAAATCCGTCGACGCCGTCAAAGGTCTGGTCAAGGCCTGCAAGGATATTGACAACACCTTGGCCTGAGACCAACCTGACGTCCCGAAGAACGGCCCCGGCCCCGCGCCGGGGCCTTTTGCGTTCGCGGCCCCGCTGTTTTGATTCCCTGATGCGATACGGGGGATAATTTGTGATCACACGATATTATCCTGTGATCACAAATGCCGAAAATTTGCTGCATTACCCCCGGACAGACGAGAAAACCGTTTAATACTCGGCAACGCTTCTATGTATACCAGTAGCGACATTTCAAGAACGGGACAGTTTCCATGAACATCCACGAGTATCAGGCCAAGGCCCTCTTGCGCTCCTATGGCGCGCCCGTATCCGACGGCCGCGTCGTGCTGCGCGCCGAAGAGGCCAAGACAGCCGCCAGCGAAATGGACGGCCCCCTTTGGGTGGTCAAGGCGCAGATCCACGCAGGTGGCCGCGGCAAGGGCAAATTCAAGGAGGCCGGCGCAGGCGACGCGGGTGGCGTGCGCCTTGCCAAGTCGGTTGAGGAAGCCGCCGAAGAGGCCAAGCGCATGCTGGGCCGCACGCTGGTGACCAAGCAGACCGGCGAGGCCGGCAAGCAGGTCAACCGCATCTATATCGAGGATGGCAGCGGCATCGAGACCGAGATGTATCTGGCCTTGCTGGTCGACCGCCAGACCAGCCGCGTCAGCTTTGTCGCCTCGACCGAGGGCGGCATGGATATCGAGGAAGTCGCCGAGAAGACCCCCGAGAAAATCCTCAGCTTTTCCGTCGATCCGGCCACTGGCTATCAGGCGTTCCACGGGCGCCGCATCGCTTTCAACCTCGGGCTGGAAGGCCAGCAGATCAAGCAATGCGTGTCGCTGATGGGCACGCTCTACAAGATGTTCGTCGAAAAAGACATGGAGATGCTCGAGATCAACCCGCTGATCGTCACCGACAAGGGCGATCTGAAATGTCTCGACGCCAAGATGAGCTTCGACGGCAACGCGCTCTATCGTCACCGCGACCTGACCGAGCTGCGCGACACAACCGAGGAAGACCCCAAAGAACTCGAAGCCTCCAAATATGACCTGAACTACATCGCCCTCGACGGCGAGATCGGCTGCATGGTCAACGGCGCGGGCCTTGCCATGGCAACGATGGACATCATCAAGCTCTACGGCGCCGAGCCTGCCAACTTCCTCGACGTGGGCGGCGGCGCGACCAAGGAAAAGGTGACAGAGGCGTTCAAGATCATCACCTCGGATCCGCAGGTCAAAGGCATCCTCGTCAACATCTTCGGCGGCATCATGCGCTGCGATGTGATCGCCGAGGGCGTTGTCGCTGCGGTCAAGGAAGTCGGCCTTAAGGTGCCGCTGGTCGTGCGTCTGGAAGGCACGAATGTCGAGAAGGGCAAGGAGATCATCAACAATTCCGGCCTCGACGTGATCGCCGCGGACGACCTGAAAGATGGCGCGCAGAAGATCGTAAAGGCTGTGAAGGGGTGACTTCGGTGAAGGCGGCATGCAGTCAGATCGGCAAGGTCAGTTTCGAGCGGTCGACCGCCAAACTGTTCTTGGCCGTGCTGATTTTTGCCGTCTTCACCCTGCTTGCCGCGGTGGTTTCCGTCATGCTGCAAGCCAAGTCCGGCACGCTCTGGCCGTGGCTCATTACCCTGTTAATGGCTGGGCTGCTGGGTCTCTCGGTGCGGAACCTGCTGAAGCTTCCCCAAGTGGTGTACGAGCTCACGGAAGATGGAATATCCCTGTTCAATGTGTCCGACCGCGAGGTTTCATGGCAGCACATCGAAACTGTGTCCGTTCTGACGGTCAAGGGTGCCTCGATGGTGGTGCTGAACTTCTCGCCGGAGTTCCGGCTGAAACGGTTCAACCTCATTTCGCAGAAAAACATCGCTCTCAACAGCAAGATCGTGCGCGCCGAATTCTCTCAACTTCTTCGCGCCGTGCGCGAAGCGCATCCAAATTTCCATATCAGGGCCGGTTCGGCATCCTGAAACAAACCAAGGAGAAAGCCTGAATGGCAATCCTCATCGACGAAAACACCCGCGTGATCTGCCAAGGTCTGACCGGCAGCCAAGGCACGTTCCACACCGAACAGGCCATCGCCTACGGCACCAAGATGGTCGGCGGCGTAACCCCCGGCAAGGGCGGCCAGACGCATTTGGACCTTCCTGTCTTCAACTCGGTCCACGAGGCCAAGCATGAGACCGAAGCGAACGCGAGCGTGATCTACGTCCCGCCCCCGTTCGCCGCCGACTCAATCCTCGAGGCGATCGACGCTGAGATGGAGTTGATCGTCTGCATCACCGAAGGCATCCCGGTGCTGGACATGATGCGCGTCAAGCGCGCGCTGGAAGGCTCAAAATCCAAGCTGATCGGCCCCAACTGCCCCGGTGTCATCACGCCGGACGCCTGCAAGATCGGCATCATGCCCGGCCACATTCACAAACGCGGCTCCTGCGGCGTTGTCAGCCGGTCAGGCACGCTAACCTACGAGGCGGTCAAGCAGACCTCGGACGTGGGCCTAGGCCAGTCGACCTGCGTCGGCATCGGCGGCGATCCCATCAAGGGAACCGAGCATATCGACGTGCTGGAATGGTTCCTTGCGGATGACGAAACGCAGTCGATCATCATGATCGGCGAAATCGGCGGGTCCGCCGAGGAAGAAGCCGCGCAATTCCTCGCCGACGAGAAGAAGAAGGGCCGCTGGAAGCCGACCGCCGGCTTCATCGCCGGCCGCACCGCCCCTCCGGGCCGCCGCATGGGCCACGCCGGCGCCATCGTCGCCGGCGGCAAGGGCGGCGCGGATGACAAGATCGAGGCGATGAAATCCGCCGGGATCGTCGTCGCCGAAAGCCCCGCCGGGCTGGGCGAGGCGGTGCTCGAGGCGATCGGGTAAAACATGCGGCTAATGCGCCATATACATGGGTAAATCCACCCGCACCGGACGGGGGCGGACCATTACCCGCCCCCGCCATGTCTTAGACACCCTTGCCCCATGCCCTTCGAGGTACTCCAATGACCGACCAATCCCCCAACGATCAGTTCCACGCCTCCAGCTTCATGCAGGGGCATAACGCGGAATATCTAGAACAGCTTTATGCGCGCTATGCGAACGACCCGAACGCAGTGGACGAAGCGTGGCAGAAATTCTTCAAGGAGATGGGCGACGAGGACAGCGACGTCACCGCCGAGGCCAAAGGCCCTTCCTGGGCGCGCGCCGATTGGCCGCCCATGCCGCAGGACGATCTGACATCGGCCCTGACCGGCGAATATCCCGCCGAGCCTGAAGCGAAGGCCGTGGGCAAGAAACTGACCGAGAAGGCCCGCGAAAAGGGCGCCGAGGTCAGCGACGAGGCGATCCAGCGCGCCGTGCTCGACAGCGTTCGCGCACTCATGCTGATCCGCGCCTACCGCATCCGCGGGCATCTCATTGCCGATCTCGATCCGCTGGGCCTGCGCGAGCAGCCCTTCCGCCCCGAGCTGGATCCCGAGAGCTATGGCTTCACCAAGGACGACATGGATCGCCCGATCTTCATCGACAATGTTCTGGGCCTTGAGATCGCGTCGATCCGCGAGATCCTCGGCATCGTGCGGCGCACCTATTGCGGCACCTTTGCACTGCAATACATGCACATTTCCGATCCCGAGCAGGCTGGCTGGCTGAAGGAGCGGATCGAAGGCTATGGCAACGAGATCAACTTTACCGAGGAAGGCCGCAAGGCGATCCTGAACAAGATGGTCGAGGCCGAGGGCCTAGAAAAATACTTGCATGTCAAGTACATGGGCACCAAACGTTTCGGCCTGGATGGCGGCGAATCGCTGATCCCCGCGATGGAGCAGATCATCAAGCGCGGCGGCAGCCTTGGCGTCAAGGACATCGTCATCGGCATGCCCCACCGGGGCCGCCTGTCGGTCTTGGCCAACGTCATGGGCAAACCCTACCGCGCGATCTTCAACGAATTCCAGGGCGGCAGCTTCAAGCCCGATGACGTGGACGGCTCGGGCGACGTGAAATACCACCTCGGCGCCAGTTCCGACCGCGAGTTTGACGGCAACAAGGTGCACCTGTCGCTGACCGCGAACCCCAGCCACCTCGAGGCGGTGAACCCCGTCGTTCTGGGCAAGGTCCGCGCCAAGCAGGACCAGCTGAACGATACCGAGCGCACGCAGGTCTTGCCCATCCTGCTGCACGGCGATGCAGCCTTTGCGGGTCAGGGTGTCGTCGCGGAATGCTTTGGCCTTTCGGGCCTGCGCGGGCACCGCACCGGCGGCACCATGCATATCGTGGTCAACAACCAGATCGGTTTCACCACCGCGCCGCATTTCAGCAGGTCCAGCCCCTATCCCACCGACATCGCCCTGATGGTCGAGGCGCCGATTTTCCACGTGAACGGCGACGATCCCGAGGCTGTGGTGCATGCCGCCAAGGTGGCCACGGAATACCGGCAGAAATTCCACAAGGATGTCGTGATCGACATCATCTGCTACCGCCGTTTCGGGCATAACGAGGGCGATGAGCCCATGTTCACCAACCCGGTGATGTACAAGAAGATCAAGCAGCAGAAGACCACGCTGACCCTTTATACCGAGCGGCTGGTCAAGGACGGCCTGATCCCCGAAGGCGAAGTCGAGGACATGAAGGACGCCTTCCAGTCCTATCTTGCCGAGGAGTTCGAGGCGGGCACCAATTACAAGCCGAACAAAGCCGATTGGCTGGACGGAAAATGGTCCCATCTCGACCGCAAGGAAGAGGACTACCAGCGCGGCCAGACCGCCATCAAGGAAGAAACCTTCGCCGAGATCGGCACTGCATTGTCCAAGGCACCCGATGATTTCCCGATCCACAAGACGGTGCAGCGCATCCTCGATGCCAAGGCCAAGATGTTCGAGACCGGCGAAGGCTTTGACTGGGCCACGGGCGAGGCGCTGGCCTTCGGCTCGCTCCTGACCGAAGGCTTCCCGGTGCGCCTGTCGGGCCAGGACAGCGCGCGCGGCACCTTCAGCCAGCGGCACTCGGCGCTCATCAACCAAGATGACGAAGAGCGGTACTACCCGCTCAACAACATCCGCGAGGGGCAGGCACGCTATGAGGTCATCGACTCGATGCTCTCGGAATACGCTGTGCTGGGATTCGAATACGGCTATACGCTGGCCGAACCCAACGCGCTGACGCTCTGGGAGGCGCAGTTCGGCGATTTCGCCAATGGCGCGCAGATCATGTTCGACCAGTTCATCAGCTCGGGTGAGAGCAAGTGGCTGCGCATGTCGGGCCTTGTCTGCCTGCTTCCGCATGGCTATGAGGGCCAGGGGCCCGAGCACTCCTCGGCCCGGCTGGAGCGGTTCCTGACCATGTGCGGGCAGGATAACTGGATCGTCGCGAACTGCACGACCCCGGCCAACTACTTCCACATCCTGCGCCGGCAGCTGCATCGCACCTATCGCAAGCCGCTGATCCTGATGACACCGAAATCCCTGCTGCGCCACAAGCTGGCCGTCTCGAAAGCCGAGGAATTCACCGTCGGGTCCAGTTTTCACCGCGTGCTGTGGGACGATGCGCAATACGGCAATTCGGATACCCAGCTGGTTGCCGATGACAAGATCAAGCGCGTCGTCATGTGCTCGGGCAAGGTCTATTTCGACCTGCTGGAAGAGCGCGACAAGCGCGGCATCGACGACGTCTATCTGCTGCGGTTCGAGCAGTTCTACCCCTTCCCCGCGCAATCCGCGGTGAAGGAGCTGGAGCGCTTCAAGCAGGCCGAGATGGTCTGGTGCCAGGAAGAGCCCAAGAACCAGGGTGGCTGGCACTTCATCGAGCCCAATATCGAATGGGTGCTGGGCCGTATCGACGCCCAGTACAAGCGCCCCGAATATGCGGGCCGCGCAGCGGCCGCATCGCCCGCCACGGGCCTTGCAAGCCAGCACAAAGCACAACAAGAGGCGCTGATTGACGACGCGCTGACGATCAAAGGAAGTTAAACCATGAGCACCGAAGTACGCGTTCCCACCTTGGGCGAATCCGTTTCCGAGGCCACCGTCGCCACATGGTTCAAGAAACCGGGCGACAAAGTCGAAGCCGACGAAATGCTCTGCGAGCTTGAGACCGACAAGGTCACTGTCGAAGTGCCCAGCCCCGCCGCCGGGACCATGGGCGACATCGTCGCGGCCGAGGGCGAAACGGTGGGCGTCGACGCCCTTCTCGCCACGATCGAGGAAGGCGCAGGCACCAAACCCAAGGAAGACAAGCCCGCCAAGGCCGAGAAGACCGAGGAAAAGCCCGAGGCGAGTTCCGACAAGCAGGTCGAGAAATCCACCGGCAGCGGCGGCGGAAGCATCGACGTGATGGTCCCCACCCTGGGCGAGAGCGTCAGCGAGGCGACCGTCAGCACATGGTTCAAGAAGGCTGGCGACAAAGTCGAAGCCGACGAGATGCTGTGCGAGCTCGAGACAGACAAGGTCTCGGTCGAGGTGCCCAGCCCCGGTGCGGGCACGCTGTCGGAAATCCTCGCGAATGAGGGCGACACCGTGCAGGCAGGCGGCAAGCTGGCCATTCTGTCCTCGGGCAGTGACGCGGGCGTGGCGCAGGCCACGGATGACAAGCCCGCGGATGGCGATCAGTATCAGCAGCCCAAGGCCGGTGCCGGCTCCAAGGATGTCGAGGATGCCCCGTCGGCGAAAAAGGCGATGGCCGAGGCGGGCCTCAGCCCCGATCAGGTCACCGGCACGGGCAAGGACGGCCGCATCATGAAAGAGGACGTCGCCAAGGCGGCCAAGGATGGCGGCGCCAAGGCCGATGCCCCCGCTCCCGCCGCGGCCAAGCGCGCGCCCTCCTCGGCCGATGACGCGGACCGCGAAGAACGCGTCAAGATGACCCGCCTGCGCCAGACCATCGCCAAGCGCCTCAAGGACAGCCAGAACACCGCCGCAATGCTGACCACCTATAACGAGGTCGACATGACCGAGGTGATGGCCCTTCGGAACGAGTACAAGGACGAATTCCTCAAGAAGCACGGAGTGAAACTGGGCTTCATGTCCTTCTTCACCAAGGCCTGCGTGCATGCGCTCAAGGAAGTCCCCGAGGTCAATGCCGAGATCGACGGCACCGAGATCGTCTACAAGAACTTCGTGCATATGGGCATCGCCGCCGGCACGCCCACCGGCCTCGTCGTACCCGTGATCCGCGACGCCGACGCGATGAGCTTTGCCGCCATTGAGAAGGCCATCGCCGAGAAAGGCGCCAAGGCCCGCGACGGCAAGCTGACGATGGAGGAAATGCAGGGCGGCACCTTCACCATCTCGAACGGAGGCGTCTATGGCTCGCTTCTGTCCTCGCCCATCCTCAACCCGCCGCAATCGGGCATCCTCGGCATGCACAAGATCCAGGACCGCCCGATGGCCATCAAGGGCGAGGTCAAGATCCGCCCGATGATGTATCTGGCCCTCAGCTACGACCACCGGATCGTGGACGGCAAAGGCGCGGTGACGTTCCTCGTCCGCGTGAAAGAGGCGCTGGAGGATCCGCGGCGGTTGCTGATGGATCTGTGACGTTAGACCGATCGCAGCGCGCCGATAGAAAACGTGACTAGTTTTGCGAGGCTAGCGTACAATGGCCTCGCAAAAGCTTTAGTAGGAGGCCAGTTTGGTTGATCTGAACGAGAGCGACGAGAGCAAACGAAGCCTCGAGGACGCCAAGATTGATGAATTAGTAACCTACATTCGATCGCTGGGTCTTAGTGATTTGGCGAATAATATTTCTGATGAAAAGTTCATGCGTCGCATGTTGGATGCGAGAGTGACTTACGACTACTATGCTCTTCAGTCAGAGATTTGGAACGACCGCTCAGAGCGTGCGTTAGAATTTGCTGTATCCGCCCAAGCATCACTTTTCGACAAGGCGGCATCTTACAATAATATTGTTGTAACTCTTGGCTATGCGGGTTTTTTCGGAGAGTGTCCGATCTTTTGTGTATGACTGATCCGGTTCATGCTTCACCAAAAGGAAGCATGAATGACCATCTCGAAAGAAATCCTCGACGAACTGCTGAAGGGCGTGGAGCGCCCTGAAGACCTGCTTGGCGATGCCGGGCTGATGAAAGAGCTGAAGATCAAGCTTATGGAGCGGATGCTTGGTGCCGAACTGACCGCGCATCTTGGCTATGAAGATGGCGAGAGCGCGCCGCCGAGCCAATCCAACCGGCGCAACGGCACTTCAAGCAAGGTGCTGAAAGGGCAGGACGGGGAATTGCCGATGGCGATCCCGCGGGACCGGGACAGCAGCTTCGAGCCGGAGTTGGTGAAGAAGGGCCAGACCCGGATCGACGGGATGGATGACAAGATCATCGGGCTCTACGCCGCCGGGCTGACGGTGCGGGACATCCAGGCGCATCTGCTCGACCTCTATGGCCTGAAGGT
>NZ_JBHFPE020000026.1:0-21017 GCF_043355935.2 Roseovarius roseus | reverse complement strand
TCAACCAACCCGATCAGCAGGTGCAACGAGTAGCTTAAATTACGCCAGATCCTGTCCAAGAGATGGGGAGTAGCTCAAACGACACAACAAAGTCGTCAGCATCAGCGCTGAACTTGCGGAATACGAGGCGATCGCCCTCTGCCGAGCTGTAGTCCCTGATCCAATCTGTTCCATGGCCCGCAACGCCTTCATGGTAAAAACGGTCACCGCCGGAGCCTCCATAAAGACGGTCATTCGCATACCCCCCGTTCAGGAAGTCGTCACCATCTCCACCGTCGAGAAGGTCCGTTTGAGCACCACCCGAGATGACGTCATTGCCGCCCTGACCGCGGAGTTCGTCACGTCCCTCATTGCCGTAGATCGTATCGTCACCGTCCATACCGAATACGAAGTCGTCTCCATGGCCGCCGCTGACCCAGTCATTTCCCAAGCCTGCGACAATAAAGTCGCCCCCATCAGCATCGCTGTCACCACCGAAAATGGTGTCATCTCCGTCTCCGCCATTGATCGTGTCGGCTCCATCTCCGGCGTTGATCACGTCATTCCCCGCGCCGGCGATCAGTCGATCGTTCTCACCAGTGCCGGTCATGCTGCGCCCCACGGGTTCGACATCGGCCGTCGCCGCACTGGCCGCGCTCTCGGCAGTGCCGCCGCCATCGGTGTAGCTGGCGACCACCGTGATCGCCGCGCCCACATCCGCCTGCGTCAGCGTATAGCTGCCGCCTGTCGCGCCCGAGATGTCGCTGCCGCCGCGCTGCCACTGGTACGCGATCGTGCCCAGCCCATCCGCATCCGTCAGCGTATTGCTCGCGGTCAGTGTCTGATCCTCGGCCGCCGTGCCCGAGATCGAAACGGAGCCGGTCGGCGCGGAGTTCACCGGAGGCGTATAGAATGAAGAATAGCTGATTGATGAAATGGGGAAAAGCGAAGCAACATCATTGTCAGCGCCGTTGTTGAATGTCGCGTAAGCTTGAGCATCCAGAAGAATAACCAAGCCGCCGCTTAGTCCGTTCCCTGCCATCCAGACCGCACCACCCCCGGTACTGAGTGTGATCTGGTACATGTCATAAGGACCCTCATATGCAAAAGGGCCATCGGGAATGCCAACCTAGGTGAACTCAGTACTATCGAAGATATCTACCGTGGTATTTTCGTCCCCAATCGTAGCGTCCCGCGCGTCTCCAAATACCCTGGTGTCAACCAGGTAATTGTTCCAAGCGCTGTTCTAAGTTGGGAAAACCAGAAAATCCGACATTATTCCTGCCTACTTCATTATTGTTAAGGGGGCGCGCAAGTCGTGTTGTGACGCGCTGTTGCGAGAGTGCGACTCTTAGAAATGAAAAAAGGATTTAAGAAGGCAAAAATTCAAAGTGTTATCCCAATGGAAAAATATTAGAGATGTCAGATACAGGCGATTGGTTGCAGGCCCTGAGGTAAGAAATACTCAGCGCCCTTTGGGATTCAACGCGCCGTGCCGCGCTCGCAATCCTCTGGGATGGGAACGAGCATTGCGTTTGTGAATCGATGGATCGGTTGACGCGAGCCAGAGCCGCAAGTCGCGCCATACGAAGGTGTTGCGCAGTTGGTTCAGCCCTGAGAAGACGCGCCAACCTTGCCGGAAAGCGTGAGATACTGGGGCATCCGCTGACCGCTTTGCTGGGGAGTCTGACGCCCTTCTGCTCCTGCTCGTCGGTGCCGCTCTTGATCGGCTTTGTCTCCGCAGGCGTTCCGCTGGGCGTGACGTTTTCGTTCCTGATCGCAGGCCCGATGGTCGGGTCTGTCGGTCTTGGCCCGCTCTATGGTCTGGTCGGTTGGAAGATCGCCACCACCTACCTTGTGTTCGGCTTCTCGATTGCCACGGTCGCAGGATATATGATGGATAAGATGGGTCTGGAACGCTAGCTGAAAGACCAGGTGCGCGAGTTCAACGCGGGCCCGGTTGGTGGCCTGCCCGAGGAGAACACCACATTTGTCGACAGGCTAAAAACCGGCTTCGGGCAAGTCCGCGAGAGTGTCGCAAAGTCTGGACCTGGGTGTTGGTCGGGATCGGAATTGGCGCCCTGATCCACGGGTATGTCCCCGAAGAGATGATGCTCAGGATCATGGGGGCGGCGCGTAGTGGTCGGTCCCTGCAGCGGTCGTCATTGGCGTTCCGATGTACACCAATGCTGCGGGCGTCATTCCAATTGTCGTGGCGTTTCTGCGCAAAAGCTCTGCGCTGGGCACGACACTTGCCTTCATGATGTCAGTGATCGCGCTGTTGCTGCCGGAAATGATTATACTGAAGCAGGTGCTGACCTTGCGGTTGATCGCGATCTTCACCGCTGTCGTCGCGGCTGGCGTGCTGGCCGACAGCTATCTCTTCTTTGTTTTGTGACCGCCTCTGGAAATCCCCCCTGAAAGGACACCCCATGAAATCCGTCAAAATCTATGGCCCCGGTTGCAAGCGCTGCGAGACCGCCGAAGCCATGCTGGAGAAATGGCTGGCCGACTGAAGTCCCGGGCGCGACTTTTGTGAAGCGAACACCCTGCCCCATTTGCGCCGGTCCGGTTATGCGGCGAGCACGCCAAGCGCCGGAACCGGCAGCAAAAGCCGCGCCTCGTGGGGTTTGAGACATGGGCGGGCGGCCTTGCCATACGCGTTGGGATTGGCGCGCAATTCTGGGAAAATGCTGAACATTTCCTCGCGCGATTGATCCGAGACCGAGGAGATCCCGACATCACCCGCGTGAAAGCTTTCGGTGGCGGCGCCATCGGCATAGATCACCTCATGCTGGTCCAGCATCATGTGGATATAAGTCACCTCCGCCCGGTCGCTGGCGACCACATCGCGCCCATCCAGCAGGTGCTTGGCGGCGACCAGAACCTCGTCAAAACCAAACAAAAGTTGGGCCTTGTAACCGGTGAACAAAATCCGGTGCTGCGGTGACACCAATAGCGGGCGCGTCGCCCTGCCAAGCACATGGGCGGCGATTGAAATCGGGGCAAACCTGTCGACGCCGGCCACTGTGCGGCTGCCAATCCAGCGGATCGGTTGCGGCCCGTGATCGCGGGTGATCACCATGTCGCCGACGCGCAGCGTTTCAATCGCGCGCTCGCCATTCGGGGTAAGAATACCCGCGCCAGGGGTGAAACAGATGATGCTCTCGATCTCGGAAAAGGTCACGACCGTGCCGTCAGCCATGGCGAAGTTGCCCGATAGGCCGCCAGCCGCGTCATCGGTATTGGTGAATGTTATGTCGGCCCGTGACACATCGCTATTGAGGCGGAGCGTATCACCGGCGGTCTCGCCGCCTTCGCCGCCCACGATGTTGATCGTGCCGGCGCCAGCCTCACCGAGGTCTTCGAGGACAAAATAATCATCACCGTCGCCGCCAAAGGCTTGGTCGCCCTGAGCCACGGACAGCGTATCATCTCCCGCGCCACCAAAGAGCTGATCGGCCCCGATGCCGCCGGTCAGGCTGTCGCCACCCGCGCCACCGGTCAGAGTGTCGTTGCCGGTGCCGCCATTGAGCGTATCATCCCCGGCTTCGCCAAAGATATTGTCATTGCCAGCGCCGCCCAGAATGCTGTCATCGCCATCTTCGGGGGCAACCGCATTGAAATGGATATCGGTGACATAAATCCCCTGAGTGCCGCCTAGGCCGTTTGAGTAGGCGATTCCAATCTGTGACACCGGTCCGGCAATTTCGACCAGAACCGACCCGTTCAGGCTGGTCTCCGAGGTGTCGGTGTTGCTTGACGTCACCGTGTTGCCCGATACCGTCTGCCCGCCGCCGGGTGTGATGCTGACCGTCACCGGATCGCCATTGGCATCGAAGGCATTGATGGTCAAAATATCCCGGTGGTTTCCGGAAACCCAATCCACATCGTTGATGCGGAAAGACACGTTCTCGACCGAATTGCTGTAGACGCTGCCCGCTTTGGCGGCGAAATCGATCGTGGTGGTCGATGACGCGCCATCGCCATTAGCATAGAGATCTAGGCTGGAGGTGGTGTTGAACGTTTCGCCCGGGGCGACATACATGCTCAACCCGGATTCAACGTTGAATGTCGGATTGTTGTTTCCGTCATTCGAAAAGCTGACCGAGACTTCCATTTCGCCGGTGATCTGGCTGAAGCCCGCGGCGAGGTTGGCGCCATCATTTCCGACCGCCTCCCAATTCAGGATCTCGGCGCTGTCCGGCAGCGGTCCGTTGTCGCCGCCGTAGATGACATCCGCGCCGTTTCCGCCGTCGATGGTGTCGCTGCCGCCGCCGCCCCTGATGGTGTCGTTACCGCCGCCCGTCGAAATGCTGTCATTGCCATCGCCGCCCGCGACGACATCGGCGCCGCTACCGACGACATCGGCATCATGGTCGGTATAGGCCGTGGTGATCGTGTCATCACCCGTGGTGCCGTTGACGATATTGTCAGCTTCGACATAGTTGGTGAAATTGAAGGCCGGATTGCCGGCGGCTACATTGGGGTTGGTGTTATACGCCACAACCTCATAGCTGCGCCCTGAAATCAGGGGAATTTCGGACAGCGTGTAAAAGCCCGAAGCGGCACCGTTTTCCACATCCAGCTGCGCGACTTCGAACACCTTGCCGGTGACAGTATCGCGGACCGTCCAGACCAGTTCGGCATCGACGCTGGTGCCAGTCGAGCTATTGCCGCCGATGGTGACATTGGCCGTGGCGGTCTCGCCGCCATTGTTGTCATCGTCGAGTGTCCAGCCCTGATTATTGGGCTCATTGTCGGTGATGGTCGCCGTGCCCACCGTATTGGACGAGCCCGTCCAGGTGAAGGTCGACCCCACCGCCGTGGAGAACACCGATGCCGGGTTCGTGTTGTACAACCCTACGGTATATGTCGGCATGTCTGTTACTCCTTCCCGCAGATACGAGGATCTGCATTGCCTCATTCCACTCAGCGGTCATACCGCATGCACCCGCGGGTTTTTCGGAAAGACTTGTTGCGTTGCTACCAAAATGGATACGTAGCCTCTGCGGCAGTATTTCACACAAACTTGGGTAAGTTTTAGGCAGATTGGGGCGGAATAGCGGCGAAGCGGGATGACCTGCCCGGCACGACCGCGCCCTACCTGGTCGAACGCAATGCGCGTGGTGTCGTAGATTCCGTAGCCCGGAGCAGTCTCGTCTCAGCCTGGGCAGTTATGTTCCTACACAGAGCGGACGGGCGGGACACGTCGCCCTAGTCACGGGCGATCTTCGACCCGTTGGCGGCGTGGATGCGTCATTTCAGATAACAACTTCTCTCAGCAAAGCGATGGCAGCACTGCTTGAAGAAGACGAATACCGCGATGCCCTTTTGCCGCTGAATTTGACCATAGCCCGTATCCGCACATGGGCGGGCCTGTTCGCACGATTTGGCAATATGACCGAGCAAATGCCGGTATCCTGGTCGCAAAACCACTAAGCCAACGCGCGCGCTGGTGTTGATTGATCGCAACGCGAAGTTTGACTTCCCCAGTGCTTCCACGTGTGGTTGGAAAGCCAAAAGCCACCCTGGAGAGTGGCATAAAAGATCTTTTTATCACTTGATAATATTGGTTGCGGGAGCTCGATTTTAGACACTTCACTAAAATCCGATAAAGCCGGATCGCACGGTAATGGAGTTGCGTGGTACAAATACGGTGCCAAAGCATTTTGAGATACCGCACGTCTGCAGCTTGTCCACAGCCGTAGCCGACAGCGCAGCCCTGACGTGATTGAATATGCCACTTTGAAATGGCTGGATTAGTTCACCAACTGCCGCCTTGGGGAAACAATCCAAAATATCTCGCTGGTCGAAGCTGAGGCGAATTTCCAGGCAACTCTGGAAAATATTGGAAATAGCGGTGTCACCTGACCAAACCGACCTTCGAACGATCAAGCGCGGTCTAGAGAAGAGAACTCAATTGCTTATCCTCAGCGCTCAATGCATGCAGTCGTAGTTTCTTCAATGAATGCGCGGTTGAGGGTCACTCCGACACCGGGGCCCGAAGGGAGGGGCATCAAACCATTATCCGTCTCGAGTGGCTCGTTCACGATATCAGTGTGAAAATAACGGCTGGAACTGGAGGTGTCGCCGGGAAGGATGAAATTGGGGAGGCTGGCCAAATGTATGTTGTGAGCACGTCCCACTCCGGCCTCCAACATTCCACCGCACCAGACGGGGGCGTTGAAGGCGGCGGCAACATCATGGATGCGCAAGGCCTCGGCAAAGCCGCCAACGCGGCCCACCTTGATGTTGATGACGCGCGCAGCATCGGTCTGCAGAGCTTTACGCACGTCCATCGCCGAGCGGATGCTTTCATCCAGACATATCGACGTTCGCAGCCTCGCTTGTAGAGTAGCATGGTCATGCAGGTCATCGTAAGCCAAGGGCTGTTCGATATAATCCAACCGCATTGTATCGAGCCCATACAACACATCCATATCGGACAGTGAGTAGGCGGCGTTGGCGTCAACTGTCAGTGGAGTGTTGGGCAGCGCGTCTCGTACCGCGCGGACAAGCTCGACATCATGTCCTGGCTTGATCTTGAGTTTGATCCGGCGATAGCCTTGCGCTGCATGGTCTTGTGCTTTCTTCACGGTGCAATCGATATCGTCAATTCCCAGTGATACACCTACCGGCACCGCGCTTCGCACCCCGCCTAGGACGGTGGCGAGCGGCAGACCAAGCGATTTTGCCCACAGGTCTCTGAAGGCCATCTCGAACATCGCCTTGGCCATCCAATGTCCTCGCCACGGCGCCAGCACCCGCTCAAACACTGCCGGATTATCGAAGCTCTGCCCAACAACAGCCGGTAGCAGTGCATTTTCAGCCAGATCCAATGCAGCCGGAATTGTATCCTCCAAATAGCTTGGCAATGGGTCCATCACACCTTCGCCGTACCCCTCCAGTTTACCGCTCCGCAAGGTGAGCAGCGGAAACACCTTGTGGTGCATTGTGCCGCTCGAAATTGTGAACGGGTTGATCAGTGGCAGCCTGATCAACCGGATTTCAGCGCTTTCGACAGTAAGTGAAGGGGTCATCTAAACCTCGAGAAGGGATGGAATGGGAGCGGCTCGTTACAGCGGCCGCCTTTCTGACGGCGCTTGGATCTGAGAAGCGGAATCGAGCTGAAGTGTCACACAGATACACATCCGCTACTCCTTTTGGGCGACCGGTTGCTAACCGGCCGTGATCAAGCCCGAAGGATCTGCGTGGATCCCCCGGCCTCGACCTCAGAGTTACTTCCAGCTGGCTTCGTTGAAGCGCAGAACCTCATCAGTCGTCGGCGTGTAAGACACCTCGTCAGTCATGATGTAGTTCGTATTGTATGAGAAGAGAGGCGCCCAATACGCTTGCTCTGCGATGATGTTCAAAGCGGTTGCGTAGTTATCCTTGCGCACTTCTGGGTCAGTCGAACTGTCGGCTGCTTCCAGTGCGGCAAGAACGGCATCATCGCGCGCATCATCCTGATCCCCATGTTTGAAGAAATGGCTGACCATGGCGGAAGCATCGTTGATCGAGGATGATCCCCAGGTCAGCGAGCCTATCGGCACCTCACCCGAGCTGTTCAGGTCGCGGAGCGCCGAATATTGCAGCATCCTAAAGTTGGTCTTGATGCCGACCGCATTCAGGTAGCTGGCAATGGCTTCGGCATATTCGCGGTCGCGGTAGGCATAGAAATCGGTAGTGAACCCATCAGGGTAGCCGGCTTCAGCCAGCAATGACTTGGCCCTTTCCGGATCATAGGGATACTTCTGCACATCCTCCGTGCAGCCGAACTGGCTTGGAAAGCATGCTGTCCAGATAACTTTGGATTCACCCTTGAGCAAGTTGTCTACGATCGCTTGTCGGTCGATCGCGTGGTTCACCGCCTGGCGCACTTCAAGCTTTGTAAATGGATTGTCTGCGCCGGTTCTTCCGGCGGCATCCATCGGCAGATAAGCAACGCGCATCGTGCTTTCGTTCTTGACGACAAACCCCTCGCGCCCCTCCATTTTCTCGGCCATATCTGCAGGGACCTGCCAGACAAGATCCAGGTTGCCGGTAAACAATTCGGCCAGTTGCGCATTCACGTCCGGGATCACGCGCACGTCGACAGTGCTGATTTGCGCGTTTTTCTTGGGGCTTTCGAAACGGTCTTCAAACGCTTCCAGCACGAACCGCTTACCTGGATCAACCGAAGTCACTCGGTACGGTCCGGTGCCGACGGGTTCCATGTTCATGCCATTAGCGCCAACTTTCCCATAGTACTCATCCGGATAAATTGCGATCGCTCCTGACAGGTATTCCAAAGCAGCAGGAAACGTCGTTTTGAGATTGAGACGGACAGTATAGTCGTCAATCTTCTCCGCGTTTTTCATCCAGTTCACATTGCTTTGCGACAGCACGCCATTTTCGACATTTGTCACGTAGTCGATTGTGAATACGACATCGTCGGCATTGAAGGCTTCACCGTTATGAAAGGTAACGCCCTCACGCAGTTTGAACTCAATGGTCAGGTCGTCGATCCACTCCCACTCCGTTGCAAGGTTTCCGCTGTACTCGTTCGTGACTGGATTCCGATACAAAAGATTGTCCCAGATCGCTCGGCTCATCACCATGCCTTCGCGGGAGTTGCTGTAATAGCTGTCAAGGCTCTCAAGAGATTTCGCGATGGAGACGTTCAGCGTATCGTTTGCTTTGTCCGCATAGCCCGCATTGCCAATCAAGGCAAACAGTGCCGCGGCCAGAGAGATGCAATTAGATTTGTCCATTCAAGACACTCCTTAGTTAGATGCGATGTTCGCGGGTTAAGAACTGCGGACCGGTCACTGATGGATGTGAAAATTGCCCTTTTTGCCTATGGGCAGTCTGATCATCCCGATTTCTGGGAGGAGACGCGCCGTTCCAACGTGCGCCAGACAACGATCTCCAACGATAAAGAAGGATCTGGTGATCCTTGTATGGCGTATCAAATACCGATATAGAGTACTTAATTTTAATTCAAGCATAGCGCATTTGCGCGTGTCAAGAGCGCTGGCGCGATTTCAGGAGCTTCTAGATGGACAACCCACCCCACGCTCTCTTCGTCGGCTCTCTCGCGAAGGGCCTGAGAATCTTGCGTGCTTTCGATATGAATGAAACGGAGATGTCGTTGAGCGAACTGGTGCGCAAAACCGGACTCGACAAAAGCTCAGTGCAGCGGCTTGCCAACACGCTGTATCTGGAAGGGTTCTTGTACAAGGACGACGTGACGCGGCGTTTCAGACCGTCGCTTGCATGGTTGGAAATGGCGAATGCCTATTACTGGTCCGATCCTCTTGTAGCCCTTGCCATGCCCAAACTGATCGATTTGTCGAGAGACATTGGCGAGACAGTCAACCTGGCGAGACTTTCCGACGGCCACATCAATTATGTATTCCGCTTACCCAACACGAGATCCAGATTTGCCGCCACGATCGCAGGAAGCAAGCTGCCGGCACTGGGGACCGCTTCCGGTCGAGTAATCCTTTCCACATGGGATCAATTGAGTCGCGCAGAAGCCCTGCGGGACTGGCCAACATACGCAGTCACTCCCGCTACAATTCTGGACCGCGACCAGATCGCGCGTGAGGTAGAAGATGCCGCCCGCGAGGGGTATTCGATTACGCAAGGACAAGCGTTGGTCAATGAAATCAGCATTGCAGCGCCAATACGGGACGCAAGCGGACGCGCCGCAGCGGCCGTCCAATGTTCGGTTTCAGGACTACAGTGGGATCACGATCGCATCATCGCCAAAATCGTTCCGGCTCTCACCAACACCGCCAATAGTATTCTTATACCTTCCCGTGCAGGTTATCCGAATATGGATCCTAAAATTGAATAGCGGTCTGAGCTAAATGCTACTTACCGATTTCCGTCGATTTCAGCGAGGGCGTATGCCGCTCTCCGTATCTCTGACCATGTAACCGTCCTCCTACGACGTCAATGTGCCAAAGTAGGCCCGCAATGATCCACAGAGTGGGCCGGTCATTTCGGATGTTGTTATGTTCAGGCTTGAACTTGGGGAAGAATGGGTTTCAAGCGCGTGCAACCGACAGCGAAGGTACAGCGGCTCTATGCAAAAAATGCGCGATGAACCGCTCTGAGTTTTCCGGAGGCTCCAATTCGAAGGATTGGAGCCATGGAAAGAGACAACGAGCGAACCGCTATTCACCTGAGACACGGTAGCGGTGGTCATTATTCACCTGCCGCAGGTAGCCTTACCGCCGCCTAAAGCTCCAACCCCGCTGTCTGCATCATCCCGGAGGCTAGGTATCCGCCATCTACAGGCATAGTGTGTCCGTTTACATAACGTGCTTGCCTCGATGCCAGGAACACGATGGAGGGCGCGATATCCTCCGGCTCGGCGATGAAACCCGAGGGGATCATCTTGAGAAAGTTCGACTTGTTCTCATCCGTGTAAGCTTCGGCAGTCATGTTTGTCATAGTGGTGCCGGGCGCGACCGCATTTGCGGTAATGCCGTGGCGCCCCAGCTCCAGCGCCAGTTGCCGCGTCAAATGCGCGACCGCAGCCTTGGAGGTGCCGTAGGCCGTCCGGCCTACGCCTGCGCGATAGCCCGAGACCGAGGATAGGTTGATGATGCGGCCAAAGCCTTTTTCTTTCATGCCTTTCGCGACCCGCTGCGCACAGTGAAAGCTGCCAGTGACATTGACTGACATCACGCGCTCGAAGTCCTCGCTGGACACGGTTTCGAAGGGCTCAACCCGCAAGATGCCGGCGCTGTTGACCAGAACGGTGACCGCACCCTTCCAGGCTTCTGCCTTGTCGAAGGCCGCGTTGACCGAAGACTGATCGCTCACGTCCAGCGTGACACCCAGCGCGTCGCCGCCAGAGGCATTGATGCGGGACACCGCCTCGGCGATGCCGTCCTCATTGATATCGGCGACCACGACGGGAACGCCTGCCTCGCCCAGCATCACAGCGGTAGCCCGTCCGATGCCGGACCCGCCGCCTGTCACGAATGCTGTTCCATCGTCGAATGTGAGCATGACGCTCCTCCTTCTATGCTTGGCGTGCTTTGGCGCCGCTGGTCTTGTTCATCTCCGCCAGCATGGCGGTTTGCCGGGGTCAGTTCGCATCCATCAGGTTGGGGAGCCAGGTGATGATGCCGGGAAAGCTGAAGAGGATAACGATCGTCACGAACTCCATCGCCACGAACCACAGCGCCCCGCGAAAAACGGTTGGGAGCGGCGTTTCGCGGTCGATGCCCGCGATGACATAGCAGTTCAGCCCGACAGGCGGCGTGATCAGCCCGATCTCGCACATCTTGACCGTCAGGATGCCGAACCAGATCGGGTCGAAGCCCAAGGATCGGACGGTGGGGAACATGATGGGGATCGCGATCACCATCATCGAGAATGCGTCCAGGAACATGCCCAAGGGCACGAAGACCAGAAGCAGGCAACCGATGACCAGATAAGGTGGCAGACCCGAATCCACCACAGCCTGCGCCAGCTGGTTGGGAACCTGCACCAGCGTCAGAAAGTAGGAAAAGACCCCCGCGCCGATGATGGTGAAAAGGATCATAACAGTCGTATCTATAGTCGAGCGGAAGCTCTCGGTGATCTTGCCCAGCATCCCCGCCTTCCACGCGCCGCGATGCGCGAGCAGCATGAGAAACGCGGCAAACGCGCCCAGTGCACCCGCCTCGGTCGGCGTCATCAGGCCCAGGTAGATCCCGCCCATGACGACGATGAAAAGCACCAGCACCTGCCATGCTTGCGCGGTCCCGATGACCGCCTCGCCCCAGCCTGCGCGCGGCGTCACGGCCTCCTTCGAGGCGCCGCGTTTGGCGATGAAATAGATCCCGATCATGAAGATGATCGTGGTCAGCAGGCCGGGCACGAAGCCGGCGATCAGCATCTTGCCCGCCGATGTCTCGGTCAGGGCCGCGTAGAAGATCAGCAGGACGCTGGGCGGAATGAGCACGCCCAGAACACCGCCCGCCGCGACCGCCCCGGCGGAAAGCGCGGGATCGTAACCCGCCTTCTTCATCTCGGGCAGCGCGACGCTGCCGACCGTCGCGGCCGTCGCCACGGACGAGCCGGAGGTGGCTGCAAATCCCGCGCTGGTCAGGATCGACGACATGGCAAGCCCGCCGGGCAGATGCCCGGTCCATTTGCTGGCCACGTGAAACAGTTTCTTGCCGACCTCCGCGTGATGCGCAAAGGAGCCCATCAGGATGAAAAGCGGTATGATCACCAGCGTGTAGACCGCCGTCACCGAGTAGGGCAGCGATTTGAGCCGGGTCAGCAGGAACGCGAAATCCTCGACCATGATGATGCCCGCGGCACCCGACAGCGCAAGCGCGGCAAAGACCGGCACGCCGGCCGCCATCAGGATGAATATCAGCGCCACCGCGATATAGGGGGCAAGGGACGGATCCATTGGAAACCTTTCAGAAGGAATGCTGGCCGATCATGCCTCGGCGGCGGGGTGGATGTCGTCGCTTTCGTCCTCGGCAAGGGCAAAGGCGGCATGGCAGGCCATCTGGATCGCAGCGAACCACAGGCCCAGCGCAAGCCCGACCTTGGTCCACCAGATCGGAAACTGGGTGTACCCCCAGCGGAATTCCCAGATGGAGACGGAATAGATCGCCTCCTGCGTCGCGGGCCAGGCCAGCATCAAAAGCGCCAGCGCACCGCAGCCCCATCCAAACGCCATGATGGCCCGGTGCGCGCGCCCCGACAGGCGTTGGGACAGGATATTGACCCTGATATGCGCGCGGTCCCGCTGCGCCCACATCGCGCCCAAAAAGACGACCATCACGAGGCTCAGCTCGGACATCTCGAAGACCCCCGATATCGGGTCTCCGGTAAGTGCGCGCACGATGACATCGGCGGTGATGCCGAACATTAAAAACGCGAGGAACAGCATCGCGACCACTCCGAACAGGTTGGAGACAAGTCTGAGAACTGTCTGAATCATGCTCATGAAAGCCTCCTGTCAGAGCGGTCGCGAAGGGCCTTTGGTGCGGATCAGGATCGCTGGCTGATCTCGTATGGGCGCGGCAGCGTGCCCTCAGGATCGAACTTGGCGATCGCATCGTCGATCATCGACTGCATGGCATCACCGTCGATGCCCGCCTGCGGCGCGACCTCTTCCTTCCACTTGTTGACCTGCGCAGGCTGAACAAGATCCTTGGCGCGCTGCTTTTCCTCGTCCGAGATGGTCGCGAACTGGACGCCCTCGGCGGTAGCGGTATCCACATAGCGCGTCAGCGTGTCTTCGTAGATCGACGAGAACTGGCCGCCATAGATTTCGGAAATCAGCTCGTCCGAGACCTTGCGGACATCCTCGGGCAACCCGTCATGAACCTGCTTGTTCATGATGACCGCCGACGGCGCGTGCGGGCCATCGCCGATATCGTAGAAATGCGGTGCGATCTCGTGCAGCTTGTAGGCCACGGCGGTGACGAAATCAAAGCCGTAGACACCGTCAAGAATACCGCGCTCGAGCGACTGGTATACTTCGCCCGCCGCCATCGGGATCGCGGTGCCGCCCAGCGCCTCGATGACGTCGGTGGCAACGCCATAGCCGCGGATCCGCTTGCCCTTGATATCCTCGAGGCTGTTGATCGGCTCGCGCAGCACGAGGGGCGCGTAGTTCCAATTGGTCCAGTAGAGCACCTTGGAGCGGTGGCGCTGCTCCCACTCGGCGCGCAGAGGCTCGAAATTGTCATAGACCTCGCGGCAGACGCGCTGCAGGGCATCGGCGCGGTTCATGCGGAAATACCATTCCAGACCGCGCGTCACAGGCAGCTCGGCCTGATAATAGCCCGGCGCGATCAGGGTGATCTCGGACGTGCCGTCTCGGGCGGCAGCCAGATGCTCGCCTACCTTGTTGAGCGAGCCGGACCAGTAGCGGCGGATCTCGACCTCGCCATTGGTGCGCTTCTCAAGCTCGTCCAGATACCAGCGATCAACCCAGGACGGGCCGGCGGAGTCCGACACGTAGCTGTCGAATTTCAGGGATGTCGCGGCCGATGCGATCGACGGAGCCCCCATGATGAATGCACCGCCAGCGGCTGCTGCACCCGATTGCAGGAAAGTTCTACGCTTCATGATATCCTCCCGATAAGCGTGAATTTTAGAGTACTCGCGTCACAGCTCCTCCTCAGAGACTGCGATGCGTTCGCGAAGGCTTGTTTTCAGAACCTTGCCATAACTGTTCTTGGGCAATTCAGGGACGAAAACGTAGCGCTTCGGCTTCTTGAACGATGCGATCTGCGTTTTGCACCAGTCGTCAAGTTCGTAGGTCTCGCATTCCTGACCGTCGTTGAAGACGACGAAGGCGACGACCTCCTCGCCCCATTCCGGATGCGGGCAACCGATCACGGACACCTCAAACACCTTCTCATTGGTCAGGATGGCTTCCTCGACCTCGCGGGGGTAGATGTTGGTGCCGCCCGAGATGATGACGTCCTTGGAGCGGTCTGTCAGGGTCAGGAACCCGTCGGCGTCCATGGCGCCCAGATCGCCGGTTCGCAGCCAGCCATCGACGATGGTCTCGGCAGTGGCCTTGTCGTTTTTCCAGTAGCCGTTCATCACGGTATCGCCACGCACGATCACCTCGCCAACCTCGCCCACGGGCTTCCGGGCCATCGCCTCATCCACGATGCGCACCTCGACGCAGGATTGCGCGATGCCGGTCGAGGCGCGGCGCAGCTCGGCGTTGGGATGCTGCGTATCGGCCACCAGATCGCGCGTCATCGCGGTGATCGTCATCGGGCTTTCGCCCTGCCCATAGATATGGGCGAACTTGGGCCCGAAGGTCGCCAGCGCCTTGTCGATATCGGCTGCATACATCGGACCGCCGCCATAGACGATGGTCCGGATCCCGTCCCCGCCATAGCCGGTCTGCTCGGCATGTTTGACCAGCCGCATGATCATCGTGGGGGCAGCAAAAAAGACGAGGTTGCCCAGCTTCTCGGCCAGATGCTGAATTTCGGCAGCATCAAAGCCCTTGGACTCGGGGATGACGTGGCAGGCGCCTGCCCGCACGAACTGAAAATTGTAGAGCCCCGCCCCATGCGACATTGGGGCGGCATATAGCGAATGATCCAAAGATGAGACGGTGTCGACATCCAGCGCATAGCTGGTCGCCATCATCCGCAGGTTTTTATGCGTCGCCATCACACCCTTGGGCCGCCCGGTGGTGCCGGAGGTATAGAAAAGCCAGGCGACGTCATCATCCGCCATTTCGACCGGCGGCGCGTAGTCAGAGGCGGCAACAGACTCCGCCGAGTTCTGGAATTCGGGCGCGCGAATACCGACTTCGAGGCACTGGGCATTCAGGTCCCGCGGGCTGGTATAGATCTCGCCCGTCTCGGTGATCGCAAGTTTGGCTTCGGAATTCTCGATGATCCAGGCGGCCTCGCGGGGGTGCAACTTGTTGTTGATCGGCACGATGATCGCGCCGATCCAGAGAACCCCGTGGATCATCTCGAGATATTCAGCGCAGTTTTTGGCAAAGAGCGCGACGCGGTCCCCACGCCGGATACCGTACTGGTCCGTCAGATGCCGGCCAACAGCCCAAGCGCGAAACGCCAGCTGGCCGTAGTCGGCGCAAAGCGTCTCCCCCACGCGGATGGCCGGTGCGCGCGGGCGCACGAGGCCGGTCTGATGAAGCCAGGTTGCAAGGTTCATGGCCGTCAGGCTTTTTGCGTTTCGAGGATAGAGACGTAGTTGGCTACAGCCGAGCCGCCCATATTGAAAACCATCCCCAGCCGGGCATCGGGCGTCTGCATCTCGCCCGCCTGCCCCGTCAGCTGACGGTACGACAGCGCGTGCATCGAAACGCCGGTGACGCCAACAGGATGGCCCTTGGCCTTGAGACCGCCCGAGAGGTTCACCGGCAGCTTGCCGCCCCGGTAGACATGGCCCTCTTCCAGCGCCTTGGCGCCTTGGCCCTTGGGCGTCAGGCCCATTGCTTCATAGGTCAGCAGTTCCGCGATGGTGAAGCAATCGTGGACCTCCGCAAAGTCGATATCGTCCAGCGCGACCCCGGCCTCGTCGAATGCCATGCCGAAAGCGCGCGCCGGCCCCTCGAATTCCAGAAAATCACGGCTAGACATTGGGATCAGATCGCTGACATGCGCCGCTGCACGGAAGCGCACGGCGCGGTCGAAATTCGCAGCATTGTCTTCGGTCGTCATCACAATGGCGGCGGCGCCATCTGTGACCAGCGAGCAATCCGTCAGGCGCAGCGGCGGCGCAATCTCGGGGTTCTTGTTGGTGACCTGGCTTGCCTGCTCGAAGGTGAATTCCTTCTGCATGTGTGCCAGCGGATTGCGCATCGCGTTCGCGTGGTTCTTGACCGAGATATGCGCCATCGCGTCCAGCGGGCTGCCATAGCGCCTGGTATATTCTTTGGCCGCAACACCGAACACCTGAGGAAAGCTCAGCTTTTTCTCGTCTTCGCTGTTCTGGTAACCCGCCCCGGCCAGCGCGAGGGTCACGTCCTCGGTGGCGCGGTGGGTCATCTTTTCGGCGCCGACGACAAGGACGGTGCGCGCCTTGCCCGCCTGGATTGCGTTCATGCCCGCATGGATCGCGGCAGAGCCCGACGCGCAGGCATTCTCGGCCCGCATACCGGGTTTGAAGCGCAACTCGGGATAGGCCTGATGGATCAGCGAAGAGGCAAAGCCGTCGCTGACAAGGCCGGAGTTGAAATGGCCCAGAAAGACCGCGTCGATCTGGGCAGGGTCGATGCCCGCATCCTCGACCGCCTCGCGCGTGACCTCAACGATCATCTCCTCGAGGTTCTTGTCCAGACGCCCGAATTTCGTGTGACCAGCGCCAACGATGGAAATTGTATCAGTCATGGCTCCCCCCTATTTGTAGAGAAGCATGACATGCTGATGACAGGCGCAACAGTCGTAGAACTACGTAGAAATATCGGTAAGACTACGTAGATTATCGCGTAGTGGAGGCCACCGTGATCAATACATCCACCCCCGAAAAGGCCGGGCTTCTGGGTTTTGTCGAATCGCCTGTTGCCCAGATGGTGCTGCGTCACCGCCGCGTCATCGAGAGCAACAAGGCCATTGAACGACTCTTCGGGTTCAAGCGCGCCGAGCTGGTCGGGCGGTCGGTCCAGCGGCTCTATCCATCGACCGCCGATTTCAAGCGCATTGGAGAGATCGGCGAGGCCGCCCTCAGAAGCGGCGAAAGCACATATTACGAGGACAAGCGGTTCATGCAGACCCGCGACGGAGAGGTGTTCTGGGCCCGGGCGCGCGGCATCACCCTGTCGCCCGATGACCCGTTCGCGCTGATGATCTGGAGTTTTGATCGGGTCGAGGATAAAGCTTATCATTCGGTAAATCTGACCCCACGAGAACGCGAAATCGCGCCGCTTATCGCTCAAGGCCTGACATCGAAACAGATTGGCGAGCGGCTGAGTATCTCGCATCGGACAGTGGAGACCCATCGCGCCCGGCTAATGAAGAAATTCGGGGTCCACAACACCGCTGAGCTGGTCTCGCAAATCGTGATAGCAGTTTAGGTGAGTGCCCTCTTGAAATTGATCGCTCGCTGTTTCGCATACCTTCACCGGAGGCCACGGGCTTCGGGTCGCCAGAGCGTGAAACAATGATCCGAAAGTCTCCAAGCAGCAACTCGCGCTTTTGGGCGATGACCTGCTCCCCTTTGAGCCCGCGATTATAAGTTAACTCTGTTCAGGTTTGGTCCTTTTCTGACCGTTGGTGATCCTCGGCCATCGTCTGTTCGGTTATGCAAAAACTCATATGATCACACCTGATTGCGATACTCTGGACGAAGCCGAGCGTATGACCCCACCACTGCCCGGCAGTGTATCACGCAGTGATGTCACGAGAGGGGTTCAGCCAGAGCGGTGCTTTCTTCGGATGTTTCGTTGGCACTCTGAGCCCCTTACGTTTCCACAAACGCTCGACGCGTTTGTCATTCACCCATTGCCCGGCAGGCGATTGCGAAACAATCTGCCGAGAGAGGACCAGTCCGCGTCTCGCAGCAGAGCGGCAACACGGCGATAGCCATATCGACCGTACTGACGCGCCAGCTCGATCATATCAGCCACCGGGCGCTCCGCGTCGGCATGCGCCTGCGACAATCGCTGTTGTGTAGACCGATGCTGGTTCAGAACACGGCAAATTCGACGCTCGGAAACCTTGATCTGGCTGGGGACAAGTTCAATGCAGGCGCGCCGACGCGAGGGGCTCAGTAGTTTCCCCGTGCGGCCTCTGACAGTATCAACTTGTCCAACGTCAAATCCGATACGGCACGGCGAAGACGTCCGTTATCCTTCTGGAGACGCTTCAGTTCCTTCAGTTGCTCCGTGCCCATTCCGCAGTACGTCTTCTTCCAACGGTAATAGGTTTGTTCCGTCAGGCCGATCTGTCTGATCGCACCATACGGGGCATGCCTTGCCCCATCACTACTTCAACTTGCCGCAACTTCACGACAATCTCTTCCGGCTTGGGTCTCTTAATGGCCATCTATGGTCCTCCGCTTTCCTAAATATAGGGTGGACCACTTCATTGCGGGAGGCTCACGCCTTTCGCATTCCTGCTCGAGATGAGTGCAAAGTGCTGCCAGTTCGAATGATCGGTGCTACGACTGTCTCACACTGGAGTACACCATGAATCCACACGACCTTGCAGATTGCGTTTTCGCGAGATGGTCTCCGCAAATTGGCGACCCAAGCATCATAGGTTGGATAACAGTCGCCTCCTATTTCATTGTCAGCGTTTTCTCTGTGATGGTTTCTTACAGACAATTCGGAAGACACCGTATGTTCTGGCTCTTTTTGACAGTTTTGCTTTTTGCGCTGGGCGTGAATAAGCAGCTTGATCTGCAATCCGCGCTGACGGCAGTGGGGCGTTGTTTGGCGCAAGCGCAAGGTTGGTATGCTGAGCGTCGGACATTCCAACTCAGGTTCATAATTTCAATCATCATATCGAGCTTTTTGTTCGGGCCTCTACTGGTCTGGTTGATGAGACGGCATCTAAGACGTGTATGGCTCGCACTGATTGGTATTTTATTACTGCTTGTGTTTGTTGCCGTTCGTGCCATTGGGTTCCACCACTTTGACCAGTTTATTGGCTATGAAATTGGCAGTATTCGTATCAATTGGGTATTCGAGATTGGTGGCACCACAATGATTGGGTTCAATGCACTCTATCTGCTATTCTTTACTTCCCGTGACGAAAAGATAGTCGAAGGATGCGAGCGGTAATTCGGTGCGTATTCCAAGATCGTTCGGCACCAAATCCACGCTCGCTTCAGCATGCTGTCCATAAATCGGCGGCGGGAAGGTAGTTTGTGGCGCCACCAGTAATGAGATGAGCCAGCCCCGGTCCGCTCTCCACAAAAAGGGCCGTAGGGACGGGGCTGGTGGCGGTTGAGCTTTGGCACGCCTTGTTTCGTCCAGTGGCATGCCTCAAACGTTAACGGCCCAAGGCCGACCTTCGAAGAAATGGTGCGCGCCGCAGTGCAGCTTCACCAAACCAGTCATTCGTGCATCATGGAGCATTATTGGGGTCCGTGGTCTACTCGGCGGGACGAAATTGACGCTGCGTCGTACAGCGCCGAAGGCGGCTTCAATGGCAGCGAGGAGGGCTGTCAGTTGCACGGATAGTCCATCGGCTTCCAGTCTTGGCTGCATCGCCCAAACTGGGCCTCGGACCAAAGCCAGAGGCCTGAATTGTCACTGTGCAACTTGCTTGTAATGCATCAAAGAGGGCCTCCCTTTCGCTTGCTCCAAAGAGAAAGGAACCGCTTTCCACAAGGTCAAAAGCGCCATGGTCCGTTAAGACAGCCCCGCAGTACCCAAAAATATTAGTTTGAGGAGGTTCGGATCGCGCACGGCCAATTCTGCTCACCAGCCCTTCAGTGCAAGATCGGGATGCGGGCTGATCAATGACAACGACCTCAAACTGTTCAGATAACACATATGGCGAGCCGACTTTCCAACCAAGAAGTGCAACCAATAAAAGCCCGGCAATCCCAACATTGAGCATGATCACCACTCCTAACGACTGACGTTAGCTTCTCTGCAGAAAATTGCAAAGAAGGGCTCGGTCCAGACCTTCGCCGCGCAAGGCGTGAACGGCCAGCTATGCGCCGTCCGTGAAAACGGCCTGACTTCTCAGATTTAAATGGCCTCTGCAATCTCAAGAGCATCATTAACCTCGACACCGAAGTATCTGACCGTGCTGTCCGTCTTCGTGTGGCCCAACAGGAGCTGGACTGCGCGCAAGTTGCCTGTTTTCTTGTAGATTTGCGTGACGTTGGTCCGACGCATTGAATGCGTGCCGTATGCACTCTGAGGTACTCCCCATTCCTTGGACAGCATCTGGCGTTTTCTAAGCTCTTCTTTGCTCCTGCTGATTGGGTTGGGTGACTTCGATTTGCAGTGAGTAGAGCACTGCCGGTGGTCTGCCGCCAAGAGCCTTGTGCGGGCGGCGGTTATTGTAGAACTCCATCCAGTTGGGGACACCGGCGCGGGCCTCAGACCCGGTCTCCCAAGCGTGGAGATAGACGCACTCATATTTCAGGGTGCGCCACAGGCGCTCGATGAAGATGTTGTCCAGGTAGCTCCCCTTGCCGTCCATAGAGATGCGGATGCCTGACCGGCGCAGGCGGTCTGTCCAGGCAAACGACGTGAACTGGGAACCTTGATCGCTGTTCATTATGTCCGGTGGTCCGAACCGATAGATGGCCTCGTTCAGCGCCTCCACGCAGAAGTCGGCGTCCAGCGTGTTCGAGATCCGCCATGACAGAACCATGCGGGTGTGCCAGTCCATGATCGCGACCAGATAGAGAAACCCACGGCGCATCGGCAGGTAGGTGATGTCTACGCACCAGACCTGGTTTGGCCGGTCCACCCGCAGCCCACGCAAAAGGTAGGGATAGGTCTTGTGCCCCTTCGTCGCCTTGCTGGTGTTGGGTTTTGGGAGTGTCATGAACTTTGTGTATCTGGCCCGGTCCATGCGGTTTCAGATATTCAAGCGTCGAAGCGCTCGCTAAAC
>NZ_JBHFPE020000025.1:0-21826 GCF_043355935.2 Roseovarius roseus | reverse complement strand
GTTTAGCGAGCGCTTCGACGCTTGAATATCTGAAACCGCATGGACCGGGCCAGATACACAAAGTTCATGACACTCCCTTTTTTCGCAATTTGGAATATGACTGCTGGCCAATTTGAAGATATTGAAAACGCTTTTATTGGAATAAACTTAGCAATTTCGCTCATGGTTTTCATCATGTGGACTGTTCTTAACGGCTTCATGCTAACCCTAAATACAAGGCGTTACGCCATTATCGCCGGCACCGACTTTGAAACCTTTGCTTCTGAACTAGAAGCACACAGGAAAGCTGAGGACGAAGTTAAGCGCGGTGTCCTGAGGTTGCAGAAATTCTGGCCTTTGGTATTCATTATAACTGTCTTTTTCGGCCTCACCCCCGGTTGCCTTCTGCTTGCAGAGCTATTGTATGTGATAGGTGGAGTGGAGTTGGAAATTATTGAAAAAGCTTGGCAATGGATCAAGTAGAATCCTACCCCCGCGCCATCGCCGCCCGCCGCGCCTTTCGCCTGCCGGGCTATCCCACGCTGGCCGAGCTTGGCTTCGACGGCGACTACGTCTCGCCCATCCAGATCGCTTGCGGCAACCTTACCGGCCCGCTTCTCATCTCGAAGGACTGGCTCGATGCGCCCTCGGCGGCTGCCAACTGCGACCACCTGCAACGCCACGGCCACCTGCCAGACAACCCCTTCATCCGCGTCATCGACAAGGCGCTTGCCCTCCTCAATCTGCAACGCGCAGACATCTACATCACCCCGGTCTTTCACCTTCTGACGCCCAAACGCTCCTCCACCATTCCCGCCGCCCATGCCCGTGCCAGCTTTGACGCCATCGGGCGGTACGAGCTAGTGGGCCGTCGCCCGGTTGCCCTCGGCACGGATGCATCAAATGTCCTCAAGCATTTCGGCATCGACCACGTAACTGCGCCCCACCCCTCGGCCCGCATCGGCAGCTATGACGCGCGCGCGGCCCTCATCGCAAAGGCAGTCCAGCAATGACCCCCGAGCTTACCGTTCTCACCCTCGCCGCCCTGCTTCAGGTGATTCAATTCGGCCTCATGGCCGTGCCCGTCAATCTCGAACTGGGCACCGCCAAAACGATGGGGCCGCGCGATCCCGGCCAGATGAATGCGCCCATGAGCGAACAGATCAGCCCGAAAACCGGCCGCCTCGTACGCGCGCTCAACAACCATTTCGAGGGATTGATCCTTTTCGGTATCGCCTGCACGGTCATCGCCGTCTCGGACCAGTCCACCTGGCTCACCGTCACCTGCGCTTGGCTCTACCTCGCGGCGCGCGTCGCCTATGTTCCGGCCTACTACTTCGGCCTCGTGCCGGGCCGCTCGCTGATCTGGGCCGTGGGATTCGGCGCCACAACGCTCATGCTGCTCGCCGCGCTCTTTTGATCTTTCACTGTTCCGAAAATACTCATAGCCGGAACGCGCAAACACCCCCTCCGGTTGACCCTCAAGACAATTCCCTGTCTCTTTGGCGCCAACCGCATCTGATCCAAAGGAACCCTACCCATGGCCACATATGATGTCATCGTGATCGGCTCCGGCCCGGGCGGCTATGTCGCCGCCATCCGCTGTGCCCAGTTGGGCCTGAAAACCGCCTGCGTCGAGGGTCGCGAGACGCTGGGCGGCACCTGCCTGAACATCGGTTGCATCCCGTCCAAGGCGCTGCTGCACGCCAGCCACATGCTGCACGAGGCAGAGCACAACTTCGCGGCCATGGGCCTCAAGGGCAAAAGCCCCTCGGTCGACTGGAAAAAGATGCTGGAATACAAGCAGGAGACGATCGACACGAACACCAAGGGCATCGAATTCCTTTTCAAGAAGAACAAGATCGACTGGATCAAGGGCTGGGCCTCGATCCCCGAGGCGGGCAAGGTCAAGGTCGGCGACGACACGCACGAGGCCAAGAGCATCATCGTCGCGACCGGGTCCGAGCCATCGCCGCTCAAGGGCGTCGAAGTGGATGAAAAGACCGTCGTCACCTCCACCGGCGCGCTGGAACTGGCCAAGATCCCGAAGAAGATGGTCGTGATCGGTGCTGGCGTGATCGGCCTCGAGATGGGCAGCGTCTACAGCCGCCTCGGCGCCGAGGTGACCGTCGTCGAATATCTGGATGCAATCACGCCCGGCATGGACGCCGAGGTGCAAAAGACCTTCCAGCGCATCCTGAAAAAGCAGGGTCTGAGCTTCGTCATGGGCGCCGCCGTGCAAAGCTGCGAGGTCAAGGGCGGCAAGGCGACGGTGAAATACAAACTGCGCAAGGATGACAGCGAGGCCGAGATCGAGGCCGATACCGTCCTTCTGGCCACGGGCCGCCGCCCCTATACGGATGGGCTTGGCCTCGATGCGCTTGGTGTCGAGATGTCCGAGCGCGGCCAGATCAAGACGAACGATCATTGGCAGACCAATGTCAAAGGCATCTATGCGCTGGGTGACGCGATCGACGGTCCCATGCTGGCCCACAAGGCCGAGGATGAGGGCATGGCCTGCGCCGAGGTGCTCGCGGGCAAGCATGGCCACGTCAATTACGGGATCATCCCCGGCGTGATCTATACCCACCCCGAGGTCGCGTCGGTCGGCAAGACCGAGAATATGCTGAAGGAAGAGGGGCGCGCCTACAAGGTGGGCAAGTTCAGCTTCATGGGCAATGGCCGCGCCAAGGCGAATTTCGCCGCCGACGGTTTCGTCAAGATCATCGCGGACAAGGAAACCGACCGTATCCTCGGCTGTCACATCATCGGCCCGGCGGCAGGCGATCTGATCCACGAGGTTTGCGTCGCGATGGAATTCGGTGCTGCCGCGCAAGATCTGGCCCTGACCTGCCACGCGCATCCAACCTATTCCGAAGCGGTGCGCGAGGCAGCCCTCGCCTGCGGCGACGGCGCGATCCACGCCTGAATCGCACGCCATATTCTCGACCGAGAATATGGGGGCGATTTTTTTATCTAAAAAGCGCGGCGCGCGGGATCACGACCAGATCTCGCGCGTCGACCGATCCGCCCAGTCGGCGTCAAACTCCGCGCCGCCGACCGCGCCCTCGGTTGCCTCGGCCAGCAGATCGCCCATAGTGGGCAGACCCTCCGCATCGTTCCGCGTCCACAGCCCCGAGCGCTGCTGCGCGCGAGAGCATTGCAGATAGACCTCACCGATTTCGATCACCACCGCCGTTTTGGGCAGCTTGCCGTCCTTGCCGAACCGCGCCAGCAGCTCCGAATCCGTTGTCACCCGTCCGCGCCCGTTGATGCGGATTACGGTACTGGACCCTGGCACGAGGAACATCAACGACAGGCGGCCATCGCGGATGATATTGCGCAGGCTGTCCACGCGGTTATTGCCACGCCAATCCGGCATGACCAACGTGTGCGCATCCAGCCGCGTCACCACGGGGCCATCATCGCCGCGCGGGCTGCCATCCGTGCCATCCGGGCCAATCGTGCTCAGCACGCAGAAGCGCGATGCGGCGATCCATTTCGCATGGAGCGGCAACAGCCGGTCCGACACCTTCCGCTGAGCCGCGACGCTGGGCGTGCCATAGAGCGCCTCGAGCGCGGCGATATCCTCGATATACTCCATCAGCGCAGAAACCCCGCTTCCTTCATCAGGGCGTCCGACGCCTCTTCCACCTCGGCCTCCAGCCGCGACATGAACTCCTCGCGCGGCAAGCCTTCGGGGATCACGGGCAGAAATTCTACCACCGCCACACCCGGCTTGCGCAGGATGCCGTGCCGGGGCCAGAAGACGCCCACATTGGTCGCGACCGGCACGCAATCCTGCTGCATGGCCATGTAGATCGCACCCGATCCGATCTTGTAAGGCATCTGGGCGCCCGGCGCGACGCGGGTTCCTTGGGGATAAATGATAAGCTGGCCGGGCTCCGCCCCACCTTTCGCCACGTCCTCGACCATCTTCTTGATGGCCGCGCCCCGCTTGCCGCGATTGACGGGAATGCAGCCGATGCGCAGCGCGTATTGGCCCAGGATTGGCGTCCACATCAGCTCGCGCTTCATGATGAACTTGCCGGCCGGGACCGCGCCAAAGATGAGGATGATGTCTAGGAAGGATTGATGCTTGGCCGCGATCAACACCTCTCCTGTGGGCGGCGTGCCGCGCACTTCGGTGCGCAAATTCACCATCCAGGCGGCGGTCCAGCGCACCCATGCGCAAAACGCCTTGCAGGCCGCCCGCGCGCCCCGCGTGCTGACCAGCGCCCAGGGAAAGAAGACCAGACCGATGACCGCCATCGCCAGATACATCTGGATGATGAAGACGAGCGAGCGCAGCCATTGAACCGCGCCGCTCACGGCATGTCCCTCAGCGTGCGTTGCGCGGCAGCCCGCGTCGCCAAGAACGCGACCGCGCCCGACAATAGCGGAATGATCAGCGGCCAAAGCCACTGCCAGCCCTGAAAGCCAAGGCCCGTCAGAAACCCGCCGGCAACCTCGGTGCGCGGCAGAAAGGCGATGGCGATGCAGCCCAGCACCATACCCACGCCTGCGCCGGTCAGGCCGCGCAAGGTAAATCGGCGCACGAAGGCCCGCGCGATATAGGCGTCGCGGGCACCGACAAGGCGCAGAACGCCGATCACCTGCGCATTGGCCGCCAGCGCCGCATTGGCCGCCAGCGTGATCATTGCCGCCACCGTGCCCGCGATCAGGGCCAGCGATACCCAGCCCAGAAGGCGCAGGCGCGAGGCAGCGCGCACCAGGGGGGCGCGCCAGCGGGTGTGATCGTCCAGCACCGCACCGGGCACTTCGGCAGAAAGGCGCAGTCGCAGCCCGGCGGCGTCATAGCCGTCGCCCTCCTCGATGATCTCGACCAGTTGCGGGATCGGCAGCGTCTCGACCGGCAGATCGGGGCCGAACCATGGCTCAAGCAGGGCACGTTGCTCCTCGGCGGTCAGCGCGCGGGCGCTGGCAACGCCTGGGGTGGTGCCCAGAACCTTGAGCGCGGCCTCGGTCTGGGCCAGCATCTGGCCTTCCGGCGCGGAAATCCGCAGGGTCGAGCTGCGCGCCAGCGCGTCGCCCCAGCGATCCGCCAGCCGCGATGTGGCCAGCGACAGCGCCAGTGCGAATACGGCCAGAAACGCCATGGCACCGGCGGCAAAGAGGGTCAGCCAGGCGGTATAGCCCGTCGGCGGCACGACCCGGTCCGAGCCGCCATCGCCGGCCAGAAGGCCGCGCAGCCTCTCCATGATCATGCTCACAAATCCGCCCCCGCAAGTTGAAGCCGCCGGTTCGAGATGCGCAGCACGCGCGCCTGAACCTGGCTTTTCGCCGCGCGGATCAAGGCCAGATCATGGGTCGCGATCATGATCGTCTTGCCCATGCGGTTCAGCTCGATCAGCAGGCGCATGAGGCGCTGGGACATCTCCCAGTCGACATTGCCCGTCGGCTCATCCGCCAGGATCACATCGGGCGACATGATGATGGCGCGGGCCAGCGCGGCGCGCTGCCGCTCACCGCCCGACAGCTCGGGCGGCAGGGCGCCCGCCCGCTGGGTCAGGCCGACCCAGCTGGTCAGCTCGCGCAGGTTGGCATCCTCGTCCAGCATGTTTCGATCCGAGACCATCAGGGGCAGGGCGATATTCTCGGATACGCTCAGATGATTGAGAAACTGGCAATCCTGGTGCACGACACCAATGCGCCGCCGCGCCATCGCAATGTCGTCGCGGCTCAGCTCGCGCACGTCGGAGTCGAAGAGGCGCACATGCCCCGCCGTGGGCATCAGCGCACCGTAGAACAGCTTGAGCAGCGTCGTCTTGCCCGCGCCCGACGGGCCGGTCAGAAAGTGGAACGACCCCGGCTGCAGGCGCAGCGTGATATCGCTCAGCAATTCGCCGCCGCCATAGGAATAGGCCACGTTTTCCAGCTCGATCACCGGCTGCCCCTTCTGCCCGTTATGGGCCTTAAATGCCCCACTGCGGCGCGTCTTGCAATCGCGGCGGCGCAAATCCTTTGCTCTTTTCGATCCATCCTTTAAGCCTTAGGGTGAACGCAAACAGGGACAGCCCGGCAAACGGGGACAGGTGACAGGTGCGAAAATGAGGCTGACTTGCCCGAATTGCGGCGCGCAATATGAGGTGCCCGATGAGGTGATCCCGGAATCCGGCCGCGACGTGCAATGCTCGAATTGTGGCGACACGTGGTTTCAGCCGCACCGCGATCAGGTGGAGGCCGAGGCGCAGGATGACAGTGTCAGCGCCCCCAGCACGGATGACTGGCAAGAGGAGGCGCCAAAGCCCGCGCCCGTCCCCCCGGCAGCCGAGGGTTTCACTGCACCGCCGAATGCCGCCAAAGAGGACATCAGCAAACCGGATATCGCCAAAGAAGACATGGCAAAGGACGCACCGGCCCGCAAAGCCGAGCCGTCCGAGCCGCCGTCCGACCGGCCCGAGCGACCCGAGCGGCGCGAGATCGACCCCTCGGTCGCAAGCGTCTTGCGCGAAGAGGCCGAGCGCGAGAAGCGCGCGCGTGCCGCCGCCCAGGGCGGTGTCGAAACGCAGCCCGATCTGGGTCTGGACGATGACGATGGCGAAGCCCGCCGCGAGCGGGAGGCGCGGCAGCGCATGGCCCGCATGCGCGGTCTTGACGATGAGGAGCGCGGAGGCGACCGCCCGAACCGCCATCCAGGCGACGATGACGCAAGTGATATCGACCCCAAATCGCGCAAGAGCCTTTTCCCCGATATCGAGGAAATCAACTCTTCCCTCGGCCCCGACCCTGCCGCGGGCGCAGGCGCAGCCGCCGCGGGATACGATGCATATCCCGAGGCACAGCCGCACCAGCCCGGCGGATTTCGCCGGGGGTTCCTGATCTCCCTGCTGATCGCGGTCATCGCGCTTCTGGTCTATGTCTATGCTGCGCCGCTGGCCGATATGCTGCCTGCGCTGCGCGGGGTGCTGGCCGATTATGCCGCGTGGGTCGACGGGCTGCGCGTCTGGCTGGACGGGCAGGTGGCGGCGCTGATGCTGTGGCTGGATACCGTGACCGGAACCACGCCTACGGGCGGAACGGGCTAGGCAGGCCTTGGCGCGCCTGTGATCCTGCCCTCCGGCAATCCGCTGGCCCCGGTTGCCCTGACCGTTCTGTCAGCCATCCTGTGGGGTCTGTGGTGGATCCCCATCCGGTGGCTCGAAAGCCTTGGCCTCACCGGTGCCCAGGCAAGTTTCATCTGCAATTTCGGCGCGGTGATCACACTGGTGGTCTATATGCTGACGCTGCGCTTCAGGCCCCGGCTGGGCCTGCGCCTGATCCTGGGGGCAGGTCTGATCGCGCTGGCGTTTTCCTTCTACTCCGTTGCGCTGACCCTTTCGGATGTCGTGCGGGTGATCCTGCTCTTCTACCTCGCGCCGGGCTGGAGCAAGATCATCGAATGGGCCTTTCTGAAACAGCCGTGGCGGCGCAGTTCCTCGGTGACGCTGCTGCTGTCGCTGCTGGGAGCTTATCTGGTGCTGGGCGGGGATCTGTCGCTGGCCTCGCTGAATATCGGCGATGTCCTGGCGCTGATCGCGGGCGTGATGTGGGCGGTCGGGGCCACACTGGTCTTTACCGGGCCTCCCGCGCAGATCTCGGCGCTGACACTGGCCACCGTCCTCTGGGCGGCGCTGCAATCGGCGGCGATTGCGCTGCTCATGGGCGATACCATCATGGCCCAGATCGCGCCCACGGCCTTTCTGGCATCGCTTTTGCTGGGGGCGCTCTACCTCGTGCCGCTGGTCGGGCTGACGCTGTGGGGGGCCGCACGCCTGCCGCCGGCGCTTCTCAGCTTTCTCTTCACGCTCGAAATCCTCTCGGGCGTGCTCTCCGGCGCGCTGCTGCTGGACGAGCCGTTTGGCCTCTACCGCGCCTCAGGCGGGCTGCTGATTTTCGGTGCCGCGATTTTCGAGGCGGTGATGACGCTCCGCCGTCCGCCGGCACGGCACCTCTAGCGGGTCAGAACCGCTCCAGAAGCCGCTCGAGATAGTCGCGCTCGACTTCGGGGCGCGCACCCTCGCCCGAGCGGCGGCGCAGCTCGTCCAAGAGCTCGCGCGCGCGGCGATACACATCCTCGCCCTGAAGCAGGTTGCCATCCGTGCCCGCGCGGTCGCCCTGGCCGGGCGTGCGGCCCAGCGGATCGGACTGCTGCCCGCCCGTCGCGCCGCTCGCCTGCCCCTGGCCGCCCTCGCGGCCCCCCGATTGCTCGGCCATCGCCTCGCCAAGGCTGCGCATCCCGTCGCGCAGCGCATCCATCGCCTCAGACTGACGGTCGATCGCGCCGGCAAGGTCATTCTCGCGCAGCGCCTCTTCGGCGCCGTCCATCGCCTCGCCCGCGCGGTCCAGCGCGCCGCGCGCGTCATCCGCCGCCTCTCCGCTGCCCGGCAGGCTGCGGCGCTGGCGCCCCAGCTCCTGGCGCAGGGCCTCTTGCCGCGCGGCCAGATCGCCGGGCTGGCCGCCGCCCTGCCCACTTTGCTGCTGGCCTTCGCCGGTGCCGCCGTCGCTCTCACCCTGGCCGCCCTGCCCCTCATGGCTCTGGCCGCGGCCCTGACCACCATTGCGGCCCTCGTTGCCCTGATTTTCACCCGCCTGCGCGCCGGGGTTGAACTGCTCCTGCAGATCACGGAACGCCTGATCCGAAAGGCCCTGCTGCTGGCGCAGCGTGTCGGCCAGCCCCTCCATCGCCTGCTGGCCGGGGCTGCCTTCGCCCTGACCGGGCTGGCCTTCTGTGACGCGCAGGTTTTCCATCATTTCCTGGAACTGGCGCAGCGCCTCCTCGGCCTCGGCCATGCGGCCTTCAGCCATCAGGTCCTGAATGCGGTCCATCATGTCCTGCAGATCCTGCTGGCTGAGCATGGTCATGTTCTGCTCGCCCGGATCGGGCTGATCGGTACCGTTCTCACGCTGGGCCTGCTGAGTTTTCTGCCGCAGGTAATCATCGGTGGCGTCGCGCAACTCCTGCATCAGGCGCGCGATCTCGTCCTCGCTGGCGCCGTTGCGCATCGCCTCGCTCAGCCGCTCTTGCGCCTCGCGCATCCGCTCCAGCGCATCCTCGATATCGCCATCCTCCAGTGTCACTGCCAGATCCCAAAGCGCGGCGGCCAAGTCATCTCGCGTCTCGCCATCCAGCCCGCCGCCGTTCAGCGACGCCTCCAGCCGCCGCAGGATCGTCCGCAGTTTCAGAAAATCCGCCGGATCGCGAAAGAGCTTCTCCTCGGGCTGATACGACACCGCCCGGATTACCTGTGCCACCCGGCGCGCGTTGCCCCGGTTCCACAGCAGATCGCGCCGCTGCTCGATGATGGCCGCCGCCAGCGGGTCAAAGAACCTACGCGCAGGCAGATCCATCGCGAAAGCCGCGCTGGTGCCTGTCTGGCCCGCCGCATCCTCGGCCGTGATCGTCAGCCTCACGGGTAGATGGGCCCAAGGGTGCTGCGACAGGTTTTCGACTAAAGCCTCGGTGAAATCGGTGCGGCTGCCGGTGATAGGCAGCGGCAGATCCAGCGTGATCGCCTCGCGCGGCTCCGGCTTGGCCTCAAGGCCAAAGCGCCGGTCGACCGCGTCGAGATTCAGTGCGAAAGTCGCCGTGCCTCCGGTCACGCCGTAATCGTCGCGCGCCGCATAGGGCTGGCTCATCTGGCCGTCGAAGGTGGTCTGGGCCCCCTCGCTGACGACCTCGGCGGCGGGCGGCGTGTCAGCCAGCGCGCGAATATCCCAGCTGCGCCCACCCGGCCCCTCGATGGCCAGCGTGCCATCCTGCGTCACATCAAATCCCTGCGCCGGGTCCGTGGCCGCACCCACCCCTTCGGTGCGCCCGGATACCGTTTCGGTCAGCGCCAGCGCGCCCAGCTCGCCATAAAGCCGCACGATCACGCGGCTGCCCTCGGGCACGTCAATCTCATCGCCCTGATCAGCCAGATAGAGCGTCGGCAGGCCGGTATAGACCGGCGGTTCGATCCAGCCCTCCCATGTGGGGCCGGCAGTCAGCGCGCCGCTGCCGCCCGGCAGCATCGGCACCGGTGCCGCGATGCGCCAGACCGAGCCAAAGAGCATCGCCACGACCAACCCCAAGAGCGCAACATAGCGCAGGCCAAAAGGGTCCAGCCGGGCAATCCTGAGGTCAGGCTGCGGCGCGCGCGCGTCGGCGGCGGCCTGCTCCATCCGGCTGCGATGCGCGGCCCAGAGCGCTTCGGACGCGGCATCGCCACGCCCGATCGCCTGCGCGTCGTTCAGCGCCTGAAGCGGGCGGCCCGGCAGGGTCGCATCCAGCCGGGCCAGCGCCTCGGCCCGGCGCGGCCAGCGAAAGCGCGCAAACCCCACCAACAGCAGCGCCAGCGCGCCCAGTGCGGCGGCAATGGCGCCCCCGGTGATCAACTCAAAGGATAGCTGATCCTGCAGACCCATCATCAACGCCGCCGCGACAGCGATCAGCAGCGTCCAGAGCGGCCAGAAGGCCCGCACCAGACGCTCGGCCAGAAGGCCCGCCCAGGTCAGCGTCAAAGGCCCGCGCAGGCGCGCGGCCAATGGGCCTGTCAGGTTGGACGTCTGGTCGGGTTTCTGGGCCATTCACCTCTCCGGATGGGACCGCAGCGCGCTACAGCCATTCGGGAATGGTATCGCGATTTATCATCTCGTCAAAGCTCGGTCGCGCCCGGATCACGGCAAAGTCATGCCCATTCACCAGCACCTCAGGGATCAGCGGCCGGGTATTGTATTCGCTCGACATTACAGCGCCGTAGGCCCCCGCGCTGCGAAAGGCGACCAGATCACCGGCGGAAAGCTGCGGCATCATGCGCTGCCTGGCAAAGGTATCACCGCTCTCGCAGACCGGCCCTACGATATCATAGGGCTGCTGCTCAGCGCCCGGCTCGGGTTCGACCACCGGAACGATATCGTGCCAGGCGTCATACATGGCAGGCCGGATCAAATCGTTCATCGCGCCGTCGAGGATCAGGAAATCGCGGCCCTCGCCGGATTTGACATAGATGACCTCGCTCACCATCAGGCCAGCATTGCCGGCAATCAGGCGCCCCGGCTCGATCTCGATCTCGCAGCCCAGATGGCCCAGCGTCTCCTGCACCAGCGCGCCGTACTCGGTGGGCAGGGGCGGCGCCTCGTTGCCGCGCGTATAGGGAATGCCAAGGCCGCCGCCCAGATCAAGCCGCCGGATGTCATGCCCGTCCGCGCGCAGCGTCTCGGTCAGCTCGGCCACCTTCTGATAGGCCAGGCGAAACGGCTCCAAATCGGTCAACTGGCTGCCGATATGCACGTCGATCCCGATCGCTTTGAGGCCCGGCAGATCCGCCGCCAGCCGATAGACCTCGCGCGCCCGCGCAATCGGGATGCCGAACTTGTTCTCGCTCTTGCCGGTCGCGATCTTGGCGTGGGTCTTGGCGTCCACATCGGGGTTCACCCGCACAGTGATCGGCGCGACCACGCCCAGCTCGACGGCCACGGCGCTCAGCACTTCCATCTCCGGCTCGCTCTCGACGTTGAACTGCCGGATACCACCCGTCAGCGCCAGGCGCATCTCGTCCCGAGTCTTGCCCACGCCGGAAAACACGATCCGCTCGCCCGGCACGCCCGCCGCCTTGGCGCGCATGTACTCGCCGCCCGACACAACGTCCATCCCCGCGCCCAGCCCCGCCAGTGTCTTGAGGATAGCGATGTTGCTGGCGGCCTTCATGGCGTAGCAAACAAGGTGATCCATGCCCGCCAACGCCTCATCAAAGAGACGGAAATGCCGCTCGAGCGTGGCGGTGGAATAGACGTAGAAGGGCGTGCCGACCGCAGCCGCGATCTCGGCCACAGGCACATCCTCGGCATACAGTATGCCGTCCTTGTACAGAAAATGATCCACGCTCGCCGTTCCTCGCCGCAGTCAGAGCTTCATCTTGGAAAAAACACTCAAAATCCCGCGGCTACCCCTTGCGCAAACGCAGATATAGGTAAAGCGGCAATCCGCAGCTTACCCCGATGCAGAAGGTGGCCGGCACCGCTATGAGGCGCGTCCAGTCGCGGCTGCGCCACGTCTCGACCAGCACCAAAAGCGTCAGCGCGACCGCGGCGATGGTCAGATCCCAGACCAGCCCGCTGGTGGCCGCATTGGCGTGCCACGCCTCGACCATTCCGCCCAGGTCAAAGCCGAATTCCATGAACCAGCGCAGGAAATAGGTCATCGGGTGGATCGTGCCCCAGACGGCGAGGGCGAGGAACACATATCTCATAGCACCATTCCCGTATGGACCGAGGATGTGCCGCCGATCGGGCCGCTGGTGACCGGCGTCTGGTTCCTGGCCGGCGCCAGTTCGTCCTGACTGCCGGGCCGAATGGGCGCGCCATCGACACCGCAGGCGGCAAGGGCGCTCAACACCGCCAGAATCGTGACAATTCTCATCCCAGTATCTCCTGCCAGCGCGCCACTTGCGCGCGCACGTTCTCCGGTGCCGTTCCGCCATAGCTGGTCCGGCTCGCCACGGAATTATGCACGCCCAGCACGCCGAATACATCCCCCGTGATGTCCGCGTGGACGCCCTGCATGTCCTCAAGGGTCAGGTCGGGCAGATCGCAACCCTTCTTTTCGGCCAGCGCCACCAACGATCCTGTCACGTGATGCGCCTCGCGGAAGGGCATGCCCAGCACCCGCACCAGCCAGTCGGCAAGGTCGGTCGCAGTGGAAAAGCCGGTCGCGGCGGCGGCCTCCAGCACCTCGCGGTTCGCGCTCATGTCGCGCACCATGCCCTCCATCGCGGCCAGCGCCAGCATGAGGTTGTCGGCAGCATCAAAAACCTGCTCCTTGTCCTCTTGCATATCCTTGGAATAGGCCAGCGGCAGGCCCTTCATCACCAGCGTCAGCGCGACATTGGCGCCGAAGATGCGCCCGATCTTGGCGCGGATCAGCTCGGCGGCGTCGGGATTCTTCTTCTGCGGCATGATGCTCGAGCCGGTCGAGAAGCGGTCTGACAGCGCCACGAAGCGGAACTGCGCCGAGGACCAGATCACCAGCTCTTCGGCCATGCGGCTGAGATGCATCGCGCAGATGCTGGCCGCGCCCAGAAACTCCAGCGCGAAATCGCGGTCGCTGACGGCATCCAGCGAATTGGCCGATGGGCGATCAAAGCCGAGCGCCTTTGCCGTCATGTCCCGGTCGATGGGGAAACTCGTTCCGGCCAGTGCGGCAGTCCCGAGAGGGCATTCGTTCATCCGGGCGCGCGCGTCGCGCACGCGGCCAAGGTCACGAGCGAACATCTCGACATAGGCCAGCATGTGGTGGCCCCATGTCACCGGCTGGGCAACCTGCAGATGGGTAAAGCCGGGCATGACCCAATCCGCGCCCGCCTCGGCCTGTGCGACCAATGCGCGCATCAGCGCCGATAGCCCGCCCTCAGCCGCGTCCAGCTGATCGCGCACCCAGAGGCGGAAATCCGTCGCCACCTGATCATTGCGCGAGCGGCCTGTGTGCAGGCGGCCCGCAGGCGCGCCCACGATTTCCTTCAGGCGCGCCTCCACGTTCATGTGGATATCCTCGAGTGCGGCGGAAAAGGCGAAATCTCCTGCCTCGATCTCGGCCAGCACTGAATCCAGCCCTTCCGTCATCGCCTTCGCGTCACTATCTGTCACAATGCCCGTGGCCGCCAGCATGGCGGCATGGGCCTTCGATCCGGCGATGTCCTGTGCCGCCATCCGCTTGTCGAACCCGATCGAGGCGTTAATCGCCTCCATGATCGCATCGGGTCCGGCGGCGAAACGGCCGCCCCACATCTGGTTCGAGGTTTTGTCTGCCATGCCGTATCCTTCGGAGGAAATATGCGCCTGTCACGTTCTGCCCTGCTTTATCCCGCCGCCGGCCTCGGTGCAATCGCGGTAGGCCTTTTCATCGCTTTGGGCGGCGCGGCGGATGGTGCGGGTACCGCCCCGGCGCGCGATTACTCGGCCCTCGCCGCCGGGCTGGACGGCGACATGAAGAAGCTGAACTTTCACGCCGAGCCGAAAGCGACATCGGACGCGAATTTCATCATGGAGGACGGCAGCGAGGCGACGCTGACCGATTACGAGGGCAAGTATATCCTGCTGAATTTCTGGGCGACATGGTGCGCGCCCTGCCGCAAGGAAATGCCGATGCTGGCCGAGCTGCAGACCGAGTTCGGCGGCGAGGATTTCGAGGTGGTCACCCTGGCGACAGGCCGCAACGCGGTGCCCGCCATCGAAGGATTCTTTGACGAGATCGGCGTGACCAACCTGCCGATGCACCGCGACCCAAAGCAGCGCGTGGCGCGTGACATGGGCGTTCTTGGCCTGCCGATCACCGTCATCATCGACCCCGCCGGGCGCGAAGTGGCGCGTCTTCAGGGCGACGCGCATTGGAGCAGTGACAGCGCCAAGGCGCTGATCGCGGGACTGAACACTCCGGCTGAATAAGGCGCCCCATTGCGGGCCGGGCGCCTCTGCCGCTAAGACAGTGTGCATACGCACTGCCGGAGGCGCATCATGCCCGTGATCACCAATATCCAAGACCTGAAAAAAATCTACCGCCGCCGCGTGCCGCGCATGTTCTACGATTACTGCGAGTCTGGCAGTTGGACCGAACAGACCTTTCGCGCCAACACGAGCGATTTCAGCGAGATCCTTTTGCGCCAAAGGGTCGCCATCGACATGGCCGGGCGCTCGACAGCGAGCCAGATGATCGGGCAGGATGTCTCGATGCCCGTGGCCCTCGCCCCCGTGGGCCTCACCGGCATGCAAAGCGCGGATGGCGAGATCAAGGCCGCCCGCGCCGCCGAGAAATTCGGCGTGCCCTATACGCTCAGCACCATGTCCATCTGCTCGATCGAGGATGTGGCCGAGAATACCGAGAAGCCCTTCTGGCTGCAGGTCTATACACTGCTCGATGACGATTACATGCAGCGGCTCTTTGACCGCGCCAAGGCGGCAAAATGCTCGGCGGCGATCATCACCGTCGATCTGCAGATGCTGGGGCAGCGGCACAAGGACATCAAGAACGGGCTGTCCGCGCCGCCCAAGCTGACCCCGCGCAGCATCGCCAACATGGCGACCAAGGCGCAATGGGGCCTTGGGATGCTGGGGACCAAGCGGCGCACATTCGGCAATATCGTGGGCCATGTGAAGGCGGTGAAGAACCCCAGCGATCTGAGCTACTGGACCAACGAGGCGTTCGATCAGTCGCTGGACTGGAACCGCATCCGCGAATTCCGCAAGATGTGGGATGGCCCGCTGATCATCAAAGGCATCATCGATCCGCGCGACGCGCGTGAGGCGCTGAACGTCGGCGCCGATGCCATCATCGTCAGCAACCATGGTGGCCGGCAACTCGATGGCGCACTCAGCTCGATCCGGGCGCTGCCGCAGATCATGGATGCCGTGGGCGACAAGATCGAGGTGCATCTCGACAGCGGCATTCGGTCGGGTCAGGACGTGCTCAAGGCGCTGGCGATGGGCGCGACCGGCACCTATATCGGGCGCGCCTACATCTATGGCCTCGGCGCCATGGGCGAGGCAGGCATAACCCGCGCGCTCGAGGTGATCCACAAAGAGCTGGACGTCTCGATGGCCTTTTGCGGGCACCGCGACATTCGCGGTGTCGATCGCGATATCCTGATGATCCCCAAGGGATTCTCGGACGGCTGGGAGTAGCGGCACCGGAACGGCCTCGGGCAGGCGGCGGAACGATACCGCGCGGCAGGGCGTTGCCCTTCTGTCGTTCCGCCGGTTCCAGAGGAGATGCCTGCCCATGCCGCAGACCAGCCAATCGCACAGCGTCGGGACCGGAACCGTCAGTCCGACCGCCGAGCGTCCCTGGCTGCTGATCGCGCTGGGAGTGATTGGACTGGGCGGCTGCGCGGCGCTGATCATCGGCACGCTGGTTGCCCCGTATTATGTTCCAAATCACGATTGGGTCGCGGACACGATCAGCGATCTCGCCGCGGGCGAGTGGGAATTGATCATGGACATCGCCCTTTACGGGTTCGCCGCGGGTTTGATGGCGACGGCCCTGGCGGCATCCCATGCGCATCTGGGCAAAAGCGGCTGGAGCATCGGGGTCATTTCCTTTGCCATACTCGCCGCACTCGTCGTCATCGTCGGGGCGCGCAACGAATATGGCGACAACGACAATGAAGGCGTCGTGATCCACATCTATCTGGTTTATGGCCTTGGCGTGCTTTTCGCGCTGGTAAGCGCCGTGATGCAGGCGGGATTGCGCACTGCCGGGCACGGCCACGCAGGATGGTGGATCATTGCACTCGGCATCGGCTGGACGGTGATGGCGCCGGTCTTCCTGATGTCGTCCACCGGCATTGACGGGCTGCTTGAGCGTATCCTGGGCCTGTTTGCCTGCGGCATGGTGGTGGCCCTGTCGCTGGTGTTCCTGCGGCGCGGCTGGCTTTGCCGGGCGGAGGACGCCTGATGATGATCCTGGATATCACGGGCCAGACCCTGCTGGCGGTGGTGGCGGTCATCCTTCTGGCGCGGGTGAACGGCCTGCGCTCCTTTTCCAAGATGTCGAGCTTCGATTTCGCGTTGACCGTCGCCGCGGGCTCGGTCCTCGCGACGATGATGACCAGTGCCAAGACGCCTTGGCCCGGCCTTGTCGCGCTGATCGTCCTTTTTGCCTCGCGCTATGTCATCTCGGCCATGCGCCGGAATTGGAGCTGGGCCGAAAGCCTGACCGACAACACGCCGCTGATGCTCTATTACGAGGGCCGCATCTTTGAGGAAAACCTGACCATGTCGCGTGTCACGCGGAGCGATCTGCGCGCCAAGATGCGCGAGGCGAACGCCATCACCGAGGGCTGCGTTCGCGCGGTGGTGCTGGAGGCGACGGGCGATGTCAGCGTGCTCCATGGCGAGACTCTGGACCCCGACCTGCTGAGCGACGTGTCATGGGGCCGCGCAGAAAAGCCCGCCGATCTGGCGGGCAAAATTGACACCAGCCTCACCCCGGACACCTAGCGCAGCCACTATCGCAGTGCGCGCCGGGAATACGCGCCTTTGCCCCTTTCCTTTGCGCCGCAAATCCTCTATGCGGGCGGCTTCACGCGGGGCTACAGCCTTGGAGGAGCCCCGCCCTTATCTTATGGAGACTACACATGGCTGGAGAAATTCCTGATCTTCACGCCCAGGAACGCACGGGGACAGGCAAGGGCGCCGCTCGTGCCGCACGCCGCGAGGGCATGGTTCCGGGTATCGTTTTTGGTGGCGACAAAGAGCCGCTTCCGATCAACATCCCTTTCAACGTGCTGCTCAAGCGGCTCAAGCAGGGCCGGTTCAAGTCGACCCTGTTCAACCTGAAGGTCGAAGGCCAGGAAGACGTGCGCGTCATCTGCCGCGACGTTCAGCGCGACGTGGTCAAGGACCTGCCGACGCATCTGGACCTGATGCGCCTCAAGCGTGCCACCAAGATCAACCTGTTCATCCCGATCGATTTTCAGAACGAGGACGAATGCCCGGCCATCGATAAGGGCGGCGTTCTGACCACGATTCGCAACGAAGTCGAACTGTTGGTGACCGCAGGCGACATCCCCGAGACGCTGACCGTCGATCTGCGCAAGATCGAGAATATCGGCGACACGATCACGATCTCGGACATCACCCTGCCCGACGGCGCAGAGCTGGTGATCAAGGATCGCGACTTCATGATCTGCAACGTCTCGGCCCCGTCGGCCCTGAAATCCGACGCTGAGGAAGAGGACGAGGCAGCCGCCGACGAAGTTCCGACGATCGAGCAGGAAGAAGACATCCCGCCGACCGACGAGTGATCGCGGCGTCCCGGTAACACGCGGCAGAGAATCAAGTGAACGCGGCGCCCACACAGGCGCCGCGTTTTTCATGCGGGCAATCCCCCTCGCGGACACCCGATGCGCCGGATTGATCGTGCGCCGCCAACCGCGTAGGACTGAACGCGTGACAGATCCGAAAGGCACCGCATGCTGATCTTTGCAGGGCTGGGAAATCCCGGCGCGAAATACGCTGGAAACCGCCATAATATCGGCTTCATGGCGCTGGACCGGATCGCCTCCGATCACGGGTTTGGCCCGTGGAAGGCGCGCTTTCAAGGGCAGACCGCAGAAGGCAAGCTGGGCGATACCAAGGTCCTGCTGCTCAAGCCCGGGACGTTCATGAATCTCAGCGGCCAGTCCGTGGGCGAGGCGATGCGCTTTTTCAAGCTGGAGGCGCCGGACATCACCGTCTTTCACGACGAGATCGACCTTGCCCCCGGCAAGGTGCGCGTCAAGGATGGCGGCGGTCACGCGGGGCATAATGGCCTGCGCTCGATCCATCAGCATATCGGGCCGCATTACACCCGCGTGCGCATGGGGGTCGGGCATCCGGGCCACAAGGATGCGGTGCCGGGCTATGTGCTGCACGATTTCGCGAAGGCAGATCAGGACTGGCTGGACGATGTTCTGCGCGGCTGCAGCGACGGCGCGCCGCATCTGGCCGCAGGCGACAATGGCAAGTTTCAGAATGCCGTGGCCCTGCGCACCGCGCCGCCGCGCTCGTCCGGCGGAACGAACGGGAAGGCGCAGAAACCCGCCGCCCCTGACCCTGCGGCCAAGCCCGAGTCCGAACCCCAGCCCGAGGATACCCGCAGCGCCTTGCAGAAACTGGCCGACAGGTTTCGCTGACGGCCCAGCCAAGAAAGGGACGATATGATGGAGAAAGACCCTTCGATCAACGTTCTGGGCACCGATCTCAGCCCCTGTTCGCCGCGCGATCCGGTGACCGGCTTCTTTCGCGATGGCCATTGCAACACCTGCGCGGAGGATCGGGGAAGCCACACCGTCTGCGCCGAGATGACCGCCGAATTCCTCGCCTTCTCGAAATACGTCGGCAATGACCTGAGCACGCCCAGACCGGAATTCGGCTTTGCCGGCCTGCAGCCGGGGGATCAGTGGTGCCTGTGCGCCGCGCGCTTTGCGCAGGCCCATGACGAGGGCTGCGCGCCGCGCGTCCACCTTGCCGCCACGCATGAGCGCGCCCTCGATATCGTGCCGCTATCCGTGCTGCGCCTGCATGCTGCCGACGGCTGAGGGTCAGCGCAGGCAGCATCCACGAGCCTATGCCTAACAGTGTTGGCACATCGAGTATCGACGGGTTGGCTTAGACTATAGTCACATCCAAGGTGCGCAGCGGCCCGACATTAAAAAACAACTTCATAGCAGTGACTTGCCTGCATTTACTCGAGCATTTGCCCAACAAAATATCAAAGTATGATAACATTTTTTCATCATACGAAGGCTTCCCGCTAGACTCAGCATATCACCCGTCGTTAGCGTTTTTGCATAGTGAGCCGCCCAGAGACACAGCGCGATGGATAGCGAAAGACGCCCATGGACATGGTGACAGAAAAGCTTGGACAGCCGGGCGCAGCTTCAGAGGCGCCCGAGACGTCGCTCGCCAAAGCGTTGCGCCTTTTGCCCATCGTCGCCGAGCGCAACGCCACCGGGGTCAATCTTTCGATGGTGACGCGCCGCTCTGGCATGACGACGGCGACCGCGCGGCGGCTGCTCCAAGGGCTGGTGGATGGTGGGCTGCTCAGCTTTGACCCCTATTCCAAGCTTTATTTCCTCGGGGCTGAGTTCGTGCGCATGTCGCGGCTGGCGGGATCGCCCCAGGCGTTCGAGCAGCTGCGCAACGACATGCACGGATGTCTGACCCGCGTCGCCGAGCAGACCGAGGATAGCGCGTTTCTGTCGGTCATTTCGAATGGCGAGGCGCTTTGCATCGAGAAAATCACGGGCAGCCATCCCATCTCGGTAAACACGTTGACCGTCGGGGCGCGAAGGCCGCTGGGCGTGGGCGCGGGCAGCCTTGCGCTTTTGGCGGCACATGACAGCGATCAACGCCAGGTCATCATTGACGAGAACGAGCGCCGCTTTCTGCGCTATGGGCGCCTGACGGCCACGGCGGTCAAGCGGGCTTTGGCGCGGTGGCAAAAGGACGGCTACGTCTTCAACAGCTCGCTTATCATCGACGGGGTCAGCGCCATCGGTCTGCCCGTCTTTGACGAGCGCGGCGATCTGGTCTGCGCTGTCTCGGTCGGCACGATCAATGCGCGTATGCGCCCGGACCGCCGCGCCGCGGTGGCCGGGATCATCAGGGCTGCCCTTGGCGATGTAGGTTACAAGACATGCAGGACGACAGATGTATCCCATTCACTTCTTTGAACGATCTGCAGGCCGCTGGCCTGATGCCGTCGCGGCCGAGTGCAAGGGCCGCACGGTCACCTATGCCGAATTGCAGGGCCAGGTGCGCGCGTTGGCGGCCGGATTGCAGGCCATCGACGGGGAGTTCGGCTCGCGCGTGGGGATCTGCTGCTACAACTCGCTCGAGCATCTGGTCGCTTGGCTGGCCGTTCTGGCGGCGGGCAAGGTCTGGGTGCCGCTTCAGGCGATGAACACGGCCGAGGAGCTGGTGCGGGCGGTGGAGTTCACCGACTGCTCGATCCTCATCGTCAGCGGCGAGACGCAGGAGCGTCTGCAGGCCGCGGCAGGGCCCGGACGCACTCTGCTGGCTGCAGACGCGGTCGATGGGCTGGAGAGCATCGATGCGCTGATCGCGCGGCATGACGGGCAGATGCCACAGCCGGCAACGCTGCCGCTGGACGCCACGCAGGCGATCAAGTTCACCGGCGGGACCACCGGGCGCCCCAAGGGCGTGATGCAGCCTTACCGCGCGTGGAACACCAATATCGTCACCCAGATCGACGCCTGGTCGATGGCCCCGGGCGAGCGGTGCCTTGCCGCCGCGCCGATCACCCATGGCACCTCGACCTATATCCTGCCGACGCTGGGCAGTGGCGGCACGCTGGTCCTGCTGGATCGCCCCCGCCCCGAGGAAACGCTGGACTGCCTGCAGAACCAGCGCATCTGCACCACATTCGTGCCGCCCACCGTTCTCTACATGCTTATGGAGCTGGAGACTCTGGGCGCCTCGGACTACGCCCATCTGCGCAACCTGATCTATGGCGCAGGCCCCATGCGCCCCGAGGCCATTGCCCGCGCGCAAGAGGTCTTCGGGCCCTGCATCGCCTCGACCTACGGCCAGACCGAGGCGCCGCAGATTGCCACCATGATCAGCGCTCAGGATCTGCTGGACCCGGCCAAGCGCGCCTCGGTCGGGCGCGAGACGATGCTGAGCGAGGTGGCCGTGATGGACCCCGAGGGCCGCCTGCTGCCCCCCGGCGAGACCGGCGAGATCGTCATTCGCGGCGATCTTTTGATGACCGGCTATTGGGAGCAGCCCGAAGTGACCGCCAAGACCATTGTCGATGGCTGGCTGCATACTGGCGATCTGGGGATCATCGACGCGGACGGGTTCGTGTTCATCCGCGGACGGGCCAAGGAGATGATCATCACCGGCGGCTTCAACGTCTATCCCGCCGATGTCGAGCCGCTGATGGGCGAGCATCCCGAGGTCGTCGATTGCGCCGTCTTCGGCGTGCCGGACGACAAATGGGGCGAAGCGGTGCATGCTGCCGTACAGCTGAGCCGCGGAGCGGAGGCCACGGGCGAGGATATCATCGCCTTCGTCCGCGAAAGGCTGGGACCAGTTCGAACGCCCAAGACGGTGACCCTTTACGAGGCGCTGCCACGCAACGCCAATGGCAAGCTTCAAAAGACTGTTCTGGTCGATGATTTTCTGGCCCGAAACGGCCAAACCTCTGGAAAGGACTGAAGATGGGCAAGGATGCCAAGACACCGACAACGGGCCTGTGCAGCTACACCGATACCGAGATTTTCTATCGTGGCCGCGATCTTGTGGGCGATCTCATGCAGGGGGGCGGGGGCGATTTCGTGACCATCATGATGGGCCACATCCTGAA
>NZ_JBHFPE020000024.1:0-22135 GCF_043355935.2 Roseovarius roseus | reverse complement strand
CGGAAATCGCCAACGCCGCTCGCGTTTTGGGGAATTTTCAAACGGCGGTTTTGGGGAGATTACGTCCGGCGGTTACAGGCGCATCGACACTGCGCTCCCGTCATTTCTCGACGCGGAGGCGCAGACATGGGTTCGGGGCGCCACAGTCGTCTATCACGAAGAGATGCTCACCGAAGAAGCACGGTGCGCAACGGCAAAGGAATACTCGGAGAGTTGCAAGGCCGTCTACATCGCGTCCTTGCGCACTTACATGCGCGCTGTCCAAAACGACTGCGACCTCACAGCCGTCAACGGGCTGACGGCCCTGTTTCGGCCCGACCTGATCGAGAAAACGCTTACCCGTCTTTGCAAGAAATCCGGCACCTCGGACGGTCTCGCCCCGCGAACACTATTCTCCTACGCGCTCATCCTGAAACGGACACTAGCCGCCCAGGGCCTCGCGGAGGAGGCCTCTAAAGTCGAACAACTCATAAAGGCGCTACCGGTGCTCATCCAGGGGCAATCGGCTAGCAAGATGATGTCCCCGAAGGTAGAGACTTGGTGCCGAAACCTTCTAAACGACCCAGTTGCCACGGAACTCTTCGAGAGCCAGCATTTCTCCTACGCAGAACGGGCGCTCTCGGCGTTGGAATTAGCTGATCTCGAAGGCATCGACCTTCTCGCCTACAGCAGGTCGCCGGACACGCAACCTCTCTCCCTGGACCGGTCAAGGCTTGCGGCAGAGCTCCTGCGGCAAGCCAGGATGTATGGCGTCTGCGCAGCCGTTGCAGCGATCGAGCTCGAGGGCGCTCCGTTCCGCAAATCCAATGTGATCTCGGACCTGCGGCTCTCCGGCCACCCACAAACCTTCTTCGATCATCGAGACGACAAGACACGGCCTCGTCTGGAAATTCACATTCCAAATGAGCTTCTGAAGAATGGGGACGCAATGACGCGGCGCAACCAGCATCTCCCCCGCTTTGTCTTTGACAGGGATGGGCTCGGTGCCGACGGCTACCGCATCCTGTCCTTTTATCTCGCCCGCATACGCCCCCTATTCGGCGGCGCGGACCTCTCGGATCACGTTTTCCCGGCGCTCGAGGCCGAGCCCCGGTCTTTGGTGATCTCGACCTTCGATGGCTGGTTAACAGAATGCTCCACGAAGATCGGCCTGCCCCTCCTGCCTCACAACTTCCGGCACGGGATCTGCACGATCGAGATCTTCCATGATCCAACCTGCTACCCGGAGCTCGAAACATTGACCGGGGACACCGAGGCCACGCTGCGACAGCACTACGCGTTCATCGACCGAGAAAGGCAGAGCCGAAGCTTGCAACAGAAACGCTACGAGCGTCGTGCTCAAAGAACGTCGGTCTCCCCACATGACGAGAGTTTGTCAGCATGAATATCCACGAAATCCTGGCCCAACCGGTCTGGAAGCGCCTCGCGCAACTGCCCGGTTTCGCGGACTTGTCCGTCCCTTCGATTGAGGCCGCCAACGAGTTCTTCGGGTTCATCGTCGCGCATAATCTCTCCGCTCCAAAAGTCGGCGATATCCAGAACTGGCTCGGCGACTGCCCGGAGCCCGAACGATCGCTCCGGATTGACCATCTTCAGGAGGTTTTCGCGGTCTGCCAGCCCTCGTTTCTAAAGGCGATCCGAGAAGCGCGTCAACCCGCGTCCCCCAAACAAAAGACGAATGCGACAGACAAAGCCACGGGCAATCGGACATCCGGAACCCGCGATGACAATTTTTGCGTGCTTCGGCCTGCCTACGAGTCGCGGGATTGGGATCCCATCGCCCCACCGACACGACGCCCGCCGAGACCACGGGATGTTTCGGTGTCGCCAGATAGTCTCCCCTTGGAGTATCAGAGCGAATTGCGCCGCGCAGCCGACGGGCTTCCCGGGCAAGAGGCGGACATGCAGGTTCCAGCGCGCAGCATGGTTCTTCGGATGAGGGAGAAGCTCTGCCAGTACGTCTTTTCCGCCAGGCAGCGTGACCTCGCCGACGAGCTCACCTTGGCGGGAATAGACGAATACCTCGCGGACTTGAAAGCACGCCTTCTGCCGAGGCCTCAGGGACTGCGATGGGCGACCATGCGCGTCACGGTCGACGCGCTCTTGCTGTTTGCAAGATACAACGGCGCATTGTCCGAGATCACGCGGCATCTCGGCGATTATCGTCGGGATTATGAAACGCGGGAAGCCGGGCAGCGCGCCCTAAAATTCTTCGCCCTGGCGCGCACCGGGAATTCGACAGACCGGATCCTCGACATGGCAGAGGCTCTCCTTGCCGGCATTGAGGCCGAGGAGCGTCCTTGGAAGCGGCACCAAATGCGCAACGGAGCGGCCATCCTTGCGATCTTCGCTAATGCGCCCCTTCGAAATGCCTCCGCCCAACTGGCATTCGGTGTCTCCTTGTTCTGGGAGCGCGACGAGTGGGTGATCCGGACCGAAATTCAAAAGACGCAGACCCGGCGCCCGGAGATCTTCAAGTTCCCACTGCATCTCGAGGCCGGTCGTTTCATCGACTCACTCATCCTCGGGGATGCGTCGCCGGCCATGCTTCCCAAGCTTCGGGAAAAACTGATCCGCCAAAGACGACAACTCTTCGTCCTGCCCGACGGCTCCCCGGCCGCCGCGACATACGTCCCGCGCATTTTTCGTGCACTCACTGGCAACAGCTTCACCACGCTTCGCGTCATGAACTACTCGGATGCCATTGCCCATCATGGTGTTGCCGGTATCGAGCTCGCAAAACCGGCCGCACATCACATAAGCACCAAGATCGTGAAAAAGCACTATATCGCGGAGCAGGTCGCGGAAATTCACGCGAACAATATCCGAAGCCGAAGAAGTCGGCGAATGGCCGACATACGTTCCGAGGGCCATCATAATCTCATCGCAGCTCTTGAAAGATACGGCGAGAACGAACCACAGTAACCTGTCTTTCGTGGAACTCGCACCTAGCGTCATGTCCGATGTCTGACGTCAGCACCCGTGGGACAGATTTGCGTAATTGAACAACGGAGGATTTCTGGTTCATCGTAACCTTCATGGAGTGAAGATGAACAAGAAATCCGGAACGTCTAAGGACGCAGCTGACAAGCTGGTCAAGAACATCCGCCGCAAGACCCCTCAGACCTATTCGGCTGAGGAGAAGATCCGCATCGTCTTGGCGGGTCTGCGAGGCGAAGAGAGCATTTCCGTGCTCTGTCGCCGTGAAGGCATCGCCGAAAGCCTGTATTACAGCTGGTCTAAGGAATTCCTTGAGGCTGGCAAGCGGCGATTGTCCGGCGACACGGCCCGGCAGGCAACGTCGCCAGAAGTCAAAGAACTGCGCTCGGAGTCACTTGCCCTGAAGGAATGCGTGGCAGACCTGACCCTTGAGAACCGTCTGCTCAAAAAAAGCATGACAGGGGCTGGGGAGGCCGAGGAATGAGGTATCCCGCATCCGAGAAGCTGGAAATCATCCGAACGGTTGAAGGCTCACATCTACCGGCCAAGCAGACCCTCGACATGCTGGGCATCCCGCGCGCGACCTTCTACCGTTGGTATGATCGTTATGTCGACGGCGGCCTTGATGCCCTGGCGGACCATGCACCCCGTCCAGGATCTGTTTGGAACCGTATTCCACAGGATCGGCGCGATGATTTGATCGAGTTCGCGCTGGATGAGAACGGCGGTGCGAAAGTCTGCCACGGTAGCGGCGGGATGAGCCGACGAGCAGCTTCGCATGGAGACGCCTCGTTCCGCCTGCGGCATGCGTGCTGGTCGAATGCAGCGTCAGCCCCGTCTTCGACTGGAAGGTGGTTGCGCTGAAGTCATGCTCCCCGGTTTCGGCCACCAAGGCGCTTGCCGGAGACCCGAGGCTTTCTCGCATCTGTTCAAGTCCGCGTAGGTCGTCGTCCCAATAAGGAGAGACAGCGACCAGTCGATCGATCACATCATCCCCGATGAAGGAGACGAATGCCTCCCCTACCCCGGCCTCTTCAGTCTCCGTGATGAAGGATACCCGCTGGCCATCGATCTCTACCTCTACGGCCGCGGTGACTGCCAAGAGCCACGGTGTCTTTGCCCGAGCCCTGCCAAGAACGTCCTTCATCGCCCGGTCCCGGGGGTCTGCGTGGCGCTCGAAGTATTCCAGCGCGGCGGCCAGTAGCGGTGCCGCACGCATGTCTTCCGACGTTACGAGGATCTCGCTCACCGCCTCCATGTTCCCCACCAGGCCGGCCCCTGTGAGGTTGGCGGAGCCGATCAATAGCGAGGCGCCTTCGCGTCCCAGCCTCAGGGCAATCTTAGGGTGGAAGGCCCCGGACACGTTTCTTTTCGCCAAGTGATAGGCGGTGCCGGCGCGCGGTGCCGGTGCCGCCTCGGATAGTGTCCTGTTCAGCATGTTCTGATCGGCGATGATGCCGATGTTCCGGCACCCGCGGCTGCGCATCCCGATCAGGATCACGTTCTCGAAGACAGTCGGGTCGAAGCTGAACGTCGTCAACAGTGCCGAGTGATATCCCTCGGCGCGGAATACCTGATCATACCTCATACGGCCTCAAGATAATCACGGCCGCGGTCAGTGAATCGCCCCTTGGACAGCAGCCCAACGTCGTCGAGGAATTTGATGGCCGTGGAGAGCCTCGGTCCGCTGGGGTTCGCGTCTATGAGGGAGCGCGCCCTTAGACGCGCATGCTCGAGCTCCACGAGGTAGGTATAGCTCCCCTGGAGGCGGAACTTGCGGGCAGCGACCTCGAGGTGCCGGCGCAGCACCCGCTCGTATATGAGCTGACCCATGGCTTTCGAGGCAGGCTCGTGGCGCCTGTGCTCGATCCAGGTCAGTTCCGTGACACAGGTCTGATGGCCTGGCCTCGTGGGCAGGCTGCCCTCGAGTTCATCAATACGCCCTCGCCACTCCGCCCATAGGCGGGCGATCGGCGCCATGATCGCCCCCAGAGATGCGCCCTCGGCGCGGCCTGCGTCCTGTAGGTCGTGCAGGCTATGGTTCGAAGCAGAGAGCTGATCGAGCCATTCTCCGAGGTGCATATCCGGAACATCGCTGATGATGTCCCCTATGAGTTCTGGCACGAACAGGCCTTCGGACGCATCCTCGAGGCCAAGAATGGCATGGTTCATCAGGTTCTCATAGGAGACACGCAGCATGTCGCCGACCTGGTAGTGCTGCCAAGCCGCATGGGCTTCTGCGTGGTCCCCGTCCGGAGGGTGATCCATCCACCACCACCGCAACATGTTTTCACTGACGGGCTGACTGTCTGTCTTTCTGGCGATTTCCAGGATGGCCAGGAGAGAAGCTCTCCGAGCAAGGCCGGTCTCCAATCCGTCTTCTCCCATAAGGATTTCTCTGAGCAAGCGCGCTTCCTCCCCGTCTTGATCAATCGCGCTGGGCGCCATCGGGAGCATCGTGGCAAGTTCAGCGCGACTCACTTGCCCAGCCTTCGCAATCTCGAAGAACCGTTCCGGAGCGATGGGGAGTGCCGCCGCGTATGCATCGGCGAGACGCTCTCCGTCCTTGGTTGGCACCGGCATGTCGTGCCGGGCAGCTCGGGCCAGAAGTCCGATCTCGCGCATCTGGCCGAAGTAGGTGCCCTGGAAATCTCCGGCCGGCGGGCCGAGGTAGCGCCGATCGGCCGGCGTCTCGAAGCTCGTCTCGAAGCGGAAGTCGAGGATGTCATCGTCCTCGGCCAGCTTGTTTAAGGCAAAGCGCGCGCCGGCGATGCCGGTTTCCCTTTCCCACTGTGCTGACGCCAGGGCGTAAAGGGCTTCAACTCGCCGGGTGTGCTCGTGGAAGGCCTTCTTAGAGGTGATCTTCGTCGTTCGCGCGTTCCGCGTGATCCACCAGGCATGGAAAGCATAGTTCCGCATTCTGGTGGTGATCGAACTGAAGCCCGGAAGGAGAGACTGGTAGAAGGCCTCTACCGGAGCAAGCATAGCCAAGTGATCCAGTCCCGAGGATGCGCCTATCTCGGTCCACTCTGCCTGCCCGTACATATTCTATCCTTGCCGCATTCCGTGGTGTCATCCTACGTGTAGCAACGCTCTCGTGGAATAGCTGACAGGATAAACTGGCAAGATTTCGATTAGGTACTATTTTTTCGCATAAAGCACGGGAGACTTTCCCATCGGGAGTTATCCAAGTTTTCCGTCCTTCCTGTGTGAGGCAGCGCCAACGCGACCGGCCCAGACCTGACATTCGTTAGACCTTGCGGTGTTGCGATGCGGTGCCTGGTTCCGGACGTTCGCTGAGTTCGCGAAAAGAAGTCGCGGATGAACTGGTGCGGCGCTGAGCAAATTGGGCCTTCGGCGTTTATAGCCGGAATAATCACCATTCGCCCCAACGCCTTCGCCGCAGACTTTGCTCCACGTCGCACATTCTGTGGGATGGTCTCTTGGCGGTGCATATTGGCCCGGCGCCGGCCAGCTCAGCGCCTGAGATAAGGCGTTACCCCGCCTTTCGGAAGCAGCTTGTTAGGGCCGGCGCGAAGTGCAGCGCCGCGCCGGTTCAGCGGACACGCTAGCTGAACTTTTAGCTGCAACGCGAGCCATTTCAGTGTGTGCAGACGGTGCCGACCAGAAGCGTTGCCGCGTCGATGCCGAAGGCGCTTTCCAGAGTTTCACCGAACAGGCCGAGCCAGTCGTCCTGAGCACGGTAGGCGAGCACCTCTCGCTCGGCCGCGCACGCAAACCGCATGTCGGAGACTGATTGGAGATGATGGACCATCTCGTGTACGAGGACGGAAATTTCCGCCGGGGTACTGCCGGTCCAGCTGTCCGATAGGTAGATGGTGCGACCACGGTCGTCATAGACGGCGACGACTTCACCGGGGCGAACATCCGTCCCGATGCCATAACGCATAGCGACTAATTCGGCGTCCGGAACGGTGGCAAGCGCCGGGGAGTCTGAGGGGGCGGCGAGATCGAAATTGGCGACCAGCCATAGCACGACGGTATCTAGCAGCGATGGTGCGTCGCGCTGCGTAGCAGAGGCCGCCGGGGCTGCGGCAGCTATGCACAAGGCGATGGCGGCAGAACTTTTGCACAAGAAGTTCACGGTAATCCTCCTTGATTGACTGGGTCCCGTCGTCCCGCAAGCGAGGTCGCAAGTCATGAAAATGCGCTGAAAAAACCGTGGAAATGTGTTACAAATTCTGAATGTGCGTTCTGGAGTCTTTGGATGAACACCCCATCGACCATTCGTTTCAGCGGCTTCGTTCTGAACCGAGCCCGAGGCTGTCTCGAAGATGCCGAGGGCGCAGAACGGGCATTGCGGCCGAAGTCTTACCGGCTGCTTGAGGTGTTGCTGGAACGGCGCGGCCAGTTGCTGAGCAAGGACGAGCTTGTCCGCGAAGTGTGGCCGGACGTATTTGTCTCGGACGATTCACTCGCGCACTGCATAAGCGACATCCGGCGGACACTTGGTCCCGAAGGTGCCGGGGTGCTGCGCACTGTGCCGCGCCGAGGTTACATGCTGCTGGCCGAGGACGCGGTCCCTGGGATTACGCGCCCGCAACACGGCATGGTCAAGCATCTATGGGCGGGAGGCATTGCTGCGGCCCTCCTTATGGCCTCTGCCGGCCACTGGTGGGCGGTGATCAGTAATGCGGGAGGCTCCACTTACCTCGCGGCGTCCACGGAATTGTCCCCGGAGTTGCGGGCGCAGTCGTTGCTGGACGCACGCACCTGGCGAAGTCGGGAGAACAACGACAAGGCGCGCGCGCTGCTGGAGGCAATTGTTGCGAAGACCCCGGACAACGCCGACGCCTGGGCGAGCCTTGGGCTCACGTATTGGCTCGAAGTTTGGCATCTTGCATGGGGCGGTGGCCGACGGGAGATGGTGCAGGCGCTGGAGATGGTGGAGCGCGCCATCGAGATCGGCGGCAGCGCCCGGTCGCACAGGCTGCTGGCCGAGATGCGGCTGCTCGCGCCATTTCCAGACATGCGCTCTCCTATCGATGCAATGGCCAACGCACAGGCGGCCGTGGCGATCGATTCCACGGATGCCGACAACCTGGCCGTGCTGGCGCGGGTGTTTGCAATGACCGGACGCGCAGCGGACGCCGTTCGCATGATCGAGCAGGCCCGGCGGCTCGACCCGGAGGCGCCCGACTGGTATCGAGAGGTCGCGGGCCTCAGCTATCTGCTTAACGGCGAACCCGCGCGTGCTGCCGAGGAATTTGGGCCGCTGAATGGCGCGGGAACCTTCGTCAACGCGCGGTGGTGGCCGGGCTGGCTGCTGGCGTCGAGCTTGGCGCATGCCGGGCGCATCAACGAAGCGACCGCTGTCGTCCGCGCCGCCCAGGGGCGACGGCCGGCGCAGAGTATCGCGAGTGTTGCGCAATCGCTTGAAGGTTTCGCTGACCCGTCGAACCTCGGTGTCGTTCTCGACGGGCTCAGGATGGCCGGGGTTCCGGATTGAGCGGGCTTAATCGGCGTAGGCGCGCATATGCCAATCGTCGTAACCGTCACGAAACCGCAAATAGCCTTGCCAGGCATCGGCAATAAGCGGGTCGCGCGCGGTATCCTCCGCGATCACCTCGTCCCAAGCTTGCCTCAGCGCGACAAGGGCCGCCTCCGGCCAGGAATGAAACTCGACCCCCGCAGCGCGAAATCGCGCAAGGGCATCAATCTGCTGCACGACGGCCTGGGAAGCGGTCCACGCCAAGGTTTCATTGCACGCCGCAGTGACCGCCGCCTTGTGCTGATTGGACAGGGCCGCCCAGCTGTCTTCGGGCATTAGAATTTCCAACGGCGTGGATGGTTGCTGCCATCCGGGAAAATAGAGATGCCCCGTTACATCCGCCACCCCAAGATCGGCATCAATCGAAGGCAGCGAGAATTCGGCTGCGTCGATCAGTCCGGCCTCGAACGCCGGGCGGATCTCGCCTGCGGGCAACTCATAGGGCACGGCACCCAATTTATGCAGAACGCGCGCACCATAGCCGAAGCTGCGCATTGCCAGGCCGTCCAAATCTTCTGGCCCGTCGAGCGGGGTGACAAACCAGCCGCCGCCCTCTGAAGGAAGCGCGCCACAGTAAAGGCTCTTCAGCCCATGGCGGGCATAGATCGCGTCCAGCGCCTCGGCGCCGCCGCCCGCCCGCATCCACGCGGTGAAGCCCGCCGGATCGGGCCCAAAGGGAAATCCGCCAAAGATCGTGAGTGCCGGATCCTCGCGGTGGTGGTGGCCCGCCGAGCCCCAGACCGCATCGACGAGTCCGGCATCGAGCGCGCCGAACGTATCCTGGTCGAGCATCATCCGGTCATGCGCCGAGATAACGAAACTGCCGCCGGAGAGCTGCTCAACCCGCCTTGCGAAGTAATCAGCTGACTCGCCGAACAGCTTCGGGTGAAGCAGGCTGTTCATCCGCCAATTCAGGACGTCTTCCTGACTGCTAACCGGACCGGCGACCAAGCCGCTGGCAAGGGCGAGAGCGGCAAAGGCCGCTATTACACTGTTTGAAACCAAGGCGTTGGCACCTCCGGGCGATTGTCAGACCGATGCGAGTCTCATTTCCTGACGATAGCATAGTGCAATGGCGGTCCCGTCCCTAGCTTCTCGCCTTGTCTGTCGGCACAAGCCGTTACCAAACGGTTCGCGTACAAGGAGTGCCGTGGCGTCGTCAGAATTGTGCTCGCCTCAGTTCACCTTGGCGATGTCACAGACCAGAGCCGTCGCCGGTGTATCTCTTCGATTGTAGACCCAGTGAACGGTGTCCTCATTCTCAGGAAAGGTGCCGAGGGTTGCGGCCTCAAACGTCTTTTCGCCATTGGGCTGGCCCTCGACCCAAGCGCCGTCGATCACGGTGACGATCCCTGGGCGGTCTTCGTGACTATGTTCCGCGATCTGACCATCTGGCGCAATTTCGATGGCACGCATACGCATCGTATATCCTTCAAGCCCGATAGTTGCTTGCAGCGTCTCCGCAGACAGTTCGGCCAGCATATCCACTGAAAGTCCGACATGCTTCTTGGGGCCAGACATTGTCGCCAGAACGGGGCCGGCAGCAACTACGACGGCGCCAGCAGCTAGACCGAGCATAAATGTGGTGAACGGTTGTTTGTATGGCTTCAGGTCCATGATGTTCTCCCTCACAATCAAGAAATTAATGGTGAGAGATACAGTAGCAGCGTGAGGCTTTTGCTCCGAGTGGGCCTTTTTCAGCCTGCGTTGAATAAATTTCATTACCCATGATGAACGGGCGCCGGGCAGCATTTTGCCGCGTTCCATCACTATGATATAAACATCTCGTGGGGTCCGAGGCTTCAAGCTTCGGTTCAATAGGAAAGGCATGCACTGGTTTGGGACGCAAACTTCCACCGTTTGCCGCTGTCCGCGCATTCGAGGCTGTGGCCCGGCATCTGAACGTCGGTGCTGCTGCGGAAGAGTTGTGTTTGAGCCCGTCTGCCGTCAGTCATCAACTTCGCGCATTGGAAGACTATTTGGATACCGCCCTGTTCGAGCGTCGACGCAACCGGCTGTCCCTGACCCTGACCGGTCGGGCCTACGCGGGAAAGATGACGACACTTCTCGATGCCTTTGACGAGTCAACACGGTCGATACGCGAGGCCGGTCACCGGCCGTTCCGCGTCCTCTGCACACCTGGCTTCGCCGCAAGATGGCTGGTTCCGAGGCTGAACCGGCTGAGTTTTGGTGACAGGGTACGGCTGCGTGTTTCTGATGGCGCGCCTTCGCTCGATTTTGCCTCGAACGACGCCGATCTCGTCATTCAATGGGCCAATGCGCCCGAAAAAGGTGTCGTGACCGAGCCCCTGATGCAGTCAGCGCGCTTTCCTGTCATCAGTCCAAAGCTGAAGGTAGAAGAAGCGGTGAGATCGCCCGACGACCTTTGCCGGATGACTCTCATGCATGATGAAACAATGGACGGATGGGAGACTTGGTTTCAGTCAGCAGGCATTGCGCCACCGGTGTTCCCTCGGGGTCCGACTTTTCCCAATTGCGAATTGGCCACGACCGCGGCGGAACGCAGCCAGGGCGTATCGCTCGCCTATGACGCAATTGTGCGATCTACCCTGGCAGAAGGCCGGCTCGTCCGCCTGTTCGATACCGTGATCATGCCGTTCGTCATCTACTCAGTGGCTTACCCAGAGGCACGGGCCAAGGATCCTATGATACGCGAATTTTCAGACTGGATACATGACGAGGTCGCGCAAGATGGCGTTGCCGCAACCGCTGGAGATGTTGACGGTCTTACGCGATAGCTTGCGCATTCTGACCGTATTTTGGGGAGACGACCTCATTGGCTTTCGCCTGCTGACCAGACCTTCTTGCTTGGCCCGGCGAATGGGCGGTTTCCGCCCTGACGGTCGGATCGTCGCTACCGGCCCAGAGCTGCCATACGCGGTGTCCGGCCACTCCGCAGCGCAGATTCACCGAACCGGCCATTTGCTGCGCCAGCGAGATAAACGCGTTGCTCAGGGTCGATAGAGCGGGACGAAGTGAGCTTTCGCGGCGGCTGCGCCAATGGCTTCTTTCAAGCTCGTTAAGCACATCGTCCGTCCGCCCTCTTCATCGGAACGCGGGCCCGTGCGCCCAGACGGTCAGTGATTGGCGCATGCCGCTGCGCACCGGTGTCACCTGATGCAGCGTAAAGCTGGGGAACACAGTCACACAGCCCTGCGCCCGACTGGCCTCCAGCACCTGCGCACCGGGCATCACCTGAAGCGTTCCGCCTTCATAGTCGCCCTGCGGCGACAGTTGCAGCACCAGCGTCAGCTTGCGCTTGGCCGAAACTGGCCCACCGCCAATGTCCGAATGCCACACAAAGTGCCCCGCAGCGCTGGCACGGTAGATCGCCACCTGGGGGCTTTCCTCAAATGCGGTCAGATCAAAATAAAAGTGATCGCGGTTCGCCACCCGCACCAGATCAATCAGCCGGTCCATCACCCAACCCAGCCCGTCAATTTCGTCGGTCCACACCAGATCGGCACTGCGCATGTTATGGCCACGGTTGCGTCCGACCAGCAGCGCCGGATCGGTGGGGGCTTGGGAAATGGCGGCCATGATCGCATCGCATTCCCCGACGGTGAAGGCCTCCGGCATCGCATAGATAGACAGCATTATTGGGCCTTTCGGACAAGGACACTCCGGCACCGAGCCGCCCGTAGGGGGTGCAAATGACCGGTCACGTGACATACCATCGCGCCGCACCCTTGTCTGAAAATTCAATCGCCCGATGCTGTGGGGCAGGCGAAATCCTGCGTGTTTGGGGGCTTTGCTCTGTGTGGGACGTCACACGGTTTGGGCGCGGCGCAGCGCAGGTTTCGGATTCTATCAGCGGGCTGCGTCACGCAATATTGGGCCAAACTTCAAGCATTTCTGACCAAAGCCGGACCTTGAGCGCGACATGGGGCGAAGTCAGGTGAGCGGGACTAAACAGACGTTCAGACTCCACCAATCGGCCGAAGGTCGCGCGATGAACAGCGTAGACAGGATTTGATTTAGCGGAAAGACTAGTCGGATTGGTGTGGGGGGCGATCGCATGTCACTTGAAGTAATTGGCTCGGGGTTCGGAAGGACCGGAACAAAATCACTGAAAGCCGCTTTGGAACGGCTAGGCTACGGACAGTGTCATCATATGCACGAGATCGCAGAGAACCCGGGACAAGTGGTTCATTGGCAGAGGCTTGCGGCTGGCGGAAGTGTCAATTGGGAAACGGTTTTTGCTGGATACAGATCTCAAGTAGATTGGCCGGGCGCTCATGTCTGGCGCGAGCTCGCCGAGTCTTTTCCAGACGCAAAGGTCGTCCATACAGTACGCCCCGAAGAGAAATGGTGGGCCAGCTTCGAAAAAACGATTGGGAAGCTGATGGCCCGGTATGAGGAACTGCCGCTGCCGCCACATATTCGCGACATTCTCGTGGCCTGGAACGATCTGGTAGGAAAAGGCACTTTCGGCGGTGTCCTTGACGACAAGGAAAGCGGGTTGGCCGCGTATCGCAAAAGAACAGACGAAGTGCGCGAGGCGTTGCCCGCTGACCGGCTACTTGTCTTCGATGTGGCGGAAGGATGGGAGCCGCTCTGTGGTTTCCTTGGGGCCGAGGTTCCCGATGAACCATTTCCTCACCACAACCTGCGTGATGATTTTTGGGAAGTTCTTGGCGGAGAACCATCGTAAAATCAAATCACGTGTGCCAAGACCCTGACCGGTAGACTGCTATCTCGCGTCGAGGGGAAGGGTCTGCTCAGTGCTCTAAGCCGACCTGCGGCGGCGCAGCATGCATCCTGAGGACCCTGCCAGTCTGATCGCCATGGACGGCCCTAAGCGGTCATTTATCGTAAGTGCAGAGAACGACCGCTTAACCGCACTAATTGCCGTACTGATCCTTACTGACAACCCTTTCAGCCCCCTTGCCCTCTTCAAAAACCAGTTCAGGCACAACGACTTCCCACCTAGCGCGTTTCAGCAAGTGATGAAAACGCTCGTCGGCATCCTGTTTGCGCCAATGAATGATGGCCGCGATCTCACCGGTGACGAATTTCGAGCGGGTCGGTGGTGCGAACGCTTTTGACATCCGCCCGAGGGCCCGCCCCCGAGCATCCTCGATCTGCCAGCGATCCCCGACCTGGGAGAGCCTGACCGGCGCGCCGACCTCTGCTTCGGCGATCGCAGCATGAACAATGTGCCGATCACCTTGGCGTCCTGCGAATGACAGGTCGACCATCTTCATTTCGGGCGATTGAAAGAACCGGCGCGGGCCGGGGACCGTCGCCAAGTCGGGCACCACATGCCGCGTGATCACGGAGGGCGACTCGTTGGGAAGGTATTCGTGATTGTCGTTGCTCATGACGACCAAATTGCGCCGCGCACGTGTCATGGCGACGTAGAACAATCGCCTCGGCGCGTCCTGATCTTCGTTTCGCGAGGGACGTTCCCAGCCGCCATCCATGATCACGACATCGTCGAATTCGAGGCCCTTGGCGCGGTGCGCCGTCAACAATTTGAGGCCGCGCTGCTCGCCCCATGAATCCTTCGACCATTCCGCAAACCATTCGATGACGTCAGGGGGCGGTAGCGCCTTTCCGTCAGCTTCGCGCGCAAGCTGGCCGAGTCCCTCCCCGATCCGGTCAGTCCAACGGCTGGCGGGTATCGCGTTCAGGGTTTCGGTCAGATCGTCTAAGCTGACCATGGCCCCGCGCATTTCGCGAAGACCGGCGATAAACCCCTGCATCTCACGAGTACGCCACAAGCTGGGCAAGTTCTCGTTCGCCATTTCGACAGGAATTCCATGCGCCTCGGCAAAGTCGCGGACCGGCAAAAGCTTGCGCCAATCACGAGAAATGATGGCCGCGCCCTTCCAGCTCCAATCCGGAATCAGTTTGGACAGGCGGAGCATCTCGCCAACCGCCGCAAGCGCCTGAGCGTCATTCCCTGCCGGGCAACCCAAAATCTGGACCCGTCCCTGTGCAACCGGATCGAGGCTTTCCATGAGCCCTCCGGCCGGGCCCCTTTGCCGCGATTGATCGACGGTAATACCATGCCCTGTTTTCATACGTTCCCGAGATCCTTCGATCACCGCGTTCGCTGCACTGATGATGTGCTTCGACGAGCGGTAATTGTCGGTCAGAAAGATCGGCCTGGCTGAATAATCCTGTTCAAATTGCCGGATGTGTCGCACCGATGCACCGGCAAAGGCATAGATGTTCTGGTCGTCATCGCCGACGGCGAAGAGGCTGATCCGTTGATCCGGATCGTCGATGCTGCGCCCCGCCACAGCCGCGATCAAGGCGTATTCCTCGGGCCCCACGTCCTGATATTCATCCACGAGAATCCAGCGAAACCCCTGAATCAAGGTCTCTCGCAAGGCTTCGGCCTCGACCTTGTCCAGACCGTCGCCACGCAAGAGACGTGCCGCATCGGTCAGAAGCGTCTTGAAATCGGGCTCATCCGCTCCTGCCCGTCCGGCGAAACTCGCGCCAACCAGCCGCATGGCCAGGGCATGGATGGTCAGGACCGTCACGAAGCGAGCATCCTCGCCAATCAGTAGACGCAAGCGCTCCCGAATCTCGGCGGCCGCATGACGATTGTAGGCGAGCACCAATATACCGTTTGGATCTTCGCGCTTGATCCTGACCAGATAGGCGACACGATGGACGAGCACCCGTGTCTTGCCCGATCCCGGCCCCGCAAGCACAAGCACATTGGTCTGTTCGCGGTCGTCACGCACGATCTGCTCTTGTGTCGTATTTCCCAGATTGTCGACGATCTCGGCATAGGACCGGGGTGTCGCCTGACGTCTGAACTCCGACATTTTCCCCGACATCCACGCTTTCATGAAGTCGGACTGATCCAATGCGAAATAGTCATACGCAAGCCGCTGCGCCTGATCGATATCGTCGATGCCTTTGCTCGCATAGGCGGCCATCACGTGGGTCTGGACGGTCTGTTCGATGTAGTGATCTTCCAGCGGCGCAAAATGCTGAGCGGTAAAGCTGCCTCCTTTTGGATTGATGTGCAACGTCATGGCCGAGCGGAATATGGACAATCCCTTACCCAGAGTTACGACCTGCTGCTCATGCAGCCACAAAAGCGCGCGGTCCATCAGCTTCGACGGGTCATTCACTGACGCACGCAAGAGCGCGTCGCTGTTGATTGCAGCAAGAAGGTCGCCAAGCGTGGTCTCGACAGGAATGTCTTTACCCTGCAGGCCGGCCTGAACCTTGTCGATCAAGTATGACACCAAACGTTCCGCCGCCTGCCGGCGCAGCTGAGCGGTCTGCTCGATGACCGCCCAAGATCTTTGCAGTCGCACCATGAGACTGCCTTTGGAGGCCTTGCGCAGGCCGATATTGCCTTTGCCGCCATCCATGTCGCGGCCATCCTGCGAAATCCCGCGGAGCAGCCCCTCGACAATATCGGGCCGCACGGAGGCGTGTCCCTGCTCTCGCAGGGCCTGCGCCACCAAGGCCAGATGACACGGCCAAGCCTCGCCGATCTCCGCGTCTGGCGCTTGCTCTCTCAGGGTCGCGATCAGGTCGGCTTCAAGGCGGGATGCAGCCTCGAACCGTTTCGGGGAGGCATTCTTGATACGCACATGCACGAAGATTGTGATGTTTGTATCATCCTTTGCGATCCCCAGGGCCTCGAGATCCGCCAAGGCCTTGCGCACGCCCGACACCGTGAGCCCACTGACCCCGCAAAGCTCGTCCGTGGTGATGCCCTCTTCCTGCGGCGCGTTAATGATATGCTGCACGATGACGGCCAGATCCTCACGCCGCCGCTGGGTGATCTCGGCGGAGGCAAGGATCTCGCGGACCTCCTGCATGCTCCTTATCCGGAGCGAAGCGGGAAACACCTGCACCCGGTTTTCTTCGCGGTTCAGAAGGTGCGCCTCTTCCAGCCAGGCGACGGCCGTTTTTATCCGCGTATCATCGGTATTGCTGTCACGCTGGAAATCCCGGTCTTTCTCCTCGTGGACAATCTCACCCGGCGTAGCAACGATCTCACCGCCTTTTCCGGTCCTCGCATCAAGGCGCCGAAGCGCTTTCAAGATCGCACCGATTTCGTGCCGCGCAAGCCGTGACCGCGCGCTGAGGCTGAACTGACGATCGACGTCTTCAGTGTTATAGAGAAGGACGCAATTTGCAGGCTCGCGGTCCCGTCCGGCGCGCCCTGCCTCCTGCAGGTAGTTTTCCAGCGACCCCGGCACGTCCCCGTGAACCACCAGACGGATGTCCGGCTTGTCGACCCCCATACCAAAAGCGTTGGTGGCCGCGATAACGCGCAGATTGCCGACACGGAAATCCTCCTGGATCTCACGTTTGTCATCGGCGCTGAGGCCGGCATGATACCGTTCGGCAGCGATGCCCTGTTGTTTCAAGAACTCCGCCACGCGCTCGGTAGCGTTTCGGGTCGCGCAATAGACGACCGCCCCAGAGACACCCTCACGCGGAAGCTGCGCTTCGATCGTGTCGAGGATATCCGTCATCTTGGTTGCCCGCTGCGTTGGCAATACTTGGAAACTCAGGTTCGACCGCGATGCGCCACCGTCGATCAACGCCAGTTCGGCCCCCAATCGCTCTCTGAAGTGGCTGCGAATGTCCTGCACCACGTCCGGTTTCGCCGTTGCGGTCAAGCAAAGCACCGGAGCCGGTTCGTCGTCTGAGCTTTCCTTGATAAACCGCGAAACGTAGCGATAGTCGGGTCGGAAATCGTGCCCCCATTTGGACACGCAGTGCGCCTCATCCAGCACCCACAGCCCCACCTCGCGCTGTGCCAGAGCGGACCGGACTGTTGTGCTGCGCAGTTGCTCGGGCGAGATCAACAGGATCGCGGCATCCCCAAGCCGCACCTTGTCGAGCGCATCTTGACGCTCGGGCAAGGACAATAGCCCGTTAATCGTAACCGCCGAGGAAATTCCGGCCCGCGCCAAGCCCTGAACCTGGTCTGCCATCAGCGCCACGAGCGGCGATATAACGACGGTCAAGGCCCCGGTCTTGTCGAACCGAGACAGCGCGGGGATTTGATAGCAGATGGATTTGCCCGTGCCCGTCGGCAGGATACCCAGCAGGTGGTCGCCTTCCATGGCCGTCGCCACGATCTTTTCCTGAAGCGGGCGCCCGTCCTCGTCGACCGGTTCCGGGCGGAAACTTGGAAAACCGAACCAGCGTTCGAGGGCGCGGGTGGGATCGTTGTGCTCTGCGCAATAGTCACAGTGCGGATCACGACAGTTCGTGTCCCTCAGGTCTTTGACGAGCCGTGCTGCGTCCCGGAACTGCGCCCGCACCCAGGGCGGCATGACAGAATCCCCGCCAGCCACCGAAATCCAGGCAAGAGCATATGCCATCGGCCAGCCCAGCCGAGTGTCCGAGAGCCGCTCGAGCACGGCCTCCACCTGGGCGCCGCAGGCTGCCTCTTTTAGCAGCGCCCGAATAGCCCCGTGAGCTTCCTCTTCCGTCGGGTTGTACGCCCCACGCACATCGTTGAACAACCGATCAAACCCGTCGCTACCGGGCCCTCGGCAGCAAAGCCAGTGATAGGCCAGCATCATCTCTGGCGACGACGTGTTCAGCGATGAAAAGGCGTCGATCTGGTTGCGAAGGACTTCGAACACAAGACGCGCGTCCAACTCGGGATCGTTGACGTGACCACTTTGAAGCCGCCCATCGTGGTAGTGTTTGACCAGACGGTGATAGGGATTGCGCGGAAACGCCAAAGGGTTGAGCCACAGCGTGTCGATCGGTCCGTCCGCGAGCTTTGCGAAGCGCGGCGACACCGCCATGAGATGCGGCAAGTCGTGGCGCATGACATTGTGCCCGATGACATGCGCGAACCCAGCGCAGAACAAGTTGAGCTTTTCAAGTGCGGCCCTCGGATCCCCTTTCCGGTGAACGATCCCCCTTCCTTCACCTTCCGGCACGGCTGCGAAAGCGAAGATCCGGGCTTTTTGGGGATCGACCTCCAGATCAATCGACAGACAGCGCGACAAAATTTCGGATTGATCCCGCGGCATTTGGATACCTTTATTGGTCGGCGGATCAGCCTTTGGATTTTCAGGCTGCTGTGGTCGACCGCGGGCTAGGGCTTTCGATATGCCTCGGGAAATTATGTTTTTCATATTGGCAGGTTTATTCCCAAGTAGCGAGATCTTCAGAAGCCATTTGACCAAAGATGTTCTCTCGATGCCATGCCAGATTTGCCGGGTGCGGCCAGTTTCTCTCGTCTTCGGGCATCCAGATTTTTCCATCCGGACGTAAAAGCCGGTCAACGACGTCGCCCGGAACTTTGTTGCGCGAAACGAGGATTGTCTCGTCGTCATCGGCGACCGAGATCAGCCCACGATCGAACATCCAATGCAATGTGCCTGACAGAGCCAGCCCGTTCCTTACGGAGTCGCTGCCGTTATGTTCGACGGGGCGGGTATGGGCTGCTTGCACCTCCGGGCGCCCTCCGCCGTTTCTGAGCATTAGCCCGGACATGGCACAGCGGTAGTCGTAAGCCTCGCGCACCTTCCGGCGGAACGCGACGTCCCGGTATGGGCGCCGTGTGAGACGTTCCAGGACCGGGCGCTCGAAGATCGCCGCCTTCTCGGCCACCTCCGCACCCTTTGGATCGTATCGTGATGCCTCTTGCCTCTCGAGGTCTTCAGGAAGCCCTAGTCGCACAATCCGAGCGAAATCCTCATCCGGGAGACGCCGCACCGCGAGCTGCACGGCCCCACCTTTCTTCGGCGTTCCATCTGGTTCCGTGAGAGCCTGTTCCAATGGACTGCCGTTGATCAGCCTTGGAACTTCAGTATCGAGCGGCAGGAAGCTGCCCGGTTCGACGATGGCGAGGAACCGACCCTCAAATCCGGGCTTCGGGATCACATGCTCGATCTTCGCAACCGCGAAATACCCACGTGGCCCAGCTTTCACTGGCTCATAGTAAATGACCCAGTCGCCCACGGCTTCTTGGACAGCTCTGAGATAGCTGCGCGGAAAGTGGAGTGCCCCCACTGAAGTTCTCTAATCGCATTGGTCAAGTCGTTTGATTTATGCCTTGGCGTGCGCCGGGTTCATGGTTCTCTCCGCGGTCGATCTCGACGGATCGCCGCATGTTGGCGTCGGATGGTCGGATCGACCCAAGTGGTCCTCGCACTTGCTTCATTGTGCAGTGCATTCAGAGGGACGGTCTGATCCGCGCCATACGTCCCGGCGGGGACGCGTCCGTTGGCTTAGTCGAACAATTTATCCCTGATCATGCTGCCGACTGGGTCCAGCGGAATGGCGTGTTGGTTTTCCACATTGCGTGAAGAACCACGGCAAGTTTTCGGGCAACCGCGATGCGCGCCTTTTTGAAGCCGGACACTTTTGCCAACTTCATACCCCAGATCTTCAAGGACGAAGATCGCAAGTTGCGCGTCAGCAAGGTTGTTGCCGCCTCATAGAGATGCTTTCGCACCATCTTGTCGCCCTGCTTCGAGATGCGTCCATTTCTGCTGGTTTCACCGGATTCGTATCGTCTTGGCGTCAGCCCGAGATACGCGCCGACACTTGATGACCTTTTGAAGCGTGAGGCGTCATCGAATGCCGACACAACTGACAGCGCGGTAATGATTCCCACACCGGGCGCAGTCATAAACAGCCGGGCAGTTGGGTTCGCTCTGGCGATCGCCGCAAGCCGTGTGTCCAGAACCTTGATTTGATCGCATACGGACGCTCGGGCCTTCATCAAGGTTTCCGCAATAATCCGCATTTCTGGCGCCGCTTCCAATTCACCACAAATGATCTCATGGGCGCGCCCCGTGAAGCCGCCCACGCGCTTGCCAAACAGAACTCCAAATGTCCGCAGAAGGCCACGGAGCTCGTTTTCGATCTTTACCCGGATGCGCACCAGCGTTTCACGCGCTGTAAGCAACGAACGGACCTGATAGCAGTCATGGCTCTTGATCCGCACTTGTTTGAACCAACCGACGCGCATGATCTGAGCCAAACCGGCCGCGTCGTTTCGATCCGTTTTGACAGGCCGCATCTTCAAGGCTGCATTGGCGTGGCGGGCATCGATACATAGGACAGGCAGTTGACGTGCCGCCAACTCGTTCCACAGCCAGACAGCAAGAGGGCCTGTCTCAAGACCAACACGTGATAGGTTGGGTGCTTTGTCTTTCAGAAAGTTTGTGATCCCGTCGGGACACGTCGCAATCGTCGTCTCTGCAATAATGGTGCCATCGTCATCAACAACGCAGATGGCCGTCGTCTCCTGCGAGACATCCAGGGCGGCAAAGCATGGCATGACAGTTCTCCTTTTCATCTGAGCATTGGACAATCAGTTTCCGTTTGATCAGTTTGAAGCAGGGGGCCTTGGTCGAAAAGAAGCGCCACCCGCGATTACGCTAAGTCGTCCACCAACTGGGATAATATTATCCCATTTCAGGAGGACCAGAGATGGCTGGAAAGAGAGACAAACCCGAAGAGATCGTGCTGAAGCTTCGGCAGGTTGAAGTGTTGCAAGGGCAAGGCAGTTCGATCGCTGATGCGGTTCGCCAGATTGGCGTGACGCAGCAGACCTATTATCGATGGCGCAAAGAATATGGTGGCATGAGCCGTGATCAGCTCAAACGGCTGAAGGAGCTGGAGACAGAGAATACCCGGCTCAGACGAGCCGTGTCGGATCTGACGCTGGACAAGATGATCCTGGCCGAGGCCGCAAGGGGAAACTTTTAAGCCCTTCCCGCCGCAGACAGTGCATTCACATTGGGTCAGCATCGCTCGACGCAGCGCAAGGTGCCCTGTGGTCTACCGGACGAAGCCCGGCTGACCGAGGACATCACCGCGTTGGCCGAAGAGTTTGGCCGCTATGGATATCGCATGATCACTGGGCTGCTGAACAACAGCGGCTGGCATGTAAATCACAAGCGCGTTGAACGGATCTGGCGGCAGGAAGGGCTTAAAGTCCCACAAAAGCAGCCCAAGAAAGGCCGACTTTGGCTGAATGATGGTTCCTGCGTCCGGCTGCGGCCGGAGCGCCCGAACCATGTCTGGTCCTATGACTTTGTCCAGGACCGAACCCACGACGGGCGGGTCTTCCGCACGCTGAATATCATCGATGAGTTCACGAAGGAGGCGCTGGTGATCCGGGTCAAACGCAGGCTCAATTCAACGGATGTGGTCGACGCATTGACGGATCTGTTCATCATGCGCGGTCCGCCGGAATACATAAGGTCGGACAACGTCCTATGTCGGGAACTTTTGGCTGTTTAGGTCAGCAGGTCATGGGGCATCCGGCGAACCGGATGCCCTGTAATCGTTGCCCAGACGGGATCTGCCGTCAAGAAATGATCTCTTCCATAGCAAACACAGGGTACGCGCGATGGCGGCCCTCACCGTCCTCAATACGAGATCCCAAATCCCAAGCAGAAGACCCGAACATTATCTACGAGGTCAGCGAACTGCCTCCACGGCTCATCAGAGAGAGGTCCTTCCGCCTGGGCTCACCCCCTCGAAGAAGGGGCGATAGGGTGCGCCGTGTTTGACGACGGCGTGTACGGTGCGCGCCATCTTGGCCGCGATTGCGGTGTAAGCCTTGCGGCGCAGATGGGCATTGTGTCGATCCTTGGAAATGTAGCGTTCGAACTTGTCCCGGAAGCTGTTGGTTCTCTTGAGAACGGCGGTTTGGCCGGCCATCCAGAGAGTGCGCCGCAACCG
>NZ_JBHFPE020000023.1:0-23986 GCF_043355935.2 Roseovarius roseus | reverse complement strand
GGGGCAAGGTTGCACATGGGTCAATTCTCGATGACAATTTCTGCAGTTGCCGGGTCAGTTCTCAGTGACAATCAACAACCACAAGTTCAATATCGCGCCAAACCTGCTGGATCGTGACTTTGGTGCAGATACACCAAACCAGAAATGGGCTGGTGACATCAGCTATGTTTGGACCCGCGAAGGCTGGTTGTATTTGGCCGTGATCCTGGACCTGCATTCACGCCGTATCATTGGCTGGGCGGTCAGCAATCGCATGAGGCGTGACCTTGCGATCAGGGCTTTGAAGATGGCAATCGCGTTCCGACAACCGCCCAAAGGCTGCATTCATCACACGGATCGCGGATCGCAGTATTGTTCACACGATTATCAGAAGATCCTGCGCCAGAATGGCTTCAAGGTATCGATGAGCGGAAAAGGTAACTGCTATGATAACGCGGCGGTCGAGACGTTCTTCAAAACGATCAAGGCCGAGCTGATCTGGCGCAGGTCATGGGAAACACGACGCAAAGCCGAGATGGCGATCTTTGAATACATTAATGGATTCTATAACCCGCGACGACGCCACTCAGCACTCGGCTGGAAAAGCCCCGTCGCCTACGAACGAAAAGTAGCTTAAACGAGCACTTGGGGCGGCACCAAAGCGTGACAGGTCCAATCCCTAAGCCTCCATGGTTATGCCTGAGTGTCCGGTCGAAAAGGGGGCCAGTTCAGAGCCGCTTCGCTTTCAATAATGATCTTCCTCACCCTCTTCGAAGTGACCAAGGACTATTTCGCGCGCGGGCTGTCGGCACTGGTTTCCTTTGTCCGACATTGCCCTGGAGGTCATCGGTAGGCTGCAAGGGACATTCGCACAGGCACTTCGGAGCAAAGCCAAGGCCCTCCGCCCGTTCTCCCAAAAACCCAGCGACTGAGACAGGCGGTCACACCCCACTTTTCCGAAACCACTCCCACGTTTCGCGCAGACCTTCGCGGAACTCGGTGGCAGGGATCCAGCCCAACACTTCATGGGCGCGGGTGATGTCGAGCACTGAATAGGGCACGTCAATATTGCGGCCCGGCTTGAAATTCGGCGCGATCTGCTGACCGGATACGTCTGACAGCGCTTCGATGAGCTCCAGCAGCGAATGTCCCTGTCCCGACCCGGCATTGAGTGCGCCGCAGAAATCGCTCTTTCCCGCTGTGACGCAAAGCGCGGCAAGATCGGACACATGCAGGTAGTCCCGCACCACCTTCCCATCGCCCCAGATCTCAATCGGCTGGCCGTCGCGGACATTGCGCATGAAGGTGGCGACCACGCCCTGAACCCCGGCATGCCCCTGACGCGGTCCATATGGATTGGCCGCACGGATCGCCACCGGCTGCAACCCTTGGGCGGCCCGGTACATTTCCAGATAGCGCTCGATGGCAACCTTGACGATGCCATAGGAATTGATCGGGCTGAGCGGGTAGTCCTCAGGGATCGGATGGCCCGGAGCGGGACCGTAGGCTGTGCCGCCCGAGGACAGGTAGACCAGCCGCTTGATGCCAAGCGATGTCATTGTCTCGATCAAAGACAGCGTGCCGATCAAATTACCCGTGACATCGACCTTGGGATCAAGATTGGCCGTGCCGGGAAAGGTCGTGCTCACGAGGTGAAAGACCACGTCTTTTCCGTTCAGCGCTTCGGCCAGTGTCATTTTGTCCGAGAAATCACCGAGCATGTAGTCAACCCCCGGCACGGGATCGCGGTAGCGCTCCATCGCCCGGTCGAAAACGGTCACATCGTGGCCGTCTTTTTGCAACGCATCGACCACATGGGAACCGATGAACCCGCTGCCTCCCAGAACCACTGCGCGCATATTCGTTCCTTCCTCTTTGCCCGTTTCCGCACCGCCCTTGCGGTGCGCGCCTCTCTAGCGCGTGAGCCCGGTTACGTAGGTGACCGCCGCACGGTAGCCTTGCAAAACCGGAGCAACGCCGAACAGCCGCTCCAGCGCGTGCAGCATTGTGCCGTCATCGGCAATTGGCTCTGCTGGGTAGTCCGCATACCGCAGGCCCAGTTCGACGAATGGCCGCAGTGCCTCGGCGCGCATCCAAAACATCGTGCCAACCGGAAAGTCGATAATCTCCGGCAACCCGTCCAACCCCAACTTTCTTGCAAGTCGCTGGCTCTGATCGCGGTTGCGCGACCAGGAGATCAGGCTCGGGTCGCTTGGGAAGACAATGCCGACGTCCGGTGCCTCGGCCATTGCGTTCAGAATGCGGTCGATCATCGGGCCGCCTGTTTCCCCGCCCAAGATATTTTCATAGAGTAAGTTGACCCAGGTTTCGACAACGTCAGTCTTGCCGAGAAATAGGCTCTTTTTCGTATGAACATGGCCGATCACGTCGTAATCATGAACAAGTTGCGGGCCGAAGCAGGTAAGGAGGGGGGCAACGTCACGTCCGACGTTGGGCACCATGCGCACCTCTGTCCGGGCGCTGTAGCCGTCCAGCAGGCTGCGCGCCTCGGCGGCGCTCTCTCTGCTGGTCGTGCTAACGAAAAGATCAGGGCGCAGTTGATTGGCCTCTAGATGAGCGCGAAGGCGGGGCAACAGGTCAATGTAATAGGCGTGGATCTGCAAAGCCACGCGCAGCCCGGATGCGTCGTCCGTCGGGCTCGCCGGCACGGTATCTCTTATGACTTGCAACGCCCAAGGACCTTCTGGGCGGCCTTGCCGTAGGAAGTCGGCATAGGGATCGCTGGTTTCAGGCTGGCCTTCGGCGCGCTGGTGCATCCGGAAGATATGCGGATTGAAACCGGGTTCGGGGCGCCGGGGGGTCGCGGCGCGCGACAGCCGCTCGAGGTAGTCTTTAGCGGTAGATTCCCGGCCTTTCAGCGCATCGCCGGGGAAGCGCACATATACTTCCTCGAAGCACTGTTCGGCAGCAATGGTTGCAGCATCGGCCTTGCGGGCCTCGCGGCGGGCACCGGCGTTCAGAGCCAGCGATTCTAGTTCCGCAACGTAAGCTTCCATGTCGAACATCGAAGGGGCCCTGTCGCGAAGAGTGGTCGAGACTCTGTCATAAAGCGCCGCGTCGTCAGCCAGCGCCAGCAGCTTGTAGGTCATGTCGGCGGTGTTGATGTATTCGGCCACGCAAGCTTCGGCGACGCCGATGTCTTTCAGGGTTCCTGCGATACCCGTGGCGCTCTCGAAGCACAGCACCGGCAGCCCGGCTATCATCGCATCAATCGCCACGTTGGGCAGCGGGTCCAGCCGACTCGGCAGGACAAGCATGTCGGCCAGTTCATACGCGTAGTCGATGTCTCTTGTCGCCGACACGAAAAGGACGTCGCCACTGACGCCAGCGCGTTTCAACTGGTCTTGCAAAGAAAGAAAATAGGGCGGGTCTAACTTGTCGTCAAAACCGTCCCCAATCCACGCAAAGCGCAGCTTGCGCCCATCGGCCCGTTCCCGTGATTCGGCCATCGCGTGGCGCGCAACCTCGATGAAGAGATCGGTGCCCTTGCGGCGCTGTACGTGGCCAGCGCCAATCACGACGAAGGTGTCCTCCTCGCCCGGAGGACGCAGCTTCGCCGTAAGGCGTTCGCGCTCCGGCCCACAGCTGTCAGTGCCGGTCGGTGTCCCGCCGTCTGACGGCACGAGGCATTTTCCCTGTGGCAGGATTCGGATATTTGGCGACGCTTCGATGGCGCTGGCGACGTGGGCATCTTCCAGCGTCAGCGGGCTAGAAAAGACTACGCTGTCGGAATATTTCATAAAGTCGTGGAAGGGGCCCTGTGGACTGGGAAAGAATGAAACGAACTCATGGATCAGCCAGACCGTGGGGATATCCATCCGGGACAGGATTGGCAAAATCGGCGCGGAGACCACTGAATTGACTATGGTGAAGTCGGGGCGGGTTTCTGACACGTAGCGCTTGAGGAAACGCCTAATGTTGCTGTTGGGCCCTGAATAGCCCCCCCCAGCAACAACCACGCCCACCGACACATCCAGCATTGCATCCAGAAGATCACCGCCGCGAAGGCAAAGTACTGTGACATTGTAGCGCTCCGACAGCACCCGGGCGACGTTCTGCACAAGGATGGGTGCGCCGGTTTGACTGGCCTCATGTGACACAAGAAGGACATTGCCGCGCGCCGGGTCTTGCATACGGCGCCCCGGGATCACTTTGGCAGTGGTGCCGCCGCTGGTGGGTACCCGGTCTAAAGCGACCTGCGGTGTCTGTTCGGGGGCTCCCGGCGCGCCGATCAGGCTGCGGCTGGGATCGCGTTTCTGGGCGCTACGGGCAAATCTGTTCCGCCTCCGCTCACTGAGCGGCAAGCCGCTGGAGGCCAGCCAGCGCAAGACCAGAAAGGCTGCGCGCTCTTTCCAGACCTGTCCGGGATGCCACCGGGCCTGCGCAAGCGTCGCGCGCAAATCGCGGCTTTCGGCTTGCAAATCGCGGCTTTCGGCTTGCAGATCGAGAGTCTGAGCTTGGTATTGCGAGACGATTTCAGACAGGTCGTTAATTCGCGCCGACAAGGCGCGCTGCTTCGCGTGCTCCGCTTCGAGAGCCTCGGATAGGCTTTTGGCACCCGCATCGAGGGGACGCAGCTGGCTTTCCGAGACAAGATCCCCACTGTCGAGCATAGTCAGCAGCTGTGACAGCGCATCAGGACCGCTAGCGACTTTCGCGGCAAGCTCGTTCAGCGTGTGATCGGCCGCCAGTGCCTCGCCTTGCGCGGCAAACAGCGCGGTCACCGCGTCGCGCCCGGCATCGTCATGCACCAGACGGCGGAACGCTCCCATCTCTGGCGAGAGATCCTCGCCGCGGAACAGCACACCTAGCCCGTGCTGGTAGGGAAAGTTGAACGCCGGATGCGCCTGCGCCAGTTCTTCCCAATAGCGCCAGACACCAAAGCCCCGCTCACGCACCTCTGTGTCGTGAAAAAGAACCACCGCACGATCTGAAAGCTTCGGAATCCAGCTCTCATAGTCTTCTTTGACGTCGTCGTAGAAATGCCGCCCATCCACATGCAACACGTCCACAGAGCCATCTTCAACATCGGCCAGCGCCTCGGCAAAGGTTCTGCGCAGCAGAGTGCTGAACCCTTCATAGGGCTGGTTTTGGGCGCGGACGGCCTCGAATACATCTTCGCCATAGCGGCCGGAATGTTCGTCTCCTTGCCAGGTATCGACCGCGATACAGCGGGTGGGCAGACCGGCGGATGTCACAGCCTGGCAGAAGGCGAAATAGGAATAGCCGTAGTGCGAACCAAGTTCGACGATCGTGCGTGGCCGGGCGGCCTGAACGAGCCACATCGCAAACGGACCGTGCCGGAGCCATGCGGTCATCGGAATGTAGGATGGGCGGGAGATCTTATGTCCCAGAAAGGTTGTTTGAGTCATCGGTCTTTCATATTTTTTCTTTCGCGCGGCTTTGGGCGCATGTGTACGAATACGGGCGGTAACACCGTGGCACCAGAGCGTCCAGTATGCGTTGAATTCCGTGTCCAAGTCGACTTTGAACCCTCGGAAAACGACTGAAACGATGCATTGCTGAGAGCACCTGTGGCTTTAGTCGCGTTGCCAGCATTGAAAATTGAGCCTTCCAATTGCGTTTATGGTTGCGCTGCTTTTTGACCGGACCCCTAAATATACCGACATTTTCTAAGTAGCACGCCGTCTAAAGTGAAGATCGCCTGAATCTGCCCGCTGGACAAACGTTTTTCGCCCCGACCCGCGTCTGCGGTCGCGCAGGCTGCTAGAACTGGGCGGCTCGGATCACGAAATCGCCGTGTTGTGTCCCGGCGGCGGTGTTTTTCAGCGCGGCGGACGGACTTGTCCTGCCGCTTTCGTTTTCCCTCGGACAGTTTAAGCGTTATGTGTCAAATCCCGGCAGGTAGTATGGCCGTTTCTTGAACAGCTCCGGGTTAATTTTGCGCCAGTCCTTCATCGCCTGCAAGGGCGTCTTGCTGTCCAAGGCTGATTGCGGGAGCTGTTGATTATAGAGCCAGACGTAGCGGTGCAGCGTCGTCTCCAATTCTTCGCCTGATCGGAAGTGGTGACTTTGAAACACTTCTTCGATGCGGCCGTTGAAGCGCTCGACCCAGCCGTTGGTTTGAGGCGACTTCGGTGGCGTGAGGCGATCCTCGATGCCGAGAGCCGCGCACAGCGTTTCGAACTCGTGCGCTAGTCGCGGCACGCTTGCGCAAGCCGAAGAGGCGATCCGTGAACTCCTTGCCATAGCACGTCGGGAAGAAGGGTTGCTGATAGGTTATTGCCACGCGCGCAGCCTTTAAATTGTGCAGCGGGTGGCCATAACCGGGTCTCAGGTCTCAACAGTGGTTTTGCATAACCACACCGCTGAGGAGACCGGCTATGACCGCTACCTATGCTACCCTTTCGACCGTGTTGGTCGCCATCGACATTTCCAAGCATCGACATGAGGTGCTGATCAGCATTCCCGGCAAGAAGCGCCGGGCGTTGGCCGCCGTCTTTGACTTGAAGACGCGGATGAATACCCAGCGTGTTGCGCGGTCGATTGCCACGAAGAGGTAGCGGCGGGAACTCTCATCGGCCATTTGCGGCAGGTATTTCACATCGATGTGGATGTAGCCGGTCTCGTAGGCTTTGAAGGTGCTGTGCTTTGGCTTTGGTGCTTTCGCCTTCAGGTCGCGCAGGTTTTCCACGCCGTGACGACGCAGGCAGCGATCCAGCCGGGAGTGTCATGAACTTTGTGTATCCGGCCCGGTCCATGCGGTTTCAGATACTCAAGCGTCGAAGCGCTCGCCGAACATTACGGCGAACTGGTTACGGGCTGCAAACCATTCCCTGACATTTCTGCCATCCTTCTCGAAGTTGCGGATAGCGAGATAGATGAGCTTGGTCGCGGCCTCATCCGTCGGGAAGCTGCCCCGCGTCTTGATCGATTTGCGGATCACGCGGTTCAGGCTTTCTATGGCATTCGTCGTGTAGATGATCTTGCGGATTGCCGGATCGAAGCCAAAAAACGGGATCACCTCCTGCCACGCCCGGCGCCAGGCTGGAGCTATGGACGCGTATTTTGCGGCCCATTTCTCTTCGAAGGCATCGAGTTCGGCCTCAGCCATATCGGCGGTTGGAGCGCTGTAGATTCGGCGCAGGTCGGCGGCCACGATCTTCCGGTCCTTCCAGGAGCAGAAGTTCAGAGAATGGCGCACCAGATGCACGATGCAGGTTTGGACCATGGCGTCGGGGAAGGCTGCCGTGATGGCCTCAGGAAAGCCTTTCAGACCGTCCACGACGGCGACCAGGATGTCCTGTGTGCCCCTGTTCTTCAGCTCGTTCATCACTGAGAGCCAGAATTTGGCGCCTTCGTTCTCGGCGATCCACAGGCCCAGAACTTCGCGCTGGCCGTCTCGATTAACGCCGAGCGCCACATACACCGCCTTGTTCTTAACCGTCCGGCTGTCGGCGTCGCGGATTTTTACCCGCAGGGCATCGAAGATCACGATCGGATACATCCGCTCCAGCGCCCGGCTCTGCCATTCCCGGACCTCGTCGAGCACCGCGTCGGTGACGCGGCTGATGAGATCGGGGGAGACCTTCAAGCCGTAGAGATCGAGCAGGTGGGCCTGGATGTCGCGGACCGTCAGCCCGGCGGCATAGAGACCAATGATCTTGTCATCCATCCCGTCGATCCGGGTCTGGCCCTTCTTCACCAGCTCGGGCTCGAAGCTGCTGTCGCGGTCGCGAGGCACCGCCACCGGCATCTCGCCGTCCTGTCCCTTCAGCACCTTGCGCGAGGCGCCATTCCGACGGTTGGCTTGACCCTGGGGCACCTCCTTACCTTCCTCATAGCCAAGATGCGCCGTCAGCTCGGCACCCAGCATCCGCTCCATGAGCTTGATCTTGAGCTCCTTCAGCAGCCCGGCATCGCCGAGCAGGTCCTCAGGGCGATCCACGCCTTTCAGAAGTTCGTCCAGCAGTTCCTTGGAGATTGTCATACATGCTTCCTTTTGGTGAAGCATGAACCGGATCAGTCATACACAGAAGATCTGACACTCTCATCCAGCCCCGCGCGAGACATTCGGGTTCAAGAATTCACGCACCACCGCCAACAGGTCATCAAGTGACACCAGCAGCGTCGTGCGTAAGGCCACCGCCACCGCCTCCTGGGCGGTCGTCAAAGTTGTCTGCAGCCGGTGCTGCGTATGACTGCGATCCTCGACGCTGTCGCGGTGCCGCCACTTGTACACGGTCTGCTCCGTGACCCCGAACCGCTCGGCCAGCACCGGCGCAGTCTCCGTATTCGCCTGTATCGCGGCCCGGACCTTCGGCGTTGTCGTGGCTTGCTTGTAAAGTGGATCAACATGACCGCGCCTCGTCCCGAACTTCCCTCAGAGCCGATCTTGCCATGAAAAGGGCAGATCGCCGAGGGCTTATGTGATCATCCGGGATGGAACAGTTATGCGCATGACGGAGGCGCTCGCAACCGGCGGATGACGGCAAGGATAGAGCGGACCCTCTGGCCGGTGACGGCCATCTCGGTGAGTTGAAACTGGTTCTTGCAGAACAAACATCATTCCACCCTTAACCCGGATTCCCCAAGTAGAAGCCTGACTTTGTTCCGCTCCAAGTCCATTAAGTATAAATTTTCAGTACGTTAATTGGTTCTGGCGGACGCCAAAATGGTTCACCCTAAGTGTGCTACAACCGGCTGGAACGCCCCTCGCGGAAAGGTGGCGCGCCGGTCACGGTCGCGTATTGCTGGGCGCATGGCCGTAGGAAGTTGAAGATGGTCTTCGACCGCGACGGCTCGGAGATCGCCGCCGAGGGACTACGCCGGATTACAGAGTTCTACCGCATCGAGGGTGAGATCCGCGGCATGGGCCCCGTCCAGCGGCTGTCGGCCCGGCAGGCCCGCACCGCGCCGCTTGTTGCCGGGATCGGAGAATGGTTGCAAAGCCAGCGCTGCCGGATCTCCTCAAAATCGCGCCTTGGAGAGAAGCTGGCCTACGTCCACCGGCAGTGGGACGGGCTGCAGACCTTCCTCCACGATGGCCGCGTCGAAATCGACTCCAATGCCATTGAGAACCTGATCCGCTCGACCGCCCTAACCAGTGAGAACGACCTCTTCGCCGGCCATGATGAAGGTGGCCGGGCCTGGGGCCGCATCGCTTCGCTCATCGCCACAGCAAAGATCAATGGTGTCGAGCCCGTCGCCTACCTCAAGGCCACCCTCGAAGCCATTGCTGCAGGTCACCCTGCCAGCCGGCTCGATGAACTCCCCCCTGGAACTTCCAGCCGTAAAGCTGAGACCGAGTGCCGCTCAGACACCGCTTACCAAGAAAACGAACTTCCAAAAGATTCGATAGCCGGTTTGATACGTCAAGCTTTGATCAAGAACCGGGATTACACAATTTGATGGAGACATCATCAAAGTGCTGGTCCGGGAGCATCTCGACAAGCGTTTCGAGCCACAGGTGCAGGGGGTGCGTAACTCACTTTTCATATCTGAGACACATATGCAAACGACCGGATTTTAGAGAACGCGCAGGTAGGCGCCGTAATCGTTCTTGCCGAAGAGATCCGCCCGGCAGTTCAACTCCGCGCGGTCGATCCAGCCGCGGGCGAAGGCGATCTCGTCGAGCGAGCCGGTCTGAAGGCCCTGCCGCATCGACAGGGTCCGCACGAAATTGCCCGCGTCCAGCAGGCTCGCATGGGTGCCGGTATCGAGCCACGCATAGCCGCGCCCCATGCGCTGCACGTTCAACAGCCCGTCATGCAGATACATCTCCAGAAGGGTGGTGATCTCAAGCTCGCCGCGCGCCGAGGGCTTGACGGCGCGGGCCCGCTCGGGGGCGGTCTCGTCGAGGAAATAGAGGCCGGTGACCGCGTAGGACGAGGCAGGTTTCGAGGGCTTTTCCACGATCGACTCGGCCTGTCCCTCGGCATTGAAGCCGACAACGCCATAGCGTTCGGGATCCGAGACATGATAGCCGAAAACTGTGCCGCCCTCGGCGCGCGCATCGGCCTCGGCCAGAAGCTCGGTCAGGCCGTGGCCGAAAAAGATGTTGTCGCCCAGAACCATCGCCGAGGGGGCGCCGGCCAGGAAATCCTCGGCCAGCAGGTAGGCCTGCGCCAGACCGTCCGGCGAGGGCTGCGCGATATAGGTGAACGAGAGGCCCCATTGGCCGCCATCGCCCAGAAGGCGGCGGAACTGGTCCTGGTCCTGCGGGGTGGTGATCAGCGCGATCTCGCGGATGCCCGCCAGCATCAGCACCGAGATCGGATAATAGACCATCGGCTTGTCGTAGATCGGCAGCAATTGCTTGGAGATGCCCATCGTCACCGGATAGAGCCGCGTGCCCGATCCGCCTGCCAGAATGATGCCCTTGCGTGCCGTCATGTCCCTGCCTTCCTTCTTTTTTGGCCCCTGATCGCCGGGACCTTCCGTGGTCCTCTGCCTTCGGTATCCGGCCCCTACGTCAGATCCGGGACGAGCGCATCGAGCGCCTGTTGCCAGTCGGGGCAGGATATTCCGAACGCCGCCCTCGTTGCATCGCAATTCAGCCGCGAGTTCAGGGGCCGTGTCGCCGGGGTCGGGTAATCTGACGTGGGAATGTCCGTGACAGTCACGTCGCGGCCGGCGCGCACAAAGATCGCGCGCGCGAAATCCGCCCAGCTTGTCGGCGGGCGGCCCGAGAAATGATAGGTGCCCGTCTTTGCCGGATCGCTCTGCAGGTCGGCGGCGATCCTGAGGCATGCGGCGGCGATGGCCTCTGCCGGGGTCGGCCCGCCGATCTGGTCGGACACGATGGTCAGCGCATCGCGGCTTTCGGACAGGCGCAGCATGGTCTTGACGAAATTGGCGCCGTGGGCCGAGAACACCCAGGAGGTGCGCAGGATCACATGCGCGCCCTTCGCGGCGCGCACCGCCTCTTCGCCCGCCAGCTTGCTGCGGCCATAGGCGCCAAGCGGCGCGGCGGGATCGTCCGGCGTCCAGGGGCGGGTGCCGCTGCCGTCAAAGACATAGTCGGTCGACAGGTGCACCAGCGGGATCCCGAGCGCGGCGCAGGCCCGCGCCATCGCGCCCGGCGCCTCGCCGTTGATGACCGTCGCCAGCGCCTCTTCTTCCTCGGCCCGGTCGACGGCGGTATAGGCGGCGGCGTTGATCACGGCCGATGGCGCGTGCTGGCGGATGGCCTCGGCGCAGGCGGCGGGATCGGCCAGGTCGGCCTTAGCCCGATCGAGGAAGATGCCGGACGGAGCCTGCCCGCGCAATTCGCTGGCCACCTGGCCCGTCGCACCGAATACGAGCAAACTCATTTGCCGACCCCCAGCCGCTGACCGACGCCGGCGCGGTTCTGCAGCGCGCGCCACCAATCGGAATTGCCCAGATACCAATCAACGGTGCGGGCCAGCCCTTCCTCGACGCTCACCGATGGACGCCAGCCCAGCTCGGTGCGGATGCGCGTGGGGTCGATCGCATAGCGCTGGTCATGGCCGGGTCGGTCGGCGACGAAGGTGATCAGGTCGGCATGCGGCGCATTTTCGGGCCTCTTGGCGTCGAGGATGGCGCAGATCATCCGCACCAGTTCGAGATTGCTGACCTCGTTCTCGCCGCCGATATTGTAGCTGCGCCCGACCTCGCCCTTGGTCAGAACCGTCAGCAGCGCATCGGCGTGATCCTCGACATAGAGCCAGTCACGCACATTCGCGCCATCGCCGTAGACCGGGATCGGCCTGCCCGCCAGCGCGTTGAGGATCACCACGGGGACCAGCTTTTCCGGGAAATGGTAGGGCCCGTAATTGTTCGAGCAGTTGCTCAGCACGACCGGCAGGCCATAGGTCTCGTGCCAGGCCCGCACCAGGTGATCGCTCGCCGCTTTCGAGGCCGAATAGGGGCTGCGCGGGTCATAGGGCGTGGTCTCGGTGAACTGCCCCTCGGCCCCGAGCGAGCCGAAGACCTCGTCAGTCGAGATGTGGTGGAACCGGAAATCCTCGGGCTTGCCCCGCGAGTTCCAATAGGCGCGGATCGCCTCGAGCAGCCGGTAGGTGCCGGTGATGTTCGTGTCAATGAAGGCCTCGGGGCCGTCGATAGACCGATCGACATGCGACTCGGCGGCAAGATGCATGATCGCGTCGGGCGCGTGTTCGGACAGGATCCGGTCCAGCGCGGCGCGGTCGCAGATATTGGCCTCCTCGAAGGCATAAAGCGGGCTTTCCGCCACGCTGGCGACATTCTTGAGGCAGGCGGCATAGGTCAGCGCATCCAGATTGACCACGCCATGGCCACGCCCCACGGCCTGCCGCACCACCGCCGAGCCGATGAAACCCGCCCCGCCCGTCACCAGGATCTTCATGACGGCTCTCCGTAAACGAAAGGTGTCTCGAAATCGGCAAACGACGGGGCATCGGCATCCTTGTCGCTCAGCACGGCCTCACCCACCTCGACGCCCCAGTCGATCCCGATGGCGGGATCGTTCCAGCGCACCGCGCCATCGCATTCGGGCGCGTAGAAATCGGTGCATTTATAGATGATCTCGGTCTCCGGCTCGCGGGTCGCGAAGCCATGCAGGAAGCCCGCGGGGATGAAAAGTTGCCGCCCATTCTCGAAACTGAGCTCTACCCCGGTCCATTGCCCATAGGTCGGGCTGCCGCGCCGGATGTCGACGGCAACATCGAAGAGCCGCCCGCTCCCGCAGCGCACCAGCTTGGCTTGCGCATGCGGCGGCGACTGAAAATGCAACCCGCGCACCGTGCCCGCCTCCATCGACAGCGAATGGTTATCCTGCACAAAATCGGCCGCGATCCCATGGGCTGCTAGAACCTTGCTGTTCCAGCTTTCGCTAAAAAACCCCCGGTGATCGCCAAAACGCTTGGGCGTCAGGATCTTTACGCCCGGAAGGCCGGATTCTTCGATCAACAATTCATCTACCTATGGCTCTTAGTCAAAACCGCTGCGTCACCATGCATAATTCCGCTGGATAGGTGTGAGAAGCTCGAAAGTCCAGTGGCGGGAGTCAAATTTAGTGGGGCGTGCCAAATGCTGAGCTAGGGTCAGGACTTCGGTAACGGGGACTTCTCAGTCAAGGCTTTTTTTGACGTGCGTATCCGGCCGCCGGTCTGCGGTTTTTGGTGAGGTTTCTTTCTGAGCCGTCTTTTTTCACTGCGGCCTTCATCTGAGTTCACCCGGGTGCAGGCTTCGGTCCGTGGTCAGCGCGGGGCTGCCAACATGATGCTGGTTCAATGCAATTCCGATGCGCCCATCTCATTGGCGTGCTCGATGTGAACCGGCAACAGTCCAGACCACGGCATCATCGGAACCACGTCCCTGGGGGACCTCAAAGGCCTGCAGTCAGGTAAGGGACGGCAGGAAACGCGGTCGTTTAGGCGGCATGGGGCACGGCAATGTCTGACCGGAAGTCGGCATCATCGACCCACATTCGGTGCAGGATGACGCTCATACGCCTTGCCAGTGCAACCATGGCGCGCTTACCACCGCGGCGTCGTGCGACCTGCGCGGCCCATGTTCTCAGCCATGTTGACCGTCCGCGATGCATCATGACAGTCGCAGCCTGACATAATGCGCGGCGCAGATTGACGTCGCCAGCCTTCGTGATTCCGCCCGATACGTCGCGTTCGCCCGACTGGTTGCGCGATGGCGTCATTCCGACCCACGCTCCAACTTTCTTGGAGGATGTGAATCGGGAGGGATCATCGACAGCTGATCGGTAGGTTAGCGCGACCACTGCGCCTACCCCAGGCATAGACATAAGTCGCCGGCAGACTGGATCATCCTGAGCCATCTGGCGAACAAGGCGCTCCGATCCTGCCAGCTCCTGCCGCAAGGTTGCCCGCGCTCGAAGCATCGGTGCTGTCGCAGTCTCCAGCATTGGATTGCCGTCTGCGAGTTCGCGAATGCGCTGTTCATAGCGGCCCGGAGAGATGGCACCAACCTTGAGCCCGAAGTTCCGCAAGAGCCCACGCATCGACATTTCCAAAGCAATCATGCCCTGCTGGATGGCCTTTCGGGCTCCGAGCACGGCACGGACTTCCTGCGCTGAGACAGATTTACAATGAACCGGCCTGAACCAACCGAGATGAAGAAGCCTTGCAATGCCCTCGGCATCCCTGCGATCCGTCTTGATCGGCATGGCTAGGCCGATGGCCGCCACAGTGCCTTCCTGCTCTCGCACCCAACGCAGCAATGCTTCAGGTTCACTGGCGGCCTACGTCTCTTTCACGATCTTGCCATGTTCGCTGATGACGCAAATCGCAGTCTTTGCGAGTGACACATCCAACCCTACAAACAGTCTCATCCCGTCGTCCTCCATATGGCTCCAATACGGGATGGTCGATAACTTGCACCTGATCTTGCAAGCGGTAACAGGCAGCGCGCGACGCAGGCCCCGTTACAGCATCTCATAGCCAATAGATGACGGTTGCTGCGAGCGCGATTGCGGAGAGGAAGACCTTCGGGCACCTGTCGTACCGGGTCGCAACGCGACGCCAATCCTTGAGCCTTCCGAACATGATCTCGATCCGGTTGCGAAGTTTGTACCGGCGCTTGTCGTATTTCACGGTTGCCTTGCACTGCTTCCGACCTGGGATGCAGGCCCGTATCCCCTTGTCTTTCAATGCGTCTCTGAACCAGTCCGCGTCGTAGCCTCGATCCCCGAGCAGCCATTCCACGTCTGGCAGACTGTCCAGCAGAGCCCGCGCACCGATGTAATCGCTGACCTGTCCGGCGGTGACGAACAGGTTCAGAGGCCGCCCCCGGCTGTCGCAGATGGCGTGCAGCTTGGTGTTCATGCCGCCTTTGGTGCGACCGATCAGGCGGCCGCCCCCCCTTTTTCGCGGCCAGGCTGGTCGCGGTCCGGTGTGCCTTCAGGTAGGTCGCGTCGATCATGACCGTCTTTTCCTCGCCGTGCTCGGCGGATAGACCCGCCATGATCTGCGCGAATACGCCCTTGTCGCTCCATCGCTTCCAGCGATTGTAAAGCGTCTTGTGCGGACCGTATTCCGCAGGCGCGTCGCGCCAGCGCAATCCATTGCGATTGATGAAGATAATTCCGCTCAGCACACGCCGATCATCGATGCGCGGCTTGCCGTGGGACTTCGGGAAATAGGGCTCAAGACGCGCCACCTGCGCCTCGGTCAGCCAGAAAAGATCAGACATGTTCACCGCTCCGTTTTGGACGGTGAGTCAGGCTGCTACACTAAAATCAATGGGTCCTGACCCTAGAGCTTTCAATCGACGGCAAGCGACGTCGCCCTGTCTGGATGATAAGTAACCAGAACATTCCCCATAAGACGTAACGTTACGATGCCTGTATCGTCACTCTCATTCAAAACCATGCTATCTGACCGAACATTTCCAAGTGGACCAAATCCGCTTACTGGACTCAAGCTCTTAGCAAATACTTTATCGTAGCGAACTTCCATTTGGGCAGTGGTCAATATATAACCGTCACCAGTCGTGACATTGACGTCCCCTTTGAATAGAGCTGAACTATTGCCCCACCAAATCTGTCCATATTTCGCGTCAAGGTAAGTTACTGAACCTTGTGTTGTCCGGACCAATGATTCCACATCTTTGAGAAAAAAAGGGCTTTGGCTTTCATTTGAAGCAGTAGCCATGATTGCGTTAATCTCAATCTTGTGCCCGGAATCGCTCAGGCCGGAGAATATCGGCCTCGTTATTTGAGAGGATTTCTCTTCCCTATTCTTAGCAAATTGCGCCTGAAACCCTACACCTTCCGGGACACCCTCGTTCGAAGTAAAGAATATAGAGGCAAACATATAAATAGCCACAGTGATTAGAAGTGTTTTAACTACGAAAATCAATTTGGAGCGTAATTCTAGATGGGATAGAAGTAGCTTCACTGACGCACTCCTGACCATACATGTACATCTGAAAACATGATAAAACGCAATTATTTGGAAATTGGAAAACGCCACCTATTGAATGGCTAGCACTATCTAGGCAGAGCTGAACTCCCCTCAATAACAGAGTGTTAGTTATTTGGAGAGTCCAGCATGCTAGACCGTATCATCAGGTCAGTGATAAAGCGGTCCGCTAAGATCTGCATCAACCGCTCTTCAGCATCCCGTCTTTGGGTTTCACCGAAATCGGCGGTTGCTGAATAGCCCGCAAGGCCGTCGACTACGAAAGAAAATTTCTTCGTCGATGTGCTTGTGTCTACCAAGTCAGCAACCACCTTTCCAATGATTTGAACACGCGTAGCGCCAATTACGTCCAGCCCTTGATAGTCCAACCCAATGCTGTAATTAACTCGGTATTGCGGGTTGCCCGGACGCGGAAATCTTTGTTCGACGGCCTTTAGGAAAACCTGTTCAACCCGGTTAGTAGGATCTTCGAGCTCAACGCTCGCCAACACTTCTTGAGCGGTAGAATTGCTTCCGTAGACAGGTGTAAAACCGCATGAGGACGTTGGCAGATACAGAAATCCCGACAGCACTGACACCTTCAAAACCTGCGCCAAGGAGTGCCCCACAACTGAAGAATATTTTACTAGTGTGCCCATTTCGAGGCCTCCATCTAAGTATAAAGGGGAGCGATAGCATCGAAGCAGGCTCTTAAAAGACTGCAGTGTTCACTCAACTGTCCTATCCACGAACACTGACTTGAACGAACATAGCTTTGATCTACAACTCGCGGCCCGCAGACTATCGTCGCCAGCCGCTGACTAGTTAGCGTTGATGTGGCTCATTAGCTTTAGCTGAACGACACGGCGGTTGGCAATAGTTGTGCCATTGGCCCCTGCCCTGCGATCTTTCAAAGTTGCTAGGCTCTGGATCCATTGATTTCAGTCTCTCTGCGTGATTCACGGCTTCGAGAACGAAGCGGTGTAATGTCTGATCTTTACTGGTTGAGCGATGCGCAGGTGGCTCGTCAGGAGCCCTATTTCCCCCAGGTGCAAAACGCCGAGGCCGGAAAATGGTCATGGTCGCGTTGGAACGCTGGATTTCAGTTATTCTGCATCGCATGTGGGTCGACGGAACGACATTTCGAATGGAGGCTGCGCTGAAGACCTGATCCGCACTCGTTGCCTGCTTGATCGCAGGCCCTCGAGGCCCCGCAGGGACGTGGTTCCGATGATGTCGTGCTCTGGACCGTCGCTGGCATCCGTCAAGCACGCTAATGAGATGGGCACATCGGAATTGCACCGAACCAACATCATGTTGGCGGCCGCGCGCTGACCACGGACCGAAGCATGTGCCCAAAGGACCTCATTGCAGAGCGGCGTGACGATCAGGCGCTGACGCCAGAAAGGGCCGCTCTCCTGCTTCGGCGGGATCAGTCTTTTTGCGCAAAATGCCTTGACTGGGGTCGACCCGTTACCGAAGTCATGAGCCTAAGGACGCAGCTGACAAGCTGGTCAAGAACATCCGCCGCAAGACCCCTCAGACCTATTCGGCTGAGGAGAAGATCCGCATCGTCTTGGCGGGTCTGCGAGGCGAAGAGAGCATTTCCGTGCTCTGTCGCCGTGAAGGCATCGCCGAAAGCCTGTATTACAGCTGGTCTAAGGAATTCCTTGAGGCTGGCAAGCGGCGATTGTCCGGCGACACGGCCCGGCAGGCAACGTCGCCAGAAGTCAAAGAACTGCGCTCGGAGTCACTTGCCCTGAAGGAATACGTGGCAGACCTGACCCTTGAGAACTGTCTGCTCAAAAAAAGCATGACAGGGGCTGGGGAGGCCGAGGAATGAGGTATCCCGCATCCGAGAAGCTGGAAATCATCCGAACGGTTGAAGGCTCACATCTACCGGCCAAGCAGACCCTCGACATGCTGGGCATCCCGCGCGCGACCTTCTACCGTTGGTATGATCGTTATGTCGACGGCGGCCTTGATGCCCTGGCGGACCATGCACCCCGTCCAGGATCTGTCTAGAACCGTATTCCACAGGATCGGCGCGATGATTTGATCGAGTTCGCGCTGGAATTTGAGGCCCTGACGACACGGGAGCTGGCGGTGAAATACACCGACGAGAAGCGGTATTTTATATCTGAATCATCAGCATATAGCATTCTGAAGGAAGCCGACCTGATCACGGCGCCTGCGCATGTGGTGATCAAGGCGGCTGACGAGTTCAAAGACAAAACCACGGCAATCAACCAGATGTGGCAGACCGATTTTACCTACTTCAAGATCATCGGGTGGGGCTGGTATTACCTCAGCACGATCCTGGACGATTACAGCCGCTACATCATTGCGTGGAAGCTCTGCAGCACCATGCGTGCTGCCGATGTGACCGACACTATCGAGTTGGCTCTGGCGGAATCGGGTTGCCACCAGGCGGTCGTGCGCCACAAGCCGCGGCTGCTCAGCGACAACGGCTCATGCTATATCTCTGGCGATCTGGCCGATTGGCTGGAGGATCACAAAATGACGCACGTCCGCGGGGCGCCATTCCACCCACAGACACAAGGCAAGATCGAACGCTGGCACCAAACTATGGTAATCCCCCCGATGTTAAGGGGATGCGGAAGTAGAATTTTCTCGGCAGGATGAACGAGGAGATTCCGATGAAGAAGACACGATTCACCGAGGCCCAGATCATGGGTGTGCTGCGCCAGATGGAAGGGGGAGCGCCCGCTGCCGAGCTGTGCCGCGAGCACGGGATGAGCAGTGCGACGCTGTACAAATGGCGTGCGAAGTACGGCGGTATGGACGCCAGCCTCATCAGCGAGATGAAGGCCATAGCTGAGGAGAACCGGCGCCTTAAGCGCATGTATGCGGACGTCAGCATGCAAAACGACCTGCTCAAAGAGGCGCTCGGAAAAAAGTGACACGGCCAGCGAACCGCCGCGCGCTGGCCGAGAAAGCGGTGGCAACAAGGGGCGTCAGCATCGCGCTGGCGTGTCGGGCCTTCGAGGTCAGCGAGACCTGCTATCGGTACAGCCCGAAGCTGAACGATGAGAACGAGCAGATCGCCGACCTGCTGCTTGGGCTGACGAAGGCAAAGAAGACCTGGGGCTTTGGCCTATGCTTCCTGTACATGAGGAATGTCCAGGGGCATGGCTGGAACCACAAACGCGTATACCGTATCTACCGCGAGCTGGAGCTGAACCTCAGGATCAAACCGCGCAAGCGGTTGAAACGGGAGAAGCCTGACACGCTGGCGGTTCCGGAAGCTGCGAATGAGGTCTGGTCCATGGACTTCATGGCGGATCGCCTTGAAGATGGGCGCCAGTTCCGGCTGCTGAACGTCTTGGACGATTTCAACCGTGAAGGTTTGGGCATTGAAATCGACTTCTCGTTGCCCGCCGAACACGTTGTCCGGGCCCTGAACCAGATCATCAAATGGCGCAGTGCGCCTCGAACCATTCGCGTCGACAACGTCCTATGTCGGGAAAAATCTGGCTGCTTGGATCAGCAGGTCATGGGGCATCCGGCGAACCGGATGCCCTGATAGATTTGCCCAGACGGGATCTGCCGTCAAGAAATGATCTCTTCCATAGCAAACACAGGATACGCGCGATGGCGGCCCTCACCGTCCTCAATACGAGATCCCAAATCCCAAGCAGAAGGCCCGAACATTATCTACGAGGTCAGCGAACTGCCTCCAGGGCTCATCAGAGAGAGGTCCTTCCGCCTGGGCTCACCCCCTCGAAGAAGGGGCGATAGGGTGCGCCGTTTTTGACGACGGCGTGTACGGTGCGCGCCATCTTGGCAGCGATCGCTGTATAGGCCTTGCGACGCAGATGCGCGTTATGTCGATCCTTCGAGATGTAGCGCTCGAACTTGTCCCGGAAGCTGTTAGTCCGCTTTAGCACGGCGGTTTGGCCGGCCATCCAGAGTGTGCGCCGAAGCCGGGCATTGCCATACTTCGAGATGCGGCTCTGGCCGCGGAACATGCCGGACTGGACGGTGGCGAGATCCATCCCACAGAACTTCAGGAACTGTCGGTGATGGCGGAAGCGACGTAGGTCGCCGGCCTCGCCAGGATGGTCATGGCGTTGATCGGGCCGATGCCGGGAATGGTGGTCAGTAGCTGATAATCGGGGAGGTCCGAGAGCAGCTCGACGGCCCGCGCCTCAATCACATCGCGCTGTCGGATCAGGCTGCGGCCCTCGGCCAGCACCAGGCGGAACATGCGGATGGCATCGGAGTCGGAATGTACCGGCAGCCCTACCGAACCGACCGCAGTAGCGTAAAAGTCTGAAAGCAGACGCTCTTTGGAGACCTTGCGGCCGACCACCTGCCATGCATCCGCGATGAAGGCCTCCCGGCTCATGACCGTGATCATGTGTGGCGATGGATACTTCTCGAGGAACGCCAGGAACCAGTCGGTCCGCGAGCTTTGGTGAAGCCGCTCGGCCTCGGGGAAGTAGAGGGGCAGATAATGCGTCAGGATGCGGTGCCACAACTCGGTCTTCGAGCGCGAGACGATCTCATGGGTCTTCGACAACTCCTGAATGTCGGCGGTCCCGGTCATCAGCGGATCATGGAAGAACTGCACCGCCCCGATCTCCAGCATGTGCAGGATGACCTGGGCGTCCTTGGGATCGTTCTTGTCCCAGCTGTTGTGCAGAGCCTCGCGCGTTCGGGCCAACCCCACGGAAGACACCAGCTTCAGTTCGAACCCGGCCTGGCCAAGATGATGTGCCAAGGCGCGGTGATAATTGCCGGTCGCCTCAAACCCGATCCGCACCGGCAGGTCGTAGCTGGTGAGAGCGGTGGCCAAGCGCTGGAAATCTTCCAGTGTGTTCGTAATCGTCAGTCGACGGCGGCGCTTCTTGCCGGGAATGCTGATCAGCACCTCATGTCGATGCTTGGAAATGTCGATGGCGACCAACACGGTTGAAAGGGTAGCATAGGTAGCGGTCATAGCCGCTCTCCTCAGCGGTGTGGTTATGCAAAACCACTGTTGAGACCTGAGACCCGGTTATGGCCACCCGCTGCACAATTTAAAGGCTGCGCGCGTGGCCATAACCTATCAGCAACCCTTCTTCCCGACGTGCTACGGCCCGGAATATATCAGCGGCACCCTCATGGAATGGGCCGAAAACAAGGGCATCGCCTTGGCCCACATACAGCCGGGGAAACCGCAGCAGAACGCTTATGTCGAGCGCTACAATCGGACGATCCGGCACGAATGGCTGGACCTCCACATTTTCGAAACCATCGACGAGGTGCAGCAGATTGCCCCCGAGTGGCTCTGGTCCTACAACAACGAGCGCCCCAACATGGGCAATGGCGGCATGACGCCCGCTCAGAAACTGAGAGTGGCCGCGTAAATTCTACGACCAAGCCCCCGTAAAAACGGGGGGATTACCCTATGAAGAACCGGGTTCTGCTGGAGAATTATTACCTGCCCGGCGATCTCGAGCAGCAGGTCGGAGCCTTCGTCGAATATTACAACAACCAACGATACCACGAGAGTCTGAACAACGTCACACCCGCCGACGTCTACTTCGGCCGCGATAAAGCCATTCTCAGGGAAAGGGAGAAGATCAAGAAACAGACAATCCGACAGCGCCGCTTGCAACACCAGAAACAAGCCGTATAATCAATCACACGAACGAGCCAGAGCCTCCAATGCTCAAGCCGCTCGGATGTCCCATATTATTTGACGACGGACACGCTGGAGTCGTTTGCGAAAAACGACCGCTCTCGCTTCATCCAGCCCGGCGAGACTGCAAAGGGTCTTGCCCAGATCAATACCCAGAACCTTGATGTCCATCAGATGCTCCTCTCTCCACTTATGTCTGCATTGATAGCAGCGGGCTGGTGAGAAGGCAGTTCACCCCATTAGCTCAATCTACAAGTCACCGGAGCACTGCGAAGGAAAAACGAATCAGTGGTAGCCATCCTTTTGGGCGTCATACATTGCGGCGTAGAGACCGCTCTGAGCTATGAGCTCTGCGTGACTGCCTTGCTCCACGACTGATCCGCTATCTAACACATAAATCTTATCTGCCGTGGCAACCGACGACAAACGATGCGCCACAATAATGGTCGTTTTCCCTTTTGCCAAACGCTCTAGCGAACCTTGGATCCGCTCTTCGGTTTTCTGGTCCAACGCGGAAGTTGCTTCGTCCAGTAGTAGAATAGGCGCAGAGCGTAGAAAAGCACGCGCAATCGCAATGCGTTGTTTTTGGCCGCCGGAGAGCTGACTTCCCTTGGGGCCAGTCGGCGCGTCTCCTCGGGCCCGAATTAGGTCTGCAATATCGGCGGCTTCGGCCGCCGCCCACACCTCATCATCAGTTGCATTTGGCGCCACATACTTTATGTTATCCCAAATTGAGGCATTGAAGATAACAATATCTTGCGCCACCACTGAAAAGGCGCCTCGCAAAGCTTTGACTTTAATGTCACGGATGTCTTTTTTTCCAATTGTTACTTGCCCGGAATCTACATCGTAGAGACGGCTGACCAAGCTGAGCAGTGATGTTTTTCCGGAACCTGTCGCACCAACGATGGCCGTCTTTTTGCCTCCTTCGATGTGTAAGTCGAAGTCATTGAAAAGTGGGTGCTCAGGGTTATACGAAAAGTCTACGTTCTGGAAATCAATGTCTCCAGCTTTATCAAATTCCAGAACCGCGTTATCCTTGTCCTTGATTCTAATGTCTTCGCGAAAGATACCGCGAACACTATCAAGCAGAATTAGGCTCGCCTGTAGTTGAGAAAAGAAGCTCGCCAGCAAGCGCATTGGGTCAAACATAATGACCAAACCAAGTAAGAACGCGATGATGCCAGCGGCATCCATGGCGTATCCTCCTTGGATCACCATGTATCCACCCCCACCGATTACTAGCACATAGACGAAGGCCGAGACCAGATCTATTGAAGGTGGGAAGAGCGCTTGAGCCGCATTCAGACGGATGGTCAGATCTCGAATGCCATCCGTCGCTTCGAACAGGCGCTCTCTTTCCCTGTCCTCCTGGCCTGAGATTTTGACGGTGCGCATTCCATTTGCCATTTCCTCAATGCCTGACATGTAGTTGCCAAAAGCATTTTCTGCGCTTTGTTGGATTCTCTTAATACTCGCGGAAACAGCTCGCATGAGGAGAATTAGCACAGGGATAACAATGATCGCCGCCGAAAACAAAATCGGTGATTTGTAAATCAAATATCCCGAGACGACCAAGACAGTAACGAAGTCTCGAGCCGCGCCTACAGTGCCATGGCCCACGAAATTACTAAGGGCGTCAACCTGATTGACCAGCCTCAAAATAATATCCCCGGACTTTGTATTTTCAAAATAGGCCAGATCCAGACGCAAGTAGTGTGTAATGAGATCTTGCCTCATGGAACGTACCGCATTACTGGCAAGCCAAACAGACACTCTGGGCACAACATACGAAAGAAGACCTCTGGTCAAAAAAAGTGCAAAGACAATGCCGCAAACTTGGACGAGCTTCCAAATTGAACCCTCGTCAAATATCACTCTTAAGCCATTTTCTGTAAGCGACAAGAATTGCTGGTAAACGAAGGCTTGAAGGCTGACCATTACTAGTACGACAATCAACCAAGGCGCCTTGTCTTTGAGATAAAGACGCCAAAACCACTTTATGTTGTCTCTGTCCTTCCGTGTGAACATCGGCTGTTTTTTTGATTCTTTGCGCATTTGCTTCTTCCAAAGGTCGACCGTTGGGTTTCAGAAAGCGGCCGCTAAAACTGTCTAACTACTCGAGACTTGCGTATGTGCGCGGTTGAAGTGATGCCAAGCACATGCGTCTGAAAAGCGATCTGATAACCAGTTTGGTGCTCGCACACCTCGGGACGGACTGCAAGACGCTTGGTAAGCTCCAGCTATGAGTATCGTACCAAGCAATACCCCACCCCAATCTTGGCTTAGGTCCGATGCGTCACCTGCTACTCTCTATGATTGAACCATGATTGAACCTTCAAAATGTTGATCGAATCGGGAGGCGACAGGGTCCGACTTGAGCCTAATGGCTCGCACCCTGCTACTTAGGGTCAGGCCTCATAGCCAATAGATCACGATCGCAGCGAGGGCGATTGCGGATAGAAAGACTTTTGGGCATCTGTCGTATCGGGTT
>NZ_JBHFPE020000022.1:0-24237 GCF_043355935.2 Roseovarius roseus | reverse complement strand
GCCAGACCCGGCCGCGCGCTGCGCTACGCCAAAAGGCTCCGCACGCGGCCTCTTACACCACCCCGAGGGGCACTACCGTGGTATCTCAGAGAATTGTGGGGCATTTGAACTGAAGAAGGAGTGCCTCGCAAGATCGCCAGCCCTTTTCCCCGCAGGCGTGTCGGCAAATCTACGGAGTCGTTGGGCGGCAGGCGGCTGTTACATGGGGCTGTATTGATCGTGGACTTTACCCAACCTTTGCAGCGAGAAAATTCAGGACCTTCTAGGCGGTTGCAGACAGGTGCGCTTGGCAACCGCCGGGGCGCTGGGTTGTCACCGGGTGCTGTGGGCTTGCCTCAGCGGGGTGTTGTCGGCCAGAATGGACATCATCAGGACCCAATATTGCCAGGGATCGTCATCATGAAAGTCATGCTTCTTCCAGCCTGCCTTGTGCTCGCCTCCATTCAGGCGCTGGCCGCCCAGACAGTGTCTCTTGATGAACTCAAAGCACAGGTTGAACAGAAAGTCTCCAGCCAGGACGAATTCCGAACGCTTCTGAGTGATCCCGATCCTGCCCGCAGCATAGCGGCGATGGAGCTCATGATGGCCTCTGGCGATCCCGGCCTCGAACGCATGGCCCGTGAATTCGGAGTCTTCAGCAGCGATCCGGTGGTCCGGCGTTTGGCAATTGAAGCATGGCTGAAATCCAGTCCCGTGCTAAACATCACATATGACGGTTCCGGCACGGAAAGTGGCTATTTCAAGAGCTTCCTTCAGAAAAGCAATGGTTCGATAGATGGGGACAATCAGGGTTTCACGAGTTTCCCGGTAAACGGGTTTGACGAAGCGAATGACTGCTATCTCTTCGCCGGAAGCACTTCATGCGCCATGCGTATCACAGATGTCGGCCCATCGGTCTTTCTCTCGGGGTCCTGGACGCCGCTGAATCTGGGAGATGACGGTTACATGAGGGGACAGGCCAATATCTATCGTGTGGACGAGCCTGTCCCGATCGAAATTCCGGTCACGAACTAGACTGCGCTTGACATCATTCGAATGTGATCTGCCTAAGCCCGACGGGGCCCGGCGCCGAGGCGCTGTAGATGCTTATCACAATTCGCCGCACACGCGTGCCTATCGCGCGAGGCCCCGTGTCGAGGATCCCATCACTTCCCATCTGGCCCGACCAGAAGGTTCGCAGACGGCCACTGTTCGATCCGGAGACGGCGATGCGGACGCGCAAAGGCATGGCATAATCAGCTTCGGGATCGGCGCGCATCCTCACACGGGTAAGATCGGCCGCGGTATCCCCCGGCGTTCGGAACTCCATCTCGACGATGCCCTCCGGCAAGAATACGAAATCGCCTTCTTCGTGCAGCAGGTTCTCCGGGCCAGAACTGGCATCCACGGGCAGGACACCTGCTTCTTCCAGAACGACCTCAAAGCCGGTGGGTTGGCGAACTGGATTGGGCTCGGCAAGTTGGGCAAAGACCGCGCCTCGGTCCGCCAGCCAACGATTGAGGTTCATCACGACTTCCTCGATCCGTATGAACCTGACGTGGTCGGAGGAATCGGATTGGACAGCCATGCCCACCGGACGGTCGTCCTGAAACAGGAACGATCCGCTCATCCCCTCCGGGATCGTGCCTTGCTCGACATTTGTTTCGATGAAGAGATAATTGATATCAGCGACGCGAACCTGTAGCCGAGCGATCTCACCTTTCGGCAGCAGGTACTCCAGATCAGCTGTCCGCTGTGCGGAACTGATGCCTGGCATATTCTGAAGGCTGGCCGTGCAGCGCGTCGCAATCTCGCCGCGCGCCACGGCCACGGCCAGATCCAGCCCGTCCCAGAACGGCGTATAGGCATCGGCGGTTCCGATGACGACAGGCGCCGCCGTGCTTATGCGGATTTTCGGAAACATTCCCCGCACATGGCGCGGCATCGCGACATAACATGTGCCCGCGTATCGGAACATGTAGCCATGTCCGACCTCGCCCTCTCCGTTCTCGATCGCAACCGTTTGCGCATTTGCTACTGGATCGCCAAAGGCGATCAGGGTTACGATGCATATTATAAAGCGATGGATTGCCGTCATGCCCAACCCATTTCGATTATCATTTCTCTATGGTTTGCTTCTAGCGCCTTGCGCCAGCGCACAACAGCCCGATGACGCGATCTTCGTGAATCAAGCGAGCAACTTCAACGTTACTGTTCGCCAGACAGCGGAAATATCTGGTGCCCGTGTGCTGGGGGTGGTGCATTCCGGGGATCCTGACGGTCAACTTCCTGAACTGTACGCGCATGTTCCGTACGGGTGGACAGGCGCATTCTGCGCGCGGCTGGTCACTGCGGACGGGTTCCTGGAGGCGACCGGCACTTACGACACGAAAGGCCGCACTGGCCGTTTTCACCGTCTCGAACTGGGATCCGGCGAGTTAAGTAGCCAGGCTTGGATGGACCGTTTGCGCGATCTTCCGATGGATTCGGTTGCGGTCCGCGTGCGGGCCGGAGCCTGTGGCCAACCGGCCGGACCTGATACCGTCGCCTTCTGGAATATACCGCCAATTAGTGGCGGAGAAGAGCCGGCGAGACTATATTTCAATTCACTCCGTGCCAGCGACGTCATCCTCTATCAGGGTGACGACGCAAAACCGGTCAAGTGCTCGATGATCAGAACCGGCCTGCGCAAGGCGTATGACACGGTATGTCCAATCCAAGGTTCATCGTGGACTTCGGATGGGCCGTTGGAAATAAAGCTCTTCGCTCTGCGTAACGGCGATGCCGATCCCCCGGTCATATTTTCGCTTCATGGTCTGCCGCGCCAGTGATCCTTGGTGCGCGCATACGCCGGGTGCGCCGCATCACCGGATTGGCGGGCGCCTTGCTGACACCGCTTTGCGTCGCTTTCGTTCTTTTTGCCGTCATAATCGCAGCGCATAGACAGCATTCGATCGTACTGGGCGCCGAGACCACGTCGCTAGATGTTACATTTTCGGCTGGCGAGAATTATTGGCGGGTTGAGGGGCCGGTGGAACTCTGCGAGTTCGGCGCCGCAGGGCAGGGCGTGCATGTCCCCGAATCCGCATGTGGCCCGCCGCTGTTTCGGCGCACAGAAATACGCGGGTTCGAGGTGAAGTGGCCTCAAGGCGCGGCGATCCGGCTCTTTGCCGACCACACCGGAGACATGCGCGTTTTTCTCGACTCCGTGCCCGCCCATTTTGAAGATCTGGACGGTCAGAAATACAGCTTGCAACCCGGCAGTTTCGTCAAGATGGACCCGGACACCGCCCGCAATGCCGGTCTCTTCGCGTTTCTGGGCACAGCTTCGATGGGTCGGCCTGCCGGACCCAACGAGACAAATTTCATCTACGACGGAGATTACGAAGTTCGTCTGCCGGTGAACCGGTGGTTCATTTTCGGTTCGGACCGTGATGTGACGGTTAAAAGCGGCGCGCTGGTGCGAGGCCACACAGCTGCGATAATGCGGCAGGGACAGGATGGCCCTGTGCTCGCCGAAGGCTTTGGCCATGTGGCTCTTGATCGCCGGGATACGGGAGACTACGCGCTTTCCGCCGTATTTGTATCCGCCAAGGGAAGGGCTCATCTGGAAGTCGAGCAGTGGGGCAGGAGCGCGCCCGTGGTGATCCGGCCCAACTGGATTGACGTGACGTTGAACAGTCCATTCATTCTCGGCTTTCTCGCGATCGCCGCGCTGGCCTTGTCCGGTGCCCAGGTCTTCTATGACGCACTGGAGGCGCTTCTCGATGCAGATGAAAAGAACGAGCCGTAAGTTAAACGCGAGCTAGCCTGTGCGACGCGGCCGGCTGCGCCGCGGTAGCCGTGGATGACGACAGCCCAACCGGAGCTGCTGTAGCGCGCCTGCCTCAGTACCGTAATTTCATCGTTTCGACTGTTCCAGCGGACACACGGGTATTCAGGCTGGACTGCTGCGTCGCGAACAACGATCGTCTCTTTTCGCGGCGCGGATGAGCATCTCGACTTGGCGGCTGGCATCAATCTTGGCCTCTGCCAAGACGGAGCCAATCGGGATAACCTGGATTCCCTTTGAGGAACGAAAAGATGCACTGAGGCTCATTTCAGCATTGTCGCCTGTTCGTCGAAGGTGGCGCGCTCTCGAACAGTAAGGGTCAGCCGGTAGAATGTCTCTAAAGTGCTCTCCTGCACTACATTTGCCAATGTTCCCGCGTTCTCTGCACACTTTGGCAAGGCATCAACAGTCAAAACTCGATGTCAAATTCCTTCACCGCGGCTCTGTCCGCCGAAAATGCCTCTCGGGCACGCTCCAAGCGGTCGAAGTCGATCAGGACCACGCTGAACCCGGAATGTCTGGCCGATTCTCCGCGCTCTTCCATGTAACTCAGGATCTCTCCACAGCCGGCATAGATCTCGGAAATGGTTTCCGGGAAATCCGGCATGCCCATCCGGTGCGCCGACCCACCTTGCTGCAGGAATTGCGTGGCGCCCCCGTCTGCGGGGGCAAGCCGCCGCAGGGTCTGCACGCCGAAAGGCATCAGGTAGCATTGTTCTTTTGGAGCGTTCCAGCCGCGCAATTCCTCCTTGGGTGCCACAAAGTCCGGCTCGCCGTATTTATCGATCAGGGCCGCGACAATGCGGTCATAGGGCAACGCGCCTTCCGTCAGGACCATGCGGCGCATGATCCCGACCACCTTGCCATCTGGCGCCCAGGAGGCGATCGTCAACGCCTCCGTCCCGCCGCGGCGCAAGTAAACGCGCTGGTAGCCAAGCGCGCGCTGCACGGCAGTCGCGGTTTCGGGTAGGGGGGGCGATGTGACGAACTCCGCTTCGATATCATCGAGCGCGGAGAGCGTTGCCGCTGCCTCTTCCATTCCCTGCCCGGGCGCGACGCCGAGAAGGTCGTGCTCTCCCTCGCCCTCATCCTCGAGCGTGATCTCTGGCCAGTCAGTTGGTGCTTTCGCCGCCTGTGCGGCAGGGGATGGCTGGATCACCGCCTGGGCTGCGGCGATTTGGGTGTCCTGCGCGGGGAGCGTAGTCGTGCCCGACGAGGATACGGCGGTCTCAGGCGCGTCTGATCCTTCCGGCGCCAGATAGGGGCCGAGCGTGCCGTCGCTCGCCTCGATCCTTGTCCCCGTCGCCTTTCCCCTCAGGACGAACCCCGGCAAGGTGCCCTGATCCTGCACTTGCTCAGCCGTGCTCAGGGTGAATTCGATTTGGGTCGCAACCGCATCGCCAGCCGAGCGGCCCTCGTGCAGGGCATCCTCGAGCACGAGAATGGCCATCGCGCTGGTGCAACGGTCCTCCGCGATATGGGGCCGCGTATGCGTGATGGCGTATCGCCGCGGAATCATGACCGGGCCGTCGCGCTCGCCCAGCAGTCGCCCAAGATTGCTCTGATCCTCTCGCAGCGACGGGACTGCCGCCATCACTTCCTGCGACAGATGACCATAAGCCTCGACAAACGCGCCGCACGTGCGATCCGCCTTGGCCATGACACGCACCGTGAACTCCTGCCCGAGCGCTGCGGCCTTGGCCGCGAGCCACGACCGGCCCATCTCACGGTGCCGGGTCATCCATACCTCATCCGGGCGCACTTGCCCCTTTTCGAAAAGGGACGGACCCGGCGCATTCACATCGCGCTCGGCCCAGGCGGCGGCGAGCATGACCGGCATAACCTCGTCAGGCGGCGTGTAGCCCCCTTGTATCGCGATCAGGTCGGTGACATGAGGCGTCACCTGCAAGCGGATTTCGCCAAGCCCTTCGAACTCCTCCGCCTCGAACCGCCGCGCCATCCGCTCTTCGGCCTGCGCATTCGCCTCGCCGAAGCGCCTGTCGGCGAGGACTTTCGGCATGTTGTTCTCGTCCTCCGTGTAGAACACAATGCGCTCCGGGCGGGCCAGAAGCGAGATCTGGTAAGGGCGTGCAGCCGTCCGTTCGACGGTTTCGGGCGTGAGTTCGGCAAGAAACATGATGTTGCGCGAGCGTTGCTCGGCGATGTAGCGGGCGGTTGTCCGATCCATTTCGAGAGGCGCGAAGGGGCTGGGGCCAACCAGACTTAACATGACCTGCAAATCGCCCTGCGAGACCCTCAGATTCATCGTGTCCGTGCGAAAGGCAAAAGTGCCCCTCTCAAGGTCGTAGGTGTCCAGTGCGACGCCGTTGCGGATGACGAGCGGCTTTTCCGCTCCGGCGCGCAACTGCGTTATCATGGACTGCGTGACGGTGGGCGCATCGAATTCGTTGGACTGCTTCACTTCCGGCATGAGCGTGGCGACCGTCTCGAAGCCGTCCTCTCCGAGCAGCTGCGCGACATGGCCCGCGATGGAGACCCGATCCGAAACATCGACCTCCGCAACCTTGCGCGCGAGGTCGGATGTCACCGGCGCGGTCGGCTCTGCCGTTGCCTCGGGGCGGGCGATAAGCAAGTCTTCGGTCGCAAAGGACAGCACTTCCCACTCAAGGGTCGGCCCGGCAAAGATGCCGATACGCTGCAGTGTCCCCTGGCCGGTCCGCATCGTGCTGTTGCGCCGGCTGCCGAAAGCCTGCTCGAGCGCCGATGTGTCTACGGAGTAATCGAAATCGGCCCACCAGACCAATCGTACCTGGCGGTCCTGGGCCATCTGGCGAAGCGCACGCGCCTGGTCGGGCGGCACCCGGATTTCTTCGGGCAGGTTGCCGAAGCGCTCGGCCGATGCAAGCCCCTCTACGCGGCCACCGGTGGGAAGATCCACCACACGGAACTGCCGATCGGGCAGGCTGGTCTGCATCGGCTGGATCGGAAAGCTCTCGGTGTCGAAGTTGTACTGGCCGAGGGTCAAAACGACGCTGTGGCGCACCGCAACCGGCCAACTTGGCGCGCCGGCCAGGATGGGGTCGTAGTACCGCTCGAAGAAGACACGCTTGGCGTCGCGGCGCACGAATTCGTCGGGGAAGGGATCTGACGCGCGGCGCGCGTCGGTTACCATTTGGACTATATCCGACCGGCCATAGCGTGGCTGCCCGAAGAAGCTGCGGTGATCGGTTTCCGAAAGCAGGCCCTGCGCCACGCCGATGAAGCCGTTTTCTTCGCGCGGCGCGTCCGGATGCTGGCCGAGCCAGGCCAGTGCGGTGAACCGGCCCCACGCCGCCTCGTTGCCGCGCTGCGCAGGCAGCGGCACATCAAGCGCGTCGCCGACCACCGGCAAGCCTAACGATTGCGCCAGTACGAGCGCGCTCTGGCCGCCGCCGGTCTGCGCGCCTGCGTCGCCCAGCGGCCAGCGGTAGACCGGATCATTGCCGGGCTCGAGCGGGATGATCGAACGCCGGCGACTGTCTTGCGCCACGAAATGCAGTTCCGCGCGCATCGGCTCGAACGTGGCCGGGACACCGCGGGGTGTTGATTGTTGCGCAAATGACTCCACGCTCTCGTCACGGCCAATGCGGGTGATCCGCCCCCAGATCACGGTGCGGGGCTGGTGGCCACGCGATTGCTCCTCGGCCACGCGGTCGATGAAGGCCGCAGCCTCTGAGCGAGCGATCTGGAGGGGGGCTGAGATCTCGCTCGGTAATGTGACGACCATCGTTCCGATTGGATAGGGACGCGCGGTCAGAACCATTTGAGACGCGCCGCCGGTAAGCTCCAGTCCGGACCCTTCCACAAAATCACGGGGCCGCGAATGGCTGTAGAGCGTCACCTCGAGCGGATCCTCGGATGTCACCGGGCGTGCGGCGTCTGCCTCCTGCAAAAGCGAGGCGCGCAGGGTGGCGCGTGAATCCTCCTTCTCGATGGCGTTCATTGCGGAAAAGGCCCGGTCAGCGGGATCAGATTCGGCGTTTTGCAGCCTGCGGATGGCGTCCAATATGTTGGCATCGTCCAGCACCGAGGGATCGCGCTTGATTGCCAGCAGTGCAAGCCGCCGCGCAAAACCGTCCGGAGCGTCCACGAGGGTGCCCTGATCGAAGTGAGCGCGCGGTCCGACCGGTATCGGGCTGCCAGCCCCCGTCGCTGGTTGGGACGAGAGGCCGACTAGTCCGGTCGTCGCCAGCCGCCCCGGCGCGGCAGCTTGCCCGAGTGATGGAGCGGGCGTCGGCGTGCCGCCGAGGACGTATACGCGCGTCCGCATGCTTTGCGTCAGACACTCCACATCATCACCGCAGGCGTCCCGGCCCCGAAGCCAGGCCGATTGATCGGCCGGGCGCCCGCCTGCATTCCATGCCTCGGCGACGTCCCGATCGAGCGCCGCAAGCGAGGGATTTGCACAGATGGCGAGTTCGGTCGGGGTTTGGGCGCGCCGGCAATCGAAGCTCGGATCGGGATCGGGTGCGCCGCCTGTCAGCAGCGCCAGTTCAGACCGCCTGAGCGTCCCGGTCGGCGAAGCGCCGATGCTGCTTTGAAAGGCGGCAATGGCCGTTCGCGTGCGCTGACCGGGCTGTCCGTCCACCGGCCCCGCATCGAACCCCCGCGCGTTGAGCGCCGATTGAACTCCCCGCGCTGCTTGCGCCATCTCCGCAGGGCTCAAGGGGGGATCACCCGCAGAGGCCAGTGACGGCCTGGCGATATCCACGGTCACATGGGACGGCGTCCCTCCATTCCCCCAAACCTGCACTTGCAGTTGCACGGTCCCGCCCGATCGAAGGGCGGCTTCGGCTGCGGGGGATATGCCGCCGCGCGCCACAAGGGAGGGCATCCGTGCCCGCATATCGCGGCTTTGAAACATACTGTCGATCGTGTCGCCGGCTTGGCGGTATCCGAAACGGTGAATATTAGCGCGGTCCTGCGTCAGGATCGCTGCCGGATCGGACAAAGCCGCCCCCGAGGAGTTTCGCTGATCTATCCCGTCTATCTCTGCCAGATAGCTCTCGATCAGGGATTGAGAGAGCGCCGGGGGTGCGAGTATCGCAAAAACCGCCACCCATGCGGCCATCCACTTTTGAGCGATCATTGTCCGGCTCCTTCCATCAATCTGCTGTAGAGGATCAATTCTGGCCGATATTCGAAGTGCATCCCGTCGAAATGGTGCCACTTGCCGCCCCAGATGAAGCCGCGTCGCTCCATCGTCTCAACCAGTCGCCAAGGCACCTTGCTTTGATAGGCGCCGACATCACCCTCGGTCGCGCCGGTCCAGCGCCAATAGCCGCCAAGCGCTGCGTTCACGTCGATGGCGATGCCGTAGGAATGCGCGCTCAGACGCTCGGTGCCGGCGATGCGTCTCCAGTTGTAGCTGCCGCCGACCTCCCGAAAAAATGGCGCTATCTCGGCGTTGCTCAGGTCGAGATCCGCAATTGCGGCGGCGAGTTGGCAGGAAACTCCGTGCCGGCGCGTGACACGGAACAAGGCGGGACCAGCAGTGACAGTCTCGAGATCTCGCTCTACCGCCGCGGGGGTGGCGCCGTAGAGGAGCCCGAAGAAATGGCCGTTTCGCGCGCGACCGGGATCGTAAAACGGGGTCAACCGCAGATCGAGATTGCGCGACAGGGGATAAACGATGGTGAATTGATCCCCGACCGTCGGCTTCTTAATCATCTCGGGTGCTGCGCGTGCTGTGGGGGCATCGGCGTCGATGGCCGTTCCACCATACATGATCCGGGACTGCGAGGCCGCCCGGACATGCACATTCGGATATGCGAGGCCAATCGCCTCTTTCCACAAGGCTTGCACTGGAGTGATCGGCAATGGCTCTTGCAGAAAGTCACGGGACACGCACCCTTGGGAGGCCGCGGGTCCCATCGGAAAACCCACTGAAAACATCAGGGCAGCCACCCTGAGTACCCTCGCAAACAACTGTTTCAATGTTCTGTTTACCCTGATTGCGCAAAGCGGATGTGCTGGCGCGAAGGTCGAGAAATTGAAGAAGCGACTCAAAATACTTTCGCGATCATATCGCAAAACCGATGCTAAAAGCCATATTCCGTTAAATCTACAACCTGAAAGCGAAAATGATTGTAAGAACCCTTGAGCGGGCACTCTTGGATCCGCCGTGCCTAATTACCTTTTGGGGCCATCGGATCAGCTGAACCCTTCCGTTGTGGAACGTAAAGCCTTTGGAGTTCGCTCAATGCCAACGCGCCCTCCCGTAACCGATCCTGGTCAGGTCATGATTGCCACACAGGTTGCAACACTTTCGTAGTGTTGCCCCGCTGCGGACTGACCCTCGGTCGCTATCCCCTTTGCGAACTGGTGACACCGCCCTGACGGGCACGCATTTTTCCGTGTCAGCAAAGAATTTTGGGAAACCCACCGAACCTCATAGACGCGCCATCTGGCTGAGTTCGGGCTCAGAAGGGCTTTCAGTCGGAGTTTGTGCGAACCTCGTCTGTTCCTTTCCGGCCCTTTTTTACGCTTTTTCAATGGTCTGACTTCGATTCTCGCCGAAACCCGAACACGCGATCCGAATGGCGACGAATGCGACATTGCCAGACCACACTGTGGGCGCGTTGCCGGGGAAGCCCGTGTAAATCCGTAAATTGCTTGGGTGGGGCGTGACCTGTTCCCTAGAAAATGGTAGAGGGATCGAACTGAGATCAAGGCTCTCTATGTAGACGTTTCTGCGTTCGGTCTTTAGCCCTGAATATTCGCCTTAACGGCGCATAATCCAACTGCCCCAGTATAGTTTAGATATGATTGCCCTGATGCACTAATCCCAAGTATTCAATCCGCCACTCTGGCGGCGATTGAGCCAAGTCTATTCGCGGCAAAAGATCTGCTGGCCACCGATATAGGTTTGCGTGACACGCGTCTTGGCGATCAAATGATGGGGCGTGTCGAAGATGTCATTCTCCAGGATTGCGAAATCTGCCAGCCTGCCGACGGTCAGCGATCCCTTGATGTGCTCCTCCCGGCCAACAAATGCGCCCAGCACGGTGTAAGCCTGAAGCGCCTCGTAGACGGTGATCGCCTCGTCGGCGCAGAGATCAGCGCCCGAGGAGGTCTGCCGGTTCACCAAGGCATGGATCCCGCGCATCGGGTTGGGATGGCAGACCGGCGAATCCGAGTGACCGGGCGCGATGATTCCGGCGTCGATCATGCTGCGATGGGGCCACATGTAGCGCATCGCGTCGCTGCCCCGGTTGCGGATATAGGCATCGCCAAGATCATAGGCGAACCCCGTCGCAGATGAGCAGATCACCTTGAGACGGCTCAGCCGCTTCAGGATCGACGGCGTGACGTTGCAACAATGCTCGACCCGCAGACGGTGATCTGTGACCGGGTGATGGTGCAGCGCGTTCTCATAGGCATCGAGCACGAAGTCGATACCACGATCGCCGACACCATCGGCCCCCACCAGCAGACCCGCGCGATGCGCATTCAGCACGCGTTGATTGAAATCGCCGGCCTCATACAGCAGCATCCCCCGGTTATCCTCGGGCTCGCCAATGATCTTGGTGCCGATATAGGGATCATAATAGGCGGCGGTACGGCCGCTGGTCGAGCAGTCGGGGCACCATTCGACGCCCGTCAGCCTGACCCATTCATCGCCGAAGCCGGTGCGCCAGCTCGACCGGATGATCGCATCCACCAGATCATCCTCGCGGCCGCTGGCCAATAGGCCCACGCGCATCTTGAGGACGTCGACGTCGCGCATGCGCTGATAGGCTTCGATCCCTTGCGTCGAGGCCAATGAATTGTGAACCGAGGTGATGCCATAGGTCGCGAAATCGGCAAAGACGCGTTGCAGTCCGGCGGTGAAATCCTCGGTGGTGAACTCGCTCTGGCACAGGTTGACGACCGCATGGGCAGCAGTTTCGCGCAAAAGGCCTGTCGGCTCGCCCGTATCGGGATGGCGGTCAATCCGGCCGAAGGGCGGATCGGGCGAGTCGCTGTTAAAGCCGACTTTCCCAAGCGCGGCGCTGTTGGCGAAACCCAGATGAGAGTCGCGGCGGTAGAGAAAGACTGGACGCCCACCCGCGGCATTGTCCAGCGCATCGCGGGTCGGATAGCCGCCGAGGCGCAGATCATCATAGCCGAACCCCACAAACCAGGCGTCCTGCGGCGTGCCTTCGGTATTCTTTGCGATCAGGTCCAGCAGCTCCGGCAGTGTATCGGGCCCGCGTGACAGGTCGGTCCAGCGCCCCAGCCGCGCGCCGTGCAGGTCAGGATGGCAATGGCTGTCGATGAAGCCGGGCAAAACCGTGCGGCCGCGGCAGTCTATGACCTGCGCGTGCGGGGCAAGCTCCCGGATATCAGCGGTACTGCCGGTGGCGACGATCCAGCCGCGCGAGATGGCCATCGCCTGGATGAACTCGCCCTGCGCGCGCATCGTGGCGATCTTTCCGTTGATGACGATCGTGTCTATGGGGAGTGTGTCCATGCTGCCGTTCCTTGAAATGTCGGATTGAATAGCCATTGCGCCAAGCGGCGGTCTCAATCGCGGTCCTTGCGTTGAATTTCCATCGTCAGCCAGTCGATGAAGGCGCTCATCGCGCCGGTCAGGGGTTGGTCGGGGGCGGTCAGGAGGTAGTAGGCAAGGCTTTGACGCCGAACCACCGTGGGCAGGGGACGTATCAGCCGCCCTGTCGCCAGGTCGCTCTCCATCGTCAGATCGTCCCCCATCGCGATGCCCAGCCCTTCGAGCGCGGCGGTCAACCCATGGGTGAAATCCTGAAAGCGAAGGGTGCGCGTCACCTTCGAGGGATCCTTGCCCTGTGCGACGAAGAACTCGCGCCAATGCGCGCCACCCGGCTCGTCGATCAGCGTGTGCTGGAACAAATCCTCGATACGGCGCACTGGGTTGGGGCCGTTCATCAGCCGCGGGCTACACACCGGAAAAACGTCAAGCTGCCTGAGCAGAGTGATGTTGCGATTGGGCCAGTCGGGCCGACCATACCGAATCTCGATATCAGCCTCGTGGTTCGAGGCCTCGTGCGGTGTCAGGACGGTCAGAGACACGCCCGGATACTGGCTAAGGAACGAGGGCAGCCGCGGGATGAGCCAGGAGTTTGCAAGGCCGGGCATGCACGAGATGATCATGTGGCCTTCGAAGGTCTCGCTGCTGAGGGTACGCAGTGCGGCGTCGATATCGTCGAATGCCTTGGTGAGATACGGAATCAGGCGCCGCCCCTGCGAGGTCAGCTCGATCCCGCGTCCGGCGCGTCGGGTCAGCGTGAGGCCGAGCGTCTTTTCCAGCGCCTTGACCTGTTTGCTGATCGCGCCGTGCGTGACGTAAAGCTCCTCGGCGGCATGGCTCAGATTTCCCCGTCGCCCCGTGGCTTCGAAAGCGCGGAGCGCACTGAGAGGAGGCAACCGGCGCATTAAATTCCTGCCTTTTCCATTGTCACACTTGTCTTCGGAAGCGCTTAATATGTGAGTTAATTTCCATTAAAGTGGAAATTTCCTGCGGTTGTTATAATTTTACTCACATCCTAGCGTGGTTTGAAATTCACACAAGCCTGCTGAGGACAGCCAAGATGAGCAAAGAGGTTCCCGTCCAGAAAGACACGGGCGTCTACAGTGCGACGATCAAGCTCTTTGGCTCGGAGCCCGACCCGGCTTTTGAAGATCCGAGCCGGATGGAACGGTTGTGGGGTCGAAACTGGGGCTGCGACAACGATGTGGGTCAGATCCGTGCCGTGCTGATGCATCGCCCGGGACCTGAATTCGACGTGATCGACCGCAGCAAGGCAATCGCCGCGACGGGCGGGTATGGCGATGTCGATGCCGGCTGGTATTGGCAGAGCCGCGACATTCCCGATCTTGTCGAACTGCAGGCACAGCATGACGGGCTGGCCGATGCGCTGCGGGCCGAAGGGGCCGAAGTGATCTATCTCGACGGCGTTACGGACGGAAGGTTCAAATCGGTCTACACGCGCGATTCCTGCATCGCGGTGCCCGGAGGGGCGATTGTCACGCGCCTTGCGCCGCGGATGCGGCAGGGCGAAGAACAGGTCGTCACCCGGGCGCTGGCACGGGCCGGTGCGCCGATCCTGCGCACATTGCAGGGCCGCGCAATGGCCGAAGGCGGCAGCTTTGCCTGGCTCAATTCGAAAACCGCTGTCATTGGGCGGGGTATTCGCCAGAACGATGATGGCATCGCGCAAATCCGCGAGGTGCTGGCGCATGTCGGGGTCGAATTGCTGGTCGTCGATCTGCGCGGCTATGACATCCACATCGACGGACATTTCCTGATGATCGCGCCGGATCTGGCGCTGGTCTGGGCGCCGGGGCTGCCCTTCACCTTTCTCGAAAAGCTGAAAGAGCTGGGCATTCGCGCCGTCGAGATGACCGAGGCCGACAATCGCTGGATCGTGAACGGCCTCGCGGTCAGGCCGCGGCGCGTGCTGATGCCTGAGGGGATATCTGACGCAACGCGCACGATGCTCGAGTCAGAAGGCGTCGAAATCGTGATCGTGCCGTATGATAGGGTGCAGATGAATGGCGGCGGAATTCATTGCTCGACATCGCCACTGATCCGGGACAGCATTACCTAAGGTCAAGCAACTACTCACCAAACCAAGAAACCATCAGGGAGACTTATAAAATGAGTATTCGCAGAACATTACTGACCGCCACCGCGCTGACGACGGTTGTCACACTGGGCGCCGGTGCGGCGCTGGCGCAGGATACGCTGACCATCGCGTCCTGGGGCGGCGCCTATCAGGAGGCTCAGCGCCAAGCGTGGTTCGATGTCGTCGAGGAGGAACTCGGCATCAAAATCATCGAGGATACGACCTCGGGCGCGGCTGATGTGCGCGTGCAGGTCGCGTCGGGCAGTCCGACATGGGATCTGACCCAGCAGGGCAACTACAGCTGCGCATTGCTCGAGAATGAAGGCAATGTCGAGATGCTGAGCGACGAAGTGCTCGCGGTGCCCGGCATCCCGGACAGCATGAAGGGCAAGGGCTGGATTTCCAACTTGGTCTATGGTGCCGTGCTGGCCCGCAACGACGAAGCCTTTCCCGATGACAAGCCCAATTCCTGGGCGGATTTCTGGGATACCGAGACATATCCGGGGCCGCGCAGCCTGCGCCGCAATCCGGTCTACAACATGGAGGCGGCCCTGATTGCTGACGGCGTGCCGATGGACGAGCTCTACCCCCTCGACACCGAGCGCGCCTTCAACAAGCTGCGGGAAATCAAGGACGATGTCGCCGTCTGGTGGAGTTCGGGCGCGCAGTCCGCGCAGGTTCTTCAGGATGGCGAGGTCGACATGGCAATGGTCTGGAACGGCCGCGCGCAATCGATCGCGGATGAGGGCGCCCCGGTCAGCATCACTTGGGACGAGCAGATCGTTCTGACCGATTGCTGGGTCATCCCCAAGGGCGCCAAGAACAAGGATCTCGCGATGAAGGCGATCGAGATCATGAGCCGTCCAGAGGTTCAGGCGCGCATCGCCCTCTTCATCAATTACGGTCCGGCGAATGCGGATGCCTATGATACCGGGGTCATTCCGGACGATGTGGCAAAGGGATTGCCGAGTCATCCGGACAACGTGGCCAAGGGGTTTGTTCTGGATGCCGAATACTGGGCAGAGAATCTCGATCAACTGACCCAGGATTTCGACTTCTTCATTCAGGAATGATCATTGATGCCTGATGCAACCAATATGACCGGTCCGGCCAATGCCGGGCCGGATGGCGCCAGCGGGGCCGCTGGGCGGGACAAGTCCCTGCCGATCAGCGTGACCTCTCTCGTCAAGAGCTACGGCGCATTTCGCGCGCTGGATAACGTGAGCATCGACATCCAAAGCGGTGAATTCATGACACTTCTCGGCCCCTCGGGGTCGGGGAAGACGACGCTGCTGATGGTTCTGGCCGGCTTCGTGCGGCCTGACAGCGGATCGGTAAAATTCGGGGATGACGAAATACTGCTCCTGCCGCCGCACAAGCGCGATATCGGCATGGTGTTCCAGAACTACGCGCTTTTTCCCCACATGACGGTGGCCGAGAACCTCGCCTATCCGCTGAAACTTCGCAGCGTGGGTAAGGCAGAGATCCGCGAGCGGGTGGTGCGGGCGCTGGACCTCGTGCAGCTGACCGAACTGGGCGATCGCGGCATCGATGCGCTGTCGGGTGGCCAGAGACAGCGCGTGGCGCTGGCGCGGGCAGTGATCTTCGAGCCGCGCATCCTGCTGATGGACGAGCCTCTTTCGGCGCTCGACAAAAACCTGCGCGAGCAGATGCAATTCGAAGTGCGGGCGCTGCATGATCGGCTGGGCATCACCACCGTCTATGTCACCCATGACCAGCGCGAGGCGCTGACCATGTCTGACCGCATCGCCGTGATCAACGAGGGGCGCATACAGCAGGTAGACCCGCCCCAGCGCCTTTACGAGCGGCCCGAGACGTTCTTTGTGGCCAGTTTCATCGGCGAGACATATCGCCTGCCGGTCGAGGTTGAAAACGGCGTGGCCCGCCTCTTCGGTGATCCGATCAGGACGGAGACGCGCATCGAGTCGCCAAGATCCAAACAGACCCTGATCCTGCGCCCCGAGATGCTGCACATCGCGGGCGGTGCGCCGGGCGCGGACGAAAACCAGATGACCGGTAGGTTGCGCAAGAACGTGTTCCAAGGCGACAGCGTCGTCAGCTACATCAACATCCACGGCGATCACGACATCGCCGTGCGCAGCCAGCATCGCAGCAACCAGTCCCTGCCGGAGCCCGGCAGCGAGGTGCGTCTGTCCTGGCTGGTGCAGGACACGGTGATCCTTGCAGAGGATGATCAGCGATGACCGCGGTCGACCTTGCCCCGGGCGGCACACCGGAAAATGCGCAGGCGCTGGACCGTCAGGCGCGCGCCGAACAGCGCAAGCTGCTGTCGCTGTCGCTACCGGCCTTCATCCTGGTCGGCAGCCTGGTTCTGGTGCCCATCGGCTGGCTGTTCTGGCTGTCGATCTATGGCGCCGACGGGTTCACCCTGGAGAACTACACCCGACTGCTGCATCCGTCCTACAAGATAACCCTGATCACCACGTTCGAGCTGGCATTTCTGGTGACGGGCCTGTGCATCTTTTTGGGCTATCCGCTGGCATATCTTGCCTCGCAACTGGGCCCGCGCATGTCGAGCCTTGTCCTGCTTTGTGTGCTTTTTCCGTTCTGGACGTCGCTTTTGGTGCGGACCTATGCGTGGCTGGTGCTGCTGCAGCGCAAGGGGCTGATCAACACCTGGCTGATCGACATGGGGCTGATCGATGCGCCGCTTAAGCTGGTGCATAATTTTACCGGCACGACCATCGGCATGGTGCATATCATGCTGCCGTTCTTTGTGCTGCCGCTCTATGCCAGCATGAAGACTGTCGATCTTGATCTGATGAAGGCGGCGGCCAACCTGGGAGCGTCGCCGATCAAGGCGTTCTGGCAAATCTACGTGCCGCTGACACTGTCGGGGCTGGGCGCGGGGGTCATCCTCGTTTTCGTGCTGTCGCTGGGCTTCTATGTGACGCCTGCGCTGCTCGGCGGGGGGCGCGTGATGATGTGGGCAATGCAGATCGAGCGTTCGATGGCAGTTTATGCCGATTGGGGCGCGGCGAGCGCGCTGGGGGTTGTCCTGCTGGTGATGACGCTGGGGATCCTTTGGGCCTTCGGGCGGCTGACAGGCGCCTTTGCGACGACGGAGGGCAGGTGAGATGCTGAACAAACCCGCCACCGACACGCAGGTCACGCATCTTCAGCGGCTCTGGCTTTATGTGGTGTGCATATTGGTGATCGTGTTCCTGATCGCGCCGACGCTGCTGGTCATACCGATGAGCTTCTCGGATTCGCGCTACCTCGAATTTCCGCCGGAATCGTGGTCGCTGCGCTGGTATCGCGCCTATTTTGACTCGCCCGAATGGTTGCAGGCGACGTCGGTGTCGTTTCAGGTCGCATTCCTGACGATGATCCTGGCGACGGTAACCGGCACACTCGCGTCCTATGGCCTTCATGCGACCACTGCGCGGCTGGGCAAATACATGACCGTTCTGCTGACGCTGCCAATGATCATCCCGCTGATCCTGCTTGCCGTTGGCATCTTCCTCAGTTTTGCGCCAGTCGGGCTGAATTCCACCATCCTTGGATTGGTGTTGGCGCATACGATCCTGGCCATTCCGCTGGTGATGATCACCGTGACGGCGGGAATGCGGAATTTCGACTTCAACCAGGAGATGGTCGCGCGCTCGATGGGAGCCTCGCGGCCATGGGCGTTCCTGACGGTGACCTTGCCGCAAATCCGCAATTCGGTGCTGTCCGGGGCTTTGCTGGCCTTCATCATATCGCTCGACGAGGTGGTCATCGCGCTGCTGATCGCGGGCGGCGACAAGGCGACGCTGACCCGGCGCATGTTTTTGGCGCTGCGTGATGAGATTGATCCGACCATCGCGGCGATATCGACTCTGCTGATCACCTTTTCCGTTCTGATGTTGACCCTGTCGCAATTTCTGCAGTCCAAAAGGTAGGACAGAACCATGTCGGGTAATCGCCTTTTTACTCCCGATTTCAAGGCCCAACCCTATTGGTGGGACGCCGCGCGCCCCGGCATCGGTGCGCCGGACGAGATCGTGCAAAAGGTCGATGTGTGCATCATTGGCGGCGGCTATGCGGGCCTCTCCTGCGCGCTGGAACTGGCGCGGGCCGGCACCGACTGCGCGGTGCTGGACAGCAAGCGGATCGGGCAGGGCGCCAGCTCTCGCAATGGCGGGCTTGTGTCGGGCGGGCTCAAGCACGCTCAGGCCGGGCTGGCCAAGGAGGTGGGCCAGGACCGCGCCATGCGTCTGATGAAAGAGGCGGCTGGAACGCTGCTCTTTCTGGCCGGTTTGATCACGCGCGAAGGGATCGACTGCGACTTTGCGCAGGTGGGTCGGTTTTCCTGCGCCTGGACGCGCGGGCATTACGACGCCTTGGCACGCAGCGCCGATCTGACCGAGGAGCTGACGGGGGCACCGGTCCGCATGATCCCGCCCGGGCGCCAGCGCGAGGAGATCGGCAGCGATTTCTATCGCGGCGGGCAGGTGGCCGAGGGTGCGGCAACGATCCACCCGGCGAAGTATGTGCGCGGCCTCGCGGAGGCAGCCGAGCGTGCCGGCGCGCGGCTGTGGGGGCAGACCCATGTGACGGGCATGACGCGCGGTCCGGACGGTTGGCGGGTCGAGACAGACCGTGGCACGATCCGCGCTGAAAAGGTCATGCTGGGCACCAACGGATATACCGGCCGCGAGGTACCATGGTTTCGCCGCCGGGTGGTGCCGGTTGCCAGCTTCCTGATCGCAACCGAGGAGATCCCGCCCGAATTGGCCCAGGAACTGGTGCCCAATGCGCGCGGCCTTGCCGACACGCGCCGCGTGCTCAGCTATTTCCGACTTTCACCGGATCACAAGCGGGTTCTGTGGGGCGGGCGCGTCGGCACCACCGCGATGGATCCGCGCGAAAGTGCGCGGCGCTTGCACAAGGTGATGACGCGGGTTTGGCCGCAGCTGAGCGATGTGCGCATCAGCCATAGCTGGAACGGCAATGTGGCCTTCACCTTCGATTTCCTTCCACATCTGGGCGAACATGAGGGCGTGCATTACGCGTTGGGTTGCCAGGGTAGCGGCGTCGCGATGCAGACATGGATGGGCTATCAGACGGCGCGCATGATGCTGCGGGGGAACAGTCAAAGTGCCTTTGCCGAGGGCAGTTTCCCAACCCTGCCCGGATATGGCGGCAACCCGTGGGTGCTGCCGCTGATATTGATGTGGTACCGCCTGCGCGACCAGATAGAAAGGAGCCGGTCATGATCTCCGGACACGAAGAGGGACGCCAGCAGCTCCTCACCTGGCTTGATGAAGAGCGCAGTACAATCATCGAATTTCTCAAGACATTTCTGCGTGCCCGCTCTCCCAACCCTCCGGGCGACACGGTGGATGCGGCGCAGGTGGTGCGCGACTACCTCGATTCCGCGGGGCTGACCTACAGGATCATCGACCCTCACCCCCGGATGCCCAATATCGTGGCGGCATTCGACGGCGGCGCGCCGGGGCGGCACCTGGTCCTCAACGGACATATGGACGTGTTCCCGGTGCCCGAGGATCACCACGGCTGGACCCATGACCCTTGGGCGGGGGACGAGGTGGACGGCAATATCTTTGGCCGCGGCGCCTGCGACATGAAACCGGGTACCACGGCGTCGATCATCACCTATTCGCTCCTCAGCCGATTGAAGGAGCAGCTTTGCGGCAAGCTGACGCTGACCTGCGTTTCGGACGAGGAAACCTTCGGACCGTGGGGCGCGCGCTACCTGATGGAGCATCACCCGGAAGTGCACGGCGATTGCCTGCTGAACGGCGAGCCCGGCGGCCCGGAATCGGTGCGCTTCGGTGAGCGTGGGCCGCTCTGGATCGCATTCACTGCCCGCGCGGCCGGGGCGCATGGCGCCTATGTCCACATTACCGAAAGCGCGACCAAGATCGCCATGGCCGTCGCGCGCGACCTCGAAGAGCTGACCGAGCTTGAGGGTAAGCCGCCCCACAACGTCGCCAGCGCCGTCGACGCGGGGCGCGATGCGATGGACCGTATGATGGGCGCGGGGGCGGGCGATCTGGTGTCTCGGGTCACGCTCAATATCGGTACCATCCAGGGCGGCGAAAAGACCAACATGATCCCTTCCGAGTGCCACTTTACCGCGGATCTGCGCCTGCCCGTCGGTATGTCGAAATCCGATCTTCTGCCCCATGTCGAGGCGATCGCGGCGCGCCATCCGGGCGTCGAATGGGAGGTGATCGGCGGGGACGAGCCCTCGTGGTGCGACCCGCATCACGAAATGGTCGAGATCATCCAGAAGAATGTGGAGGCCTTCGGCCGCCCGCGCCCGACCCCTATCGTCAGCCTTGGCGGCACAGATGCGCGGCTTTGGCGGCATAACGGCGTTCCCGCCTATGTCTATGGGCCCTATCCGCACGGGATGGGCTCGCATGACGAGCATGTGGATGTCGAAGATTTCCTGCATGTCGTGCGCACGCATGTGCTCTCGGCTTGGGATTATCTCAGCGCCGCGTCTGGGAAGTGAGCGCGCCTCTCGCCTCGGACCCGCTTTGGGAAGCCACCGCACGGCCCGCACCGGATGCGCCGCCGCTCAAGGGCGATGCGCGTGCGGATGTCGTCGTCATAGGTGGCGGATTTTGCGGGATTTCCTGCGCGCTGCACCTGGCCGAGGCTGGCTGCGATACGATGCTGCTCGAGTCGCAAGCTTTTGGTTGGGGCGCGTCGGGACGCAACGGGGGTCAGCTGATCCCGTGTTTCAAGGACAACCCCGATGACCTCATCGCGCGGCATGGTCCCGAGCTGGGCAACGCGATGGCCGATCTGGGGGCAAGTGGCGGCGATCTGGTCGCAAGCCTCATCGCGCGTCACGACATCGACTGCGCCTTCCATCGCGACGGCTGGATCCAAGGCGTGCATTCCCAGGCCGCACTGCCCGCGATAGAGGAGCGGGCGCGGCAATGGCAGGCGCGTGGGCGCGATGTGCGCATACTGGGCCAGGGGGAGGTGGCGGCGCTGACGGGCTGCGATCAGTATGTTGCGGGCTATCTCGACCCTAACGGCGGCGGCCTCAACCCGATGTCGCTGGCGCGCGGAATGGCACAAGCGGCGCAGCGCCTAGACGCGCAGCTGCACGCCAAGAGCCCGGCAGAGCATATCGTGCGCGATGGCTCCGGCTGGCGTGTCACTACGCCCAAGGGTGCCGTTCGCTGCGATCAGATCGTTCTGGCGACGGGGGCCTATTCGGGGAACCTGCTGCCCGCGCTTAGGCGCAGCATCCTTCCAATGCAGTCGCTTCAGATCGCCACAGAACCGCTGCCGGAGGATATCCGTGCCTCTATCCTGCCCGGCGATCCCGTCGTCAGCGATACGCGGCGCCTGCTGATCTACTTCCGCCTGAACGAGGAGGGTCGGTTGGTCTTTGGCGGGCGCGGCTCCACCCGAGGGGACGGGATGAAGGCGGCGCATTTGGCGCGGCTGGAGAGTACCATGCGCCGCTATTTTCCGCAGATCGGCGATGTGGCCGTACGCTATCGCTGGGCGGGACAGGTGGACCTGACGCCCGAACGCGCGCTGCGGGTCCATCGGCCGGAGCCTGGCATCTGGGCCGTCATCGGATTCAGTGGACGCGGTGTGGCCATCGCGCCGGCTGTCGGCAAGGCATTGGCGGATGCCGTGATGCGCGGGAGTGCGGATGATCTGCCGCTTGCGGTCACGCCCATGCGGCCGCTGCCCTTTCACGCTGTGCGCCGCCCGGCGATGGCCGCAGCCATCGGATGGGCATGGCTGCGGGATCGCCTCGACCGCGCCGGCCCGCGCGCCTAGCGGCTGATCAATTCCAGCGGCAAGCGGCTCAGCACCTCGGGGGCCTGCCCGCTATCCCGCGTCAGGATCGTGTAGCCCGCACTCATCGCCAGATTGCGCGGCGCGTCGATCAGGATGGCATGCAGGAACAGGATCATCCCGGCGCGGATCGGCATGTCATTGCCGGAATGGATCATCGGCGGCACGTCCATCCACGAGGGGGAATAGGTCGCGCCCAGCGAATAGCCACAGGCCGACATGCGAGCCTCGCCATAGCCCGCCGCATCAAAGGATGCGCGGTGCGCATCGTCGATCTGCCCGATGGTATTGCCGCTGCGAGCCGCCTCGGTCATGGCGCCCATCGCATCACGCGTGGCGCTGAACATGTCCTGATGCGCCCTGCCTGCCTTGCCGATGGTCAACGTGCGCATCAGGCACGCGCAGTAATGCCGGTAGCTGCCCGCATGTTCGATGGTCAGTTGATCCGCGTTGTCGAGGTCGCGGTATCCCGAGGCGCTGCGCACCAGTAGCGCCCGGTCGCCCGACCCCAGAACCGGCCCGGACGGAGGCATGTCCCCGCCGCCCTGCAGGATCGGCGCGATACCGGCGGCGGCGATGCGGCCCTCGAACACGCCGGGCCCTGCTGCGTCGATCATCGCCTCCAGCGACCGGTCGGCCAGTTCCGCGGCTTGCCGGACATACGCGATCTCGGCCTCCGATTTGATCAGTCGCAATTCGCGCACGAGGTGAGAGGCATCGACCAGCACGCACCAGTCCGCAAAGCGCTGGCGCAGCAACTCGTGCTTGTCCCCGGTCAGCCCGAAGCTGCGCAGCTCGACGCCCACCCGCGCGCCTTTCAATCGCTTTTCGGTCAGGATCTCCTGCAACTCGGATGTCGGGTCGGCCCCCGGTGCGTCATACCACAGGCGGATATCCTCGATGATCGAGGTGCGCCGCGCCTGTTCCAGATCGGGCCGCCGCGTCAGCAGGGTCACCGGGGCGTCATCGGCAGTGACCACCATGCATTGAAAAAAAACGAAGCCCTTGGTGTCGAATCCGGTCAGATAAAAATGACTTTCTTGCGAGAAGACAAGCAGCGCATCCAGACCGTCCCGCTGCATGAGCTTGCGTGCGTTTGCCAGTCTTTGGTCAAATTCGGATCGATCAAAATGCAGCATTGTCTTGCCCCTTGTCCGGATGCCCGCCTGATACTTTCCGCCGGGCAACCAAATGTGAGGATGTCGGGCGTGGATCAAAATACACGTCCAAGGCTGCTGGAACCGGTACATCAAAGCAAGCTCTGCTGGTGCAGGTGGCTGGTAAAAATTCTCACTCCTCTCCGATCAATATTCCGCTTTCCCTCTTGGCTCAGCAAGGGTCTCACAATGTCGCGGCCAGTTGTATCGACCCAGCGGAACCTGCTCAGGCTAAGCCGCTGATTTGAATGCCTTAGCAGGCGAGCGCGTGGAAAGGCGCTGATGGGCACGGATTTTTCCGGGGTATCAAAGCGATTTCTGGGAATCGACCGAACCTCGTAGGCTCGGTGCCCAGCCGAAGCTGAGCTGAAAATGGCCCCCCAGTCTCACTTCGCTTCTGCGACAGATAGCGCCAAGAGGTCTATTCTAGAACCCAACGACCTGGCGCTTTCTATCGAAAGATGCCCGTTATCGCGGTACAGAAAAAGGTTTCCATCCGACGTCGCACAGGTCCCGTCCTGGCACATTGCCTCATCCAAAAATACTACAGGAATACTAGCCTCGACTTTTTGCAAAAGACGATATGATTTCTCGATCATGCTGGAATAGCTTGAGCTTGAGAAATCGCATTGCGAAAGTTCCTTGCCCCAGACACGTGCGTATAGCAGGCACTTTCCCAAGTCTTCACCTGAATTCGGGGGAGGCGACACAATGACGACCCTCTTCCCTAGCGCACGCAACGTCTCAGCGGTCGACTGAATTCGCGCCAGAGCATTGGTCGTGTCGCGAAGGTGGTGGAAATTTGAAGGTGGCGTAATCTCCGGGTGAACTTGAACCCACCCAACCGGCGGCA